>NZ_JBFTQH010000004.1:0-318579 GCF_056398905.1 Rhizobium sp. 01T417 | reverse complement strand
TCGAACGAAGAACTGAACGAGCTTTGGGCGGAAGCTTGGGGCAGTTATGACAGAAGGGATTTCCGAAAGATTTTAGCACGCAGCTTAACGCATGTTGGAGCCTACGAAGACGAGAGCCTGATCGGCTTCGTCAACGTCGCCACAGATGGTGGGTTGCACGCCTTTGTTCTGGATACCTGTGTCAGGCCAATGTGGCGTAGGAGGGGGATCGCGACGATGTTAGTCAAGGAAGCACGACTGCTGCGCGAGTGCGAGGGGCGACGTGGCTCCATGTCGACTTCGAACCGCATCTGACCTCATTCTATCGTGCTTGCGGGTTTAAATCGACAGAGGCAGGTCTCATGCGGTTGGCAAATCCGGGCTAGGTTATGAAGGCCGCTGGACTAATTGGCGCAGTCTGGCAGCCGGGCGTCGATCTATCCCGTGACCCCCATCGAAACAGAGGGATTTGAATGGCGCAGATTATTTGTCTGCACGGTGCGTCGAGCAGCGGCAAGTCAACCTTCAGGCACGCAATACTGAGCCCAGCCAACCTCCAACGGGCAATCTTACGGCGTTCGTCCAATCCAATCTGAGAGTAGGTGCGCTTCATTGCATCGTCCTTGCAATTGATAACCCATTGGGATCATTAGCAAGTCGCACTTCATTCTAGAACCCACCCGKCTACACCATTAGATCGGATAATCTATCTTATGGAACACCCGAGCGGTTTCATATCTGTTGCTTTTGGCTGAAAATCGAATGCCGAGTTTTCCCAAACTTAACGCCTTGGCTTTCTGTCCATGATGCGCTTGTTGTATTTCGCCACCGACGCTGGTGCGGCAGCAAATACGCGTTTCTCAATATCGTCCTTCTGCTTATCCGACACTGCGCCACGGCTATGTTCGCTTAGCGCTTGAATGACTTCTGCACGAGATTGACCGTGCTCTCCGATGCTTTCGGCGATCACGCGATCCTCGACAGCTTTCCAGTCCACCCTTGCTGGTTCAGTAGTTGCGAGTTCTTGAGCCGCAATTTTGCCAAGTGTACTTCTCGCGCCAACCGACTTCTGTAATGCCACAATTCCGGTAACACGTTTTTGGAACTCCTCATCTTCATCGAAGCGCGGCGGAAAGCAGGACCGTTTGGCCACCTCCTGTGTACGCTTCTGAGCAAGGAACGACGGGACAGAGGGCTTTGGGGCGGCAATCTCCCCTTCCGTGAAAAGGTTGGGGAACAGCCGCTCGCGGTAGTCTAGCGGGAAGGCTAAGCGTACGGGTGTCTTCGGCGAAGCGGACTTCAGGAAACCATGATCGAGCAGCGCCTTCAATGTGTTCCGCGCAGTACGGTCGGGCGACTTCGTGATAAAGCCAATATCGCCGCGATTTATCGAGCCATGTTTGAGGACGGCTGAGATGACGTCCGGAGCACGCTTGTCGTCGATAACATCTTCTACCAATTTGCGGTAACGGCTTTCGAGCGTGTCAAAAGAGAATACAGCATTGGAAAACTGAATCTGGTCGAGGGCCACCGACAAGAACCATTCGCAATAGTCTTGCAGAGCCTTTGCGGACAGGTTTCCTCGACCGTCTCTATCGTTCATGCGTTGCTGGTCGGCATGATCCATCAGCCTTTTGTACTCGCCCTTGTCCTTCAGTCCACGGGCTAGACCACGCGAGATCGACCACAATCCTTTCCCGCCTACACCTGCTTCCTGAGCCATAGCGTGCGACATCAATCGGCTCACCCGACCGTTTCCGTCCATAAACGGATGGATGAAGTTAAGCCGGTGATGCGCGGCAGCGATGGCAACAATCTTGGTTGTCGCCCCCACCTGGGTGGACGCGTAGCGCTTGGAAAAGTAGTCCATGAACGCTTTGACATATTGAGAGGACGGCGGCTGGTGTCGACCGACGGAAACATCGTCGGCGCTCTTTGATCTGAACGCGCCTGGAACGATCTCGACCTTAGGTCCTTCACGGCCTTCGACGAAGCGGAATTCCTCCGGCATCTCCTCATAGAAGCGGCGATGTACCCAAACGATGAACTCGGACGATGTCGGTGGAGGCAATGTGCCATTTCTGTTCAAGCGATCGATTTCCCGCTGAACGATTACATGTGCCCTTGCTTCCAAGGCCAGCGGACGAGTGGCCTCTTCAATCTCAACGCCCGCTAGTGCTCGCTCGATGTCCTTGGGACGTGTATTGTGACCTTCGATCAAGTTTGAGTAGTAGCAGTTCATTACCCTTACGAGATCGGACAGCTCGAAGGCCGAGTCGTTGTGAAGGCCCTGGCCGAGCTTTCCAGATGCTGCCTGAATCTCCACAACGAGATCAGAGATCGAGGAAGGAATGCTATCCTCGAAAAAAGCCGGTTCAATGCGGGTTGGAACTTCTTCTGCCAATTCTTGCCGATCTTTGAAACTCTAAAACACGATGATATTTAGTGGGTTAACCTGCTTATTTCAAGAAAATTGCCGATGTTGATTGCCGATTTTCGAAATTTGCCCCATGTTGGGATTTTTGCCGATCTTTAGCATCCATGTTACGAAGATAAATCAGCTACTTATCGTAGGTCACAAGGTGAGACTTGCCGATGTTTATTGCCGATCTTTGCGCCAACAGCACCTACCTGACCATCCAAATGAACGCACCTGGCAGGCCGGTCGCCCAGACAGTGATGCTCTGTCGGGCGTGGAAAATCCTGCAGAATTATTCTTCATATCGTTCAGCGACGACTGTTGTGCCTTCCTTATTCCCCATGAGCGCTGCCCATCCATTGAGAGCGTTGTTATTGACAACAACGCCAGAGTGTTGTTATCAATAACAACATAAAGGCCAGACTGATCGAGAAATCGCGAACGGTGATCAATGACAAGACTTATTTTGAGGTCGTGTTATGGCACCTACCCAACCCGGTTCCGGGCAGCACGCACCCGTTCAAGTATCGGCTGGCCTTCGTTGTGAACGGTGAGTGCGTTCTCCGCTATGACAATGAGCGCGGGAAAGGCGATCACCGGCACTTGGGTAACCGCGAAGAAGCCATCGAATTTACGTCCCTTGAAGCACTTTACGATGCCTTCCAAGCTGACATGGAAAGGATGCTCAGATGACAACTTTGACTGTGCGCTTGAGTACCATAGCGGATGCCAAGGCTCGCTTTGTCGAGGCCGGAAGGCGGGCGCTTGCAGGGGAGACAGCAGAGGCCGTACCTTCGGTCAACTTCACCTCCTACGATGACATGCACCGAGTGCTCGCGCCTTCCCGCCTCGCTATCGTCAAGGCGCTCGCGGGACACGGGCCGCTGTCGATCCGCGAGGTCGCGCGTCGGGTCAACCGCGATGTGCAGGCCGTTCATCGTGACGTGACGACTCTCGTCAATGCTGGTGTCATCAACCGGACAGAGGATGGAATCGAGTTTCCCTATGATCGCATTCATTTCGAATACGATGTGAGCGCCGCAGCGTGATGAGGAAGTGTTGGCACTGATCGGCTACGCGCGTTTCCACCCGCGAACAAACGGTCGCGGCACAGCTCGACGCGCTACGCAAGGTCGAGTGTATCCGCATCTTCGAGGAAACCGCCTCGGGCGCGAACCACGATCGGCCGCCGCCCGGTTATCATGCCCCTGGTCCGATCCAGGCTCTTGGTGGCGACTACCATGACTTTGCACCATGGCTTGGGCGCGGCGCGAAATCAGGATGTTGGTACTGCCTTGGAAAACCGGCGGCGTTCGAGCGTTTCCGCCTCTAGTGCGAACCCCGCTCGCTCATAGAATCGGTCCGCAGGATTTGTGTTCAGGACGCTGAGCTTCGTAGGAAGTCCATGTTGTGCTGCCTGGTGAGACTTGGTGTTCAAAACATAGGTCCCTATTCCCCTGCTTTGATAGGCGGGGGCTATATATAGTTTTTCTATGAAAATATGATCTTCGTGCCAGATCGCGGCAATACACCCGACGGCCTTGCCGTCCAGTTCAATCACCTCGTGACCCGCCACATCTAGGCTCTCCACTGTGTCAGACTGATTCCAGTCGCCCCACAACGCTTCCGCGTAACTGCGCATGCACATCTCCTCCAGTTCCAGCAGGTAAGCTGCATCCGATTTTGTCGCGGAACGTAGGATTATTGACATTGTCTAGCCGTTCGCCGCATCTGGTATGCGGCGTTGCACCAGTGATTGCTCCAACTCGTCCCCAAGCCATCGATCAGGATACGGTGCCTCCAGGATGGTCCGTCGCAATTCTTGGACAGAGAGCCCGCTATAGCCCAGTTCTTCAAGACGCATCATAAGGAGGCTTGCGTCTATTTGAACTATGAGGCGGGTGGCCCCACTCACCTGCTGCAACACTCCGCGCATTGCTGCATGTGTTCTGAAACCGAAAGATGCTGCGATAGCCTCATCACCATGCGACGAGCCAATAGCTGGGTACCGCTTGCGTAGCGCCTTTTTGAGAGCTGCCACGTTGTGCGGAGAAAACTTTATCGTCTCATAGAACATCGGAAATCCCTTATCCTCGTCGAAGTCTGCCGATTACATTTCGACCTCCGGACAGGGACGTCATCGATTCGAACACCTTTCAATCCGGCAGCAGGTTCGGTAAGGTTCCCATTGGGAGCCTAGCATCTGCTACCCAGGCGATCAAGGAACCCATTCGAGCGCCCCCCGACACGAGTAATGGCAAACAACAGACCCTCGGCGACATTGAAATCGATGCAACGCCAGCCTGCCGCGTATCTCGATTTAAACTCAGCACTTAGCCTCGCTTGATCGTGCCCTGGTGGAAAAGCATCTGCCACCGATCTCCGATAAGCTTCCAAATCGAGCTTCGTAAAACATGCCGCCTTGACCCGTCGTTTTGGGTGCGCTCACTTTCGTAGGTCAACAGCACCGCGTCGTGAGAAATGGACGTCAGGGTGTAGTTGGTCGTTCTGAGACGATCATTGTCATTGCCATCCTCGTGAATCAGAAGTTCGACAATCTCTGTGCGGGAATACACAGTTCCGGATGCTCCGAATTCAACAAATCCTTCTGCAAGCAACGCTTCGACTGCGTCTCTCGACCGCCTGACTTCCGGGCGATGGAGGGCCTCCTCAAGGGCTTGAATATCGGCAAGCTCGGCCCGAGGGCTTGTCATCACTGGCAACTCTAATGGGATGGGCTTCTTGCAGATTATCCGTCCTACTTTCGCCCTGCGCGGTCATTCGTAGGGTTCTAACGCTTGAGGGTCACGCCAGCGATGCGGCTGCGTGTCTTTATGGAGATCGCGGTATCGTTTGAGGTTGTTGGCAGATACAAGCGAGGTCGGCTCCCCACCAACTTCCACTATAACCCCATGCAGCAGCGGAGTATCCCACCAGAAGGGAACGTCGCCCCAGAAGAGCGTAAAAGGCCCCTCTCGCTCCTGCACTAAGGTTATCTCGCACAGCGTGCCATAAAAGCGGAAAGCTCGCTTGTGCCGGAAGCGCTTCAGCGGAACCTCTTCGAACTCAGGATTGTCTCAAAGCTTGAAATCCAGTTCTTCAAAGGTCTCGCTCCGATAGAGCATATCGATATCACCATGAGCGGAGGGTACGCGGAGACCCAGAACTTCTTCCGCCCAACCGCCAAAAAGATCGCAGACAATTCCGGAGCGTCGGAGTCTGGCTGTAACGGCGGCCACTTTCTCTCGGGTATGCTCCATTGATCTCTCCGAACGTGCGTCGAATGGTTACTTAGACCCGGTCTACTGACAGAAGGAAAATGGCTTCGTCTGTCGGGCGCACATCCCCAAAGCTCCGGTAAATATTGTGGAGTGCTGCGTTTTGGTCCAGGTCGCGCCTGGCAGCCGTCCCGTCAGCTATGAAGATTACACGGAACCCGCTGGCATAGGCGTCTCGGGCCGAGGACTCGCAGCAGATGTTCGTCAATGTTCCGGTGATGAAAACGGTGTCGATATCCCGAGAGCGAAGCGCTAATGGCAAGTCTGAAGAGCCAGGGAAACACGCGCTATACGCGGACTTCTCGAAATACAGGTCTTCCGCTTTCGGTGACCACCCCACACCCTTCCCGACAACGGGCCAGCCCCGCCTGACGTCCTAAATACTTCCGCTATCTCGTCGCCAAAGAACTCCCGCGCGAGGTCTGGATGAGGCTGACCGGAGCCGGGAACAACCCACGCCACGGTGCCACCAGCGGTGCGAACGGCATCTGTCAGGCGGATGATGTTGGGCAGTACCCCTCGACAGTAGCCGCTTTCCTCGACGAAAAACGGGACCATATCGATCACGATTAGGGCAGTTCGGCGGACATCGACAGATTCATATGCATGCCGTCGTCCCCGTCTCTGCCCCTGCCGCTCATACTCACGCTGCTCATTCAGCCAATTGTGGAGCTTCGGGCGTGGGCCCGTTAGTTGGGGTGATACTGCGCTGCCCTGATCAACATCCATCTCGGCGAATCCCAGTGAGGTTCACCGATGATCACCGGCTGTTGCATTGGCGTCAACGACTCGGCAACACCCGCATGTCAGACAACTAAGGTAGCCAACGCCGCCATTCACGGTTGCTTTCCATCAAACGCCACAATCATATATGCCGAAGTAGCCACGGATTGTTGGGAGCCATATGTCCAGCATCGAAATCTTCTCCGCACGTCACTAACCGTTCGTGCGCAGGACGCAAACGACGACCACGGCAAGTCTCGCCGCCACCCCGGACCCTGGAGCTGTGAATCCCTACTGAATCAGCCCCGCGTCAATTGTCTTAACGGTGGATTTGTAAGCACTCTGGCTTTTACTCACGAGCGAGGACACGAGCTGGTGGAAGTGGCTTTCCGCCGTTGTGTTCATGTCGGCCTTGTTCTGGTCAGCGCTGCCGACCTACTGTCGTTTCGAGCCGCCTATAGGTTTCCGATCCTGCAGCGAAGGGTCTTCGCCGCAGCAAAACGTCACGCAGATTGAATCTCCTAGAGTCGTCGCTGAGGACGACTTGATCACGATGAATTCAGATTAGAACCGCACCGAACTAACCGCTTTTCGCGCACAAGACGCCCTTTCTCGACTGCGCCTCGGGTTCGCAAATCTGGACAAGGATGAGATCCCGAAACCTGTAGGCCGGCTCCAGACGGCATTTCAAGTTGTTAGCGACGTGCTGCCATTTTCCCATGATCACCTCTCCGACATACACCTCCAAAAACACGCCCTTCCCGTACTGCGACTTTAAGTTATCATATTGCGAGAAGGCAATTTTAGCTTTAGTCTGAGGAGTGTAGTGACGCGAGCAGCTCTTTACAGGTTCCGGGGGGGACAGGAGCAATGCGTTGTAATCTCGATCCATTTGAAACGTTGCATATGTCTTTTCTCAGCTCGGACACGCTTGCGGCCGTGCGGCAGCGCCACAACCCAGCTGGGCCGAAATGGATTCCTTCTACCAGCGACAAAAATCAGACAAAAGCGGCCGACGTCTTCCGAGGTTCTTCCCCGATGAGCGATGAAGCGAACATTCAAATACAAATCAAACTTGCGTGGCTGGCGCTGATCGTGGCTGCCCCTCCGATCATCATCTGGCTCGCTGCCTATATGTTCGATAAAATCATTCCGGTGGAGTGGATTGATTTTAGGTTCATGTCGCGCACGGTCCTGTACGATTTTTCGAACCCGGACATCTCGCCGGACATCTCGAATATCAACCAGATACCGCATGTCCCCTCCACGGTCGTCCTATCGCTGTATGTTTTTGGCTTCCTCGCTTGCGTGACATCGGTGTTGAGCCTTGCGACGGCCATCTATGGCGCTTTTATATTCCACGCTAATTACCGTCGTTCGGCAATGACGGCCGCAGCATGCGCAATCGTACTCGCGTCAGCCATAGCCGTGGCTGCCACGTACTATTCAAACGTCAGGTTGCCAGTAGGGATCGCTGTAAACCTCATCAAGGGGACGCTTTCGACGCTACCAGCAGTTTGCTCGTGCCCGGATAACATAGGCAATACCGGCAACAGTCTTTTGAAAATCGCGGTGATCGTAATGAGCATCGTTGCGCTGGCCGGCTTCTCATTTTGGATCGCTGCGTTGGCACTCGTGGGAAGCAGTCAGGCTGCGCCGGGGCGACGGAAATCGCTCACGGATTTGACGACCCTTGCGGCTGCGACCTTTCTGCTGAGTGTGGTGACTGTCCACCTGCTGTTTCAGCCGGGTGCGGACCTAATTGTGGCAGCTTACCTGCCTGACGGACAGAATGACACCCTTCCTCGCGTGGGGAAGCAAGCTCTGGCCGATTTCACTAACCTACGCAATGCGATGACTTGGTACTGGGGAACGGCTTTCTCGCTGGCCATGGCGTCGATCTACTTTCCAGCGGAACTTTCGATCCCTGATTCGCAAATAGAGAAACAGGGTCTCCAAAGTATCTGGAAGCTGATGGCCAGCGTCGTCACGGTCGTTTCGCCACTCCTTGCGAGCGGAGCGCTTCAGATCATCCAACCGCTGGTAGACTCCATTTCCGCGTCACGATGACAAAACCATATCGAGGGTGAAGCCCCTCCAAGTAGTGGGTAAGACGATGGGGAAAGAGGGTGCAGGAGAGCGAAACAAGAGCATTGGTGTAACGCCTTCGACAGCGCCACAGGTGCTGAGACAGGCAAAGGCCGGAGACGTGATCTCCTTCGAAAGCACTCGGTTTCGCGATTCCCTCGTCCTTTCCGGCAAGAGTGGCTCGGCCGAGAAACCAATCGTGCTGCGTGGTCCGGACGCCACCATCGGGCCCGGAATTCCCTTTGAGGACTTCCGCGAAACAGGCAACCGTCTTGCAAAGGTCCAGGAGGCAGCGGGTCAGTTTCCGGGTCTATATTATCTTGCGGATAACGCCGCCCTTATCGTCCGTAATTGCCAGTGGGTAATAATCGAGGACCTCGAATTCGAGGGATGCTGGCCGACGGCGATATACCTCGACAACTGCCAGAATGTGATCATTCGTAGGGTCGCTTTCAAAGGCGGTACATTTGCGATCGGTGCGACCGGGATCAATACGCGGCATTTGCTAATTGAAGACTGCTCATGGATTCAGGACATGAGTGGTAAGGGGGACGAAGATCTTTTCTCGATTCTTCGCGAAGGCAGACCGCATCCCGGCCCTCCTCGCTTTGAAACGACCCTTTGGTACAAAACACTGTGGACCCAAGTCCACGGATCGGTGAAAGACAACAATCCTCCCATCGATATCAAACATGACGCCCGGGCCTTCGATGGCGATTTCTTCCGCGCGTGGACCATCGCGGGGTACGTCGTTATCCGGCGGAACGTGATCATCGATGCCTTCAACGCGGTCCACTTCTTCAACGAGGCATCGTTCGATACCGTGGAGAGCCACTCAAAGAACGTGCTGATAGAAAACAATTGGTTTGTCAGGATACGTGACAATGCTGTGGAGGCAGAGGATTTCGCTTGGAATTGGACGGTAAGGCACAATTTCTTCGTCGATTGCTACGTGCCCTTCTCTGTCGAGATGGCCCGTTCCGGCCATTTCTACATCTACGGAAACCTCGGGTGGAACGGACACCGTCCCGGGCCGCCCGACGACGATCATTCCAACGGACAACTGTTCAAGTTCCCCGAGACGCATCAGGCAAGCGGCCCGCACTACGTCTTCAACAACACCTGGTGGACCACGATGTCCACGGCCAAGAAGAAGCGCTTCTCGGATTTCCACCACTACAATAACGTGATTGCAATGAGATCCTTGGACGGAAGTCCACTTCAGGACCCGCCGAACGTCTTCGGCAGCGCGTGGCAAACACCGGACATTCCAGACCTAGGCCCCGCAGATCTGGTGAAGAGTGAAGAAAAACGCTTTACCAAGCGGTGGGAGGAATTGGTCATCTCCTTCGACGGAGACTGTATCGAGCATGCCAATTTCCCGGCGGCATACAGAGAGGCCGGCTATCCATTAGGAGACCGCTCCCATTCCTCCCCGGTGGTCTTCAACAAGCTGGAGTTCGGGCTGCCGATAGCGCTACGCTTAATCCAGCCCGCGCGGGCCATGCCGATCGATCTCAAGCTGCCCGACGGGGCTGTTGTAACCGTCGGGAATAGGAAGACGGTAATCGGAGCTTGGCAGGGCAAGAATTTGATTTCCGCACCGACAGTCGCATTTGAGGAACTCTGGCCAGGAATCTCTCCGTTTTCTACGATCAACAGCTATGGTGACGTCTCATCCAAGGCCAACGCCTGAGGAACCAAGAAGCCCAATATATTGTTTGCACTTTCGTTGTCGATCTCGTGCCTATCCACCCTGCTGGTCGGCGCGGAAGAGGATTTCGGAAAATTTCCCGATGGTCCGGAGGGAGTATTCGTGTGCGGCGAAGATCGACCACACTTCAAGCTGACCAAGGATTTTGGCTTCGAAGATCCAATCGTGTTCCTGCTCGGACGACCGTGGACGACGCGTCGATACCCCAAATGTTTTCGTCGAATCCGCGGCTCGAGCCTCAACCAAAACATAGGCCCGGCAGTTTGTGTCGCTGATGGCGCCCAGCGCTCCGCAGGCCGAGATCACTACGAAGTCGTAAGTCCGGAACACTTCTTGCTCGGTTAATGACGTGTTCACCGAGTGGAGGCGTTTTGTAATGAGTTTGCACAGGAGGGATCATTTCACTCGCCCCGAGGGATTACTGCTCGCGGGCATGAGCTGAGGCGACACGGCTACCGCATCAAAACGAGATCCGCTTTCCAACAGATAATGGGACGATCTTGCTGTCGCCAAAAGCGTTCGCCAGCGCGTTCATGGCTCGCCACCCGGTGCAATGGCCCGCAGCGATGGTGACAAGGTCGAATGACGCCAACGCTTCGACCGTCGCCGGGATGATCCGCTCGTTCTGTCCGACAAGATGCAGCCCGCCCACGACGGCATGGAGCGGCACACCGGAAAGACTCGACTTTGCGTGCCTCAGTACATTGATCACGCCCGCATGTGAGCAGGCGCTGAAAATGACCAGGCCTTTCCCGGTAACGTTCACGGCCAGGAAGCGCTCATCCATCATCAGCTCGTCCTGCACCCATTCGCTGCCGTCCGTTGACTGCCGATACTGGCCGGGAAATCCCCGTTCGAAAGCGGTCACGCGATGTATCTCGCCGCTCACGTAGGCCGATCCTTCCAATAACAGCTGCGGCTCCCTCGTATTGACCGTGGCTGCGCCGAAGGAGGCAAGTTCTTCCAAGCTGGCCACGTCTTCCATGAGGCGCAACGACCCATCTTGCCGCTTGAGGCCACGTTTCCCGAACATGTCCGGATGGACGTAGCATGCGACTGGATTGCCCCCATTGCGGTCCCGGATGAGTTGCAAGGCACAAAGCACCGCTCCGCAATGATCCCAGTGGCCGTGAGATAGAACGATTGCCTCAACACGCCCGAGCTCGACGCCAAGCCGCGCGACGTTCTGCTCGAGGACGCGGTCTTCGGGACCGGTGTCGAATAGGATTGTTCTCGTGACGCCTCCTTGATGAATGGTAACGAGACAAGCCAGACCGTGGGCCGCGCAACATAGGCATTTGCCGCCCATGATCCACATCCCACGACGCCGCCGCTCTATGGCCGCGACCTCCGTTTCCACAAATGAAGGCACCGTGGAAAGATTGTCTGTGAGATTGTCGACAAGCACCCGAACCTCGACGCTGTCAACCGCCATTAGCCCGTTCATCAGACCCTCCGTGCCTCGAAATGTCTGTGGGACTGGTTACCAACCTGTCTGCGATTTTATCACCGATTGCGCGGTCTCCCAAACAAGGCGTCACGCCCGCGATGACGCCGGCGGCGGAAGACGTCTCGTAGCTGACGCGCAGGGCTTCACCAGTGCGCACAGGCGGATGCTTTAGGATCGAAACAGATTTTTGTACTGTGCGGGCTGAGATCTGAGATATTGCGGAGGCGCGGACACCTGCCCTCCAAGAACGGCTGCTGCGTGCCAAGGCCAACGAGGGTCGTAGAGCGCGGCTCTTGCTATTGCGATGAGATCCGCGTCTCCAGTAGACACAATCGCCTCAGCCTGAGCAGGCTCGGTTGTCAACCCGACAGCGACAACCGGGATCTTGATCTCATTCTTGATGGCCCGTGCAAGGGGAACCTGATCCTCCCAGGCGTCCGAACTCAGCGGTCAGCCGTGGCTGAACCCGATGGGATCGCCAGCGCCCCGATCGTTGAAGAAAATTTCTGCACAGACTTTCGTTTGTAGGCGGTGTTTAGACCGCATCTTTCGGATCAGTGCGTGATTGCTTAAAGTTACGCCGCGATGATTGGGCGAGCGTTTCGATGACGAGAGCGGCGAAGTTTCCGGCATGGGAGGATATGATTTGGACGAGACACAACACCTGTGGGAATGGCGCGAGAAGATCGCAAATCTCTACTACGAGGTACGTTCTAGTCCGGACGTGGTTGCTGCCTGGAGGCTTTGGTGCGACACCCGTTCGACCCTGTTTCGCGACCATCCTCAGTCGCCAATCGAATTGGCGGACCGCAAGACGTTCGTAGGGCCGACGACATTTTCTTATGATCCCTCGTTGCGCTTGACGGTACAGCTTGTCGCAGTCACGCCGGAACGGATAACCGTCGCAACAGGAGTGGATGGTGACCTGTCGATGCATGCGTTCTCTCGTACATCGGGGCTGGAGGCCAGATTGGGCGGCGAATTAACCCTTTACTGGATTGAGGGGTACGGCGGTGGCGTGTTCCTGCCGTTTGTCGACGCGACCTCAGGGACCGAGACATATGGCGGTGGCCGATATCTCTTCGACACCATCAAGGGAGCGGATCTCGGAGTTGTCCGTCCAGACGGCGCATTGATACTCGATTTCAATTTCTCATATTTTCCTTCGTGCGCCTATTCATCCCGCTATGTCTGTCCATTGGCGCCATCGGACAATCGACTGAAAGGCGCGGTGAGAGCCGGTGAACGGCTACCTATCTCGAAACGATAAGCGCCTAGTTCAGAGGCCTTGAATCTCCGTAGCCGGGCATTCAGAATTCGTCGCCGTGCGCGTATTTCCGTTCCGAATAATACCGTTGTGACAGAGATCTTTCACGCGCAACTCCAATGAACGGTATGATCCGGTTTGAGGCGAGACTACAGGAGAACGTCGTCGTTAACTGATGAGTTTGTATCCCGAGGGGCAGCGCGCTTTACGAGATCATGACAATGGTGGAACTATGGCTCCAGATTGGAGGAAACGTACCAATCGAGCTTATCGATTTCACAGTCCGTGGTGAGCCCGAGGCAGTTGACGTAGAACCCGACGACAAGGACTGCTGATTGGAGGCCCCTTGCCTCAGTTATCCCACGAATTGACCGCCGGAACGGTATTTTTTGTTTCCCCCAGGGGAAGAGGCAAGCTGGAGTTCCAGCCTGCCCCTAACCTCACCCATACTGGCAAAGAGAGCGGCGAGAGCCTTCTCGGAAGCGATCGACCCCGGCTCTTGGGGTCACGCTGCCACTTCCTTGGCAAGTGTAGTTTTCACCCTTGGAACCACTTCTTCCCCAAATAGCCTGATGCTCTGGACCAATTTCTCATGCGGCATCGTTCCGATGCTGTATTTCAGCTGGAACCTCTGAATGCCAAGGTTCTCGATAACTGGCGCAAGCTTTGCGGCCACGCTCTCCGGTGAGCCGACATACAACGAGCCCTGATCGATTTCAGCTTCGTAGTCTCTCTCGCTGACAGGACCCCAGCCCCGTTCACGGCCAATACGATCTCGCATGGCGCGGAAATGCGGCCAGAACTCCGCTTTTGCAGCGGCATCGGTCTCGCCGATATAGCCCGGGGAATGAACACCAACTGGAATTGCCGGATGCTTTAGCTGCTCATTGGCGTTACGATATAGATCGACGAATGGCTTGAAACGATAAGGGCTCCCGCCGATGATGGCGAGCATCATAGGAAGTCCATACTGCGCAGCACGAATGACGGAATCTGGGCTTCCACCAACGCCTAGCCACGTCTTCAGCGGGCCTTTCTCGACAAGGGGAAACACGCGCTGACCATTCAAAGGCGGCCGCGTCATCCCCGTCCAGCTAACTGGCTTCTGCTCAAGGAGCTGGGCGAAAAGCTCGACCTTCTCCTCAAACAGCTTGTCGTAGTCGGACAACGAATACCCAAAGAGCGGGAAAGACTCAGTGAAAGACCCCCTGCCCAGGATGACCTCTGCGCGGCCGTTGGACGCTGCGTCGACAGTTGCGAACCGCTGATAAACGCGCACGGGGTCGTCCGAACTCAGCACCGTTACAGCCGAACCCAGCTTGATCCTATCTGTCACCGTCGCAGCTGCCGCAAGAACAGTTTCCGGGCTGGATACCGCGAAATCCTCGCGATGGTGTTCGCCAATCCCGAAGAAATCGATCCCAACCTGGTCGGCGACCACGGCCTCCTTGATGACATTCCGGATGACCTGAGCATACGTTTCAGGCTGGCCGTTGGCGTCGTGTGTTACGTCCCCAAAGGTATCGAGACCGAATTCTACATTTGACTTTGTCATGCTTGTTGTCCCACGGGCCAAGCCGACGGCAACCGTCGACGCCCAATCGTTTGGATTTTGGGATCTTAGTTGGGGTGCCGCCTAGTAAAACGGAATGGCGAAAAACTAGATCGTTATCATCGAAGAGTTAGAAGATATGGGGGTCCCCCAAGATGGGACGAGCACCTTGGGGCACACGATCAACGTGAGTAACCTCGTCAAGCAGAACCGGCGGCAAGGGCTTCCCCGCTGGCTTTGACCACCGCATCCACTGTGATGCCGAACTTGTTGTAGACGTCGTCGATCTTTCCGGATGCGCCGAAGCTATGCATACCCACGAACCGACCATTGAACCCGAGATATCGGTCCCAGCTATCTTGGACGGCAGCCTCTACAGCGACCCTCGCAGATCCCGCGCCGAGTACCTTCCTCTTGTACTCGGGCGTCTGAGCCTCGAACAATAGTCGGCATGGCATCGAGACGACGGCGGTCCGAATACCTCCGGCCTGCAACCGATCCCGAGCTTGGACTGCCAGATGGAGCTCTGAGCCGGTCGCCATGATAGTCAGCTGACGCTCGCCGCCTTCGGCTTCCAGCAGCACGTACCCGCCTTTTGCTGACAGGTTTTCGCTTCCAGTGGTCCTGCGCAGCAATGGCATTGGCTGCCGGGACAGTGCGATGAGAGCAGCTCTGCGGGGAGCGTCGAGAATTGCTTCCCAGCATTCTGCCGTCTCAATCGGATCACCCGGACGGTAAACAGCGAGCCCTGGGATTGCCCGAAGTGCGGACAGATGCTCGACTGGCTGATGGGTCGGCCCATCTTCGCCCAAGCCGATAGAATCGTGCGTCATCACAAAGATCGAGCGGATTTCCATCATGGCGGCAAGGCGAATGGCGGGTCGCGCGTAATCAGAGAACGTCAGGAACGTGCCGCCGTACGGAATCAATCCCCCGTGAAGGGCGATGCCATTGATCGTGGCGGCCATACCATGCTCGCGGACGCCATAATGGATGTAGGAGCCCGCATACTGACCGGGGGCGATCTCGACCTGGGACTTGGCTTTCGTGTTGTTGGATGGCGTCAGATCGGCTGAACCTCCGATCAGCTCCGGTACGGCCTCGGCCAAGTGATTAAGGACGGTACCACTGGCTTGGCGAGTGGCCATATCCTTCTCGCTTGCCAGCAACTCACTTTTGGCCGCCTCGATCGCCTTGCGCCAGTCGTGCGGCAACGCACCTTTCATCCGGCGCTCGAATTCCGCGCGGATCTCGCCGTTCGCGGTTTGAACGCGTACTGCCCACGCCATCCGCGCGTTTTGCCCCTTTGAGCCAATGGAGCGCCACGCCTCAAGCAGGTCATTTGGAATCTCGAACGGAGGCGAAGACCAGTCCAAGAGCTTTCGTGCCCCCGCAATCTCTTCCTCCCCTGGCGCATCGCTGTGTGCCTTCTGGGTTCCTGCCTTTGTCGGGAAGCCAAAGCCAATGATCGTCTTGCAGGCGATCATCGAGGGTCGGTCGGTGACCTTCCGCGCCTCGATGATCGCTGCCCTGATAGCATCGGTATCGTGTCCGTCGATCTGCAGGACATGCCAGTTGGCCGAACGGAAACGCGCCTGATGGTCATCGGACTCGGCGAGGCTGGTCGCGCCGTCGATGGAAATCGAGTTGTCATCCCAGAAATAGATGAGCTTCCCGAGTTTCAGGTGACCTGCGAGCGCGATGGCTTCCTGGCTGATACCTTCCATCAGGCAACCGTCGCCATGGAAGACGTAGGTGTAGTGGTTCGAAAGATCGTCGCCGAACTTTGCGTTCATGATCCGCTCGGCCAGGGCCATGCCGACCCCGTTGGCAAGCCCCTGCCCCAGTGGACCGGTCGTCGTTTCGATGCCTGTCGCGTGATGGTATTCTGGGTGTCCTGCTGTTCGCGAACCGATTTGGCGAAAATTCTTGATCTCATCGATGGTCATATCCTCGTAGCCGGTCAGATACAGAAGGCTGTAGAGCAGCATCGAGCCATGACCGTTCGAGATCAGGAACCGGTCACGGTCGTACCAGTAAGGGTCCTTGCTATCGAACTTCATGAATTCAGAGAAAAGCACGGCCGCGATGTCTGCCATGCCCATTGGCATGCCGGGGTGACCGCTTTTGGCCCTCTGGACCGCGTCCATGGAAAGGAACCGAATGCAGTTGGCGAGCTTGCGGAGGTGGGGGTCTTTTGGCGCGGGAACAGATGCGGTCGTATCGGGCATGGGTATCTCCTAGTTCAGACCGAGTATCTCGCTTGGAGATAGGGCGAGGACGAAGGAGCGACAGAAGGGTGACGCGTCAGCGACTATGGGTCACACATCAGAAGGTGTACTGGCTGTCGCCGGAATGTGAAAGCTGGAAGCTACGGGAACAGCCGCTCGGAAAAGCATTCTCAATCTACTTACGCATCTTCGCGGGCTTGCTGTTCACAACCAACGCGACGCCTCTCAGTTTGACCAAGCACCCGCCACAGAAGGCAAATTTCACCTCGTCGGCTTGCGAACGCTAAGCATCACGCACATGCCGTTCCGTTAAAAATTGAATGCTTGGCAGGATGAGGTGGCGACGCACTGGTCCTGACAGGCAGCTAGCTGCCCCGGCGGCGCGTTACTCCGGCTTCCATTGATACCGTTCGGGATGGGCCTTAACCTTGGCTTCCGTAATGCTTCCATCTTTACGACCGGTGGGGTCGACATACATCGCCCTGGCGGCCATCAATGCGATGTAAAGTTCGGCCTCATCGGCGTCGAGGGTCGCCACAAACACGCGCTGTTCATCATCCGCTAGGGCAAGAAACCTTTCGTATTGATCAATCGCCTCGGGTTTGGCGCCGTCCCCAAAAGGCAGCCACTTGAGCCGAAGGCGTTGACGTAGGGTTGCCTCCTGCCGCTTCGTGCCTTCGCCATTGATGTGGTAGGTTTTGCCCTTTTCCAAAGTCATCGCGGTCAACCGAAGCTTCTTGGAGCTTTGTATGGTAGAGCACTCAACGTTTATTCGATAGTGGCTTATCGAGAAGCGCGACAACTGGCCCGTTAGAGGCATCGTTTGCTGGCTGCCCCCCGCTAGTGGACGCGGCGCGGTGCCTTCGCCCGTCGTCGACCACATTGCCATATCGCCCAAGCATATCACGAAGCCATTGGTTTTCGGCCATTAGTTCTTTTCTTTGCTCGTCAACGCCCGCCGAGCATTTCAACCGGTCTGCCTGCCTAGAGTGAACTGGGCGCTTGTCATTGCAAGCAACTCCCGGGCCGACAGGCAAATTGAATCCCCTTCTATCTATTTCTTCACCAAGGACTTCATCACCATCATCCACTCCCCTTGGTTCGGCTTGCACGACGGCGTTATGCTTCCGAGAGTCATTTTCAGAGAACCTAGCCTCGCTTCCGGCCATCAGGTCATCGAGTTCTTGTATCCAGAGGTAATATTTCTCCCGCAAAGGATGGTCGTCGGCCAACGAAGTCAGCTTTGTTTGCGCTAAGCGCTTTTTATCTCGATGCAATCGGTTATCGATTTTCACTGTCCATCAACCTCGCTATGCAGAAGCGGAACATACAGGGAACAGAAACTGCAGTAAAGCTCGATCATTCCCCCTCGTAGCTCCATTGGTCTCTGCTCGGGAAAGCTCACTCTGCTTTGCGCAAAGGGTGCGTGAGCCTTCGATCAATGCAAGCCGAAGAGCTGTCGGCCCAGGCAGGCTAATTTGTTTTTCTGACGACGAGCGAGGTATTTGCGAACAGCTCTGATCAAGCAGGTTCGTGCTGGGGCACGCCAATCCGGAAATTCATTCCGGCAGTCCAGCCATTCGGTATCCTTCGACGAAGCGTTGGACTGTTTCGATATCCCGTGCGGGTTGCGCAGCGGCCCAGTGCGAAATCGTAAAGTTTGGCGCTGTTGCCATGAAAAGGTTAGCTTCGCGCATGGCATCCTCCTCGCGTCCAAGTTGGGCCAGGCTGGCCGCCAGGATACGGCGCGAGCCGCTGCGATACGTCGCCTCCTTCCTCAACACCCGAACAGCTTCTTCGTATTGTCCAGCGGCGTAGTGAGCGAGGCCAAGGACCCAATAATACCACCCTGCCGGTTGAGGATTCAATCGCAATGCCCGTTCAGTCGTTTCGATCGCCTCTACCGCCCGACCGGCGTAGGCGGCAAGTTCCGACCACATGACCGAAGCATCAGCGTGATTTGGCTCTAGCCTGAAAGCAGCCGCGAACTCGGCCTCCGATTCCGTCCAGCGTTTTTCATAAGCCAAAAGATATCCCAAAATCCAACGACTGGCAGCGTCGTTTTCGTCCAATGCTACCGCCTTATGGGCCAGTTCAAGGGCGCGTGACCGGTTGTGCGCCGACGTGTCGATACTTAGGGCCCACGATTGCCAGTAGACAAAGGCAAGCCAACGATATGCCTCCGCATACTCAGGATCCGCCGAAATTGCTCGACGCAGCAAAATCTCAGCCTCGCGGCTGGCTTCAGAAGACCCGGAAAACATCGAAATCAGGCCTCGTCCGCGAACACAATTGTCATAGGCCTCCAAGCTTTTGGGGCGCTTTCGCGTTGGCAACGTCGCCAACCGTCCAGCAAGAGCCTCCACGATTTTATGCGTAACTTCGTCCTGGACACCGAATATGTCTTCGACGTTGCGATCAAAACGCTCGGCCCAGAGATGATCTCCGCCAATGGCATCGATAAGCTGGACATTGATGCGCACACGACCGGCGGCTCGGCGTGCGCTGCCCTCCAGGACATATCGGACGCCCAATTCTTGCGCAATCAATCGGACGTCGACGGACCTTCCGCGATAGGCAAAGGTCGAATGGCGCGCGATAACGAAAAGGCTATCATTTCGCGAAAGTTCGGTAATCAGGTCTTCGGTCAGACCGTCTGTGAAAATATCCTGCGCGGCTTCGCCGCTTAGATTTGTAAATGGCAGAACGGCTATGGACGGCTTGGCAGGCAGCTGAAGCGCCGTATGCGCTTCATGTCCAACAGAGGCATTCTCTTCTGAGACCACACGATAAACGTGAACCGGGTCTACCATGTTTTTCAGGCATTTCGGTCCAAGATCCTCGAATTCAGACGCCAGCTTGCGATTCACTTGATCACGGATGCCCGCGGACACGTAAATGGCACCGGGCTCCGCCAGACTTTGTAGCCGCGCGGCGATGTTGATGCCGTCGCCATAGAGGTCGCCGCCGTCTATGACAACGTCCCCCAAATTTATTCCAATGCGCAAGAGGATATGGCGCGCCTTTGGCAGGGTACGGTTTGCATCCTTCATCTTCCGCTGCAACTCGACGGCCGCGGAAATGGCATTGACGGCGCTCGGAAACTCCAGGAGAACCCCGTCCCCCATCACTTTGACGATGCGGCCGTCGTGGGCGCGTACGATAGGCTGGAGAATTGTAGCACGACGGTCCTTCAGTATTGCGAGCGTCGCAGCCTCGTCCTCTTCCATTAGACGCGAATATCCAACGACGTCCGCGACGACGATTGCTGCCAGACGCCTATGGACGCGTTCTTCGACCATTTGGGCAACCGTACTGGAGAGATGGCGTTCGTCGATGGTAATTGTGCTTCGCGCAGTAGTCCATTTCAAAGACCCCTCAAGCTTGTCGCGCGATCTTGTCCTGCGACTGTAGCAAGTCAGGAGCCAACCGGGAACTCTATAACGCTGCTCAGGTTCGGTCCGACGCTAAAAACCGCGTTCTCCTAAGATTCTTTCCCGCTCTGGGCGCCGGGCAGCAAGCCAATAAGCTATCGGCCCGGACGAAATCGCCGCGCGGCGGGAGTCCGCGCAACTGAGAACGCGAGTTGTTCCATCCGCTGTCCCTGATGACCCAAATTCAGCCCCGTCCTCCCTCGGCGGGATTTTTTCCGCATGGTTCGTTGCGCACCGGAACAATCCCGCGATTGGGCGCCATATTGGCGTAAGCCACCTGATGTTACGCGGCTCGGGATGCTCGGTCATCCTCGGAGAGACCGTCACTTGCATTGCGGGTGGCTCCGCGCGAGGCCTGCACACTAGGCAACGCTTGCCAAACCTCGGCTGGTTCCGGGGGCTGTGAGCGTCGCCGGAAGCGTGCCCGTCCAATCAAGCGAAGATACCCATCTGCCAGATTGCGCTGTACCCATCCTTATGCGAGCATCGTTCAACGTGCGGAGGAGCTGCGATGAACGGCGCGGACAACTTATGCGACACGCTTTTGGCGAATGACGTCAACGTATGCTTCGCGAATCCTGGTACGTCGGAGATGCACTTTGTCGCGGCGCTGGACCGAAAGCCGGAATTGCGCTGCGTTCTCGGCCTCTTTGAAGGGGTCGTTACGGGGGCAGCCGACGGTTACGCGCGGATGACAGATCGCCCCGCAGCAACTTTGCTTCATACGGGCCCTGGCCTCGCAAACGGATTGGCAAACCTCCACAATGCACGTCGCGCCCGAGTTCCCATGATCAACATTGTCGGTGATCATGCCTCCTATCACCTCCCACTCGACGCCCCGCTCACCAGTGACATTGAAAGTCTCGCAGCGCCTATGTCTAACTGGGTGCATCGCATCCGCAGTTCTGAGGATGTGGCCCCGTCCATTGAGTCTGCCTACCGCGCAGCGCTATCTCCTCCAGGGATAGCGACGATAATATTACCGGCGGACGCGGCATGGGGCGACTGTGCCCCTTCGCACGCGAAAAGGTTGATTGTGGCAAAGCCGACCGCTCCAAGCGTGGAAACTGTGCGCCGCGCCGCTACCGCGCTCCGCACCGCGCGGGGTCGAACTGGTATCCTCGTCGGCGGAGCCGCCGCTCGTGAAGATTGCCTCAAAATTGCAGGCTCAATCGCGGCCGCCACCGAAGCCCGCCTTTTTAGCGAGGTCCTGGTAGCGAGGATGGAGCGAGGCGGAGGTCGGGCCGCGCCTGCCCGTATCCCCTACCCTATAGACGCCGCATTAGAAGTACTGCGCGACATCGACGTGATGGTCTTGGTGGGAGCGCCAGAACCTGTGGCGTTCTTCGCTTATCCCGGAAAACCGGGGAAGCTCCTCCGCGAAGGCTGTGAGGTCCTCACTCTGGGGAAACACGGAGAAGATCTGAAGGCCGCGCTGGAAGCACTAAGAGACGAACTAGAGGCCAGGAGCCCGCCGAGGACAGTTTCCGCCCTCCGTGACGACTCCATTCCGCGCGGACAGCTGACCGACGGGGCCATTTCGCTCATGGTCACCCAGAAACTCCCGGAGAATGCTATCGTCGCCGATGAAGCGATCACGTCTGCGCGTAGGTTCTTCGAGCTGTCTGCCGCCGCTGCCCCGCATGATTACCTGATGACGACGGGAGGAGCCATTGGGTGCGGGATACCTCTCTCCACGGGCGCAGCAATTGCATGTCCGGGTAGGAAAGTCATCAATCTGCAGGCGGACGGAAGCGCCATGTACACTGTGCAAGCCCTGTGGACACAGGCCCGTGAAAACCTCGACGTAGTGACCATCATATTCGCCAACCGGGCATACGCTGTTCTCCACGGGGAGATGCGGAACGTTGGCGTGGGGTCGATCGGAACGAACGCGCGGCGGATGTTGGACCTTGATAAACCGGAATGGGATTGGGTTTCTATTTCAAGAGGCATGGGAGTCGACGCTGCACGAGCGCGGTCCTGTGAGGAATTCAACGATCTCCTCAGCACCGCATTGCAGCGTAGCGGCCCGTTTCTTATAGAGGCCATCATCTGACTTGGGGTGGTACCCTCCTCAACAGGAGCAGCATCTTTCGAAGTCAGGTGGAGAGCTGAGCCGCAGATGCGGTTGCTTGTTGCCTACCTCATTCCTTGCTGGGCCTCAGTCAGATCGCTCGTTCTGGCCTTTTGAATGCTTGGCCTTGCGTCCGGCAAGATCGATGTCATTGGCAGGCTGTTCTATCAGCTTGCTCGCAGCCGCTCCGGCACCATCAGAGCCATCGTCGAGCTAGCCGGAAACCGACGGCTGATCGCGCAATACGCTTCGGTAGAGTCGCAGATTCGAATATACATTCGCTCTGTAGAATCCCTCCTGTTCGAACCGGCAGCTATTATCTTACAACATGAGGCCATCGCGCGCGCGATTACGGAAGGCGACGTTGGAAAGGCGAGCTTGCGGAAGCGCACAACCTGGTGGAGCCAAGCTCGTTTGGTCATGCTTGCTGTCGTTGGATTGGCAAGGGCTCGTCAGAATTCCGGCGGGCCCGCGTGGCAAGCCTGCGCTTGTACTTTTCGAGTAGCGATCGGTTCCATGCACCTGCCGCTTAGACGCGATACAGGATTAGCAGACGCAGGGATTTCGGCTGCAGTTTGGCATCCAACCGCAAGCAATTGGCATCAGCAAGCAAGCCATTCATTTTTGCTTATCCCATTTATCCATTGCCCCAGACGAAGGCGCAAGACGAAAGTTCGTCGACGGTCAGGCCTAACCAAAGAAACCGACTGAGATTTGGAATCCAGAGGGAGCCGGGAAACCAGCCGCTGACATGGATCGATGTCCCGTCGTTAGGATTGGAAAAATGAAACCCACTAGTGAACCAAACAGAGCGTTGCAGTCCGGATATGCGCCAGGTGGCGACGCACAGGTCATCGCTCACATCGCCAAAACCAGATTCGGCGGCTTCGCATCCATGTTCGAGCACCATGGATGGCCAGAACGCGGCTCCGATATGATGCGCAAGGTTCAAACACGTGTCGCGGAGACTTACGGCACCGTCAAAGCTTTCGAAGAGCATTTTAAAGGGAGAAACGAACCGTGAAAAAGCAATTGCAATAGTTCTGTCTGTCACGGCCTTCGGCACCGGCTCTCATGGGGGGCGGATGCCTTGTCAATTGGCCGCAAGGGACGCCCCTAACAATCCGGAATTCAGGTCAACGAAAAAATGAAAAATTTTGCTGCAATCATCCTTGCGGTCGCTGCATTGACTGCGGGTGCCGCCAACGCGTCCGACCTTCGGATTATCGACGGGGACACCTTTGAACTGCAAAACGGTGAGACGATCCGGATTACGGATCTAGACACGCCGGAGACATGGAAGCCGCATTGCGACAATGAGCTGGACGTTGGAATGCAGGCGGCCGACCGGTTGCGGGATCTGCTGGATAGCGGCCCCGTCATCATTCGCCGTAGTGGCACCGACCGCTTCGGCCGGACTCTGGCACGGGTCTATGTCGGCAAAACGAACGTTGCGACCCAACTTGTGTCCGAAGGACTCGGCCTGAAATACCAGAAAGGCGGAGCGGCGAAGCTAGCGCGCCTTCAGCATTGGTGCGGACCAACCGCCCAACTGGACTACTGACCACCCTTGGAGAAACAGAAGTGCCGATAAACAGGAAGGCCCGCCGTGATCGAGAAAGCGGCTATCGGGTCAACTATATCCAATTGTACTTCGCATACGGCATCGAAGCCGGGATTATCATTGCGTCGTTCTTCGCCGCGTATGAATTTGCTGGGCGTTACGTATCAAATGACGCCACGCTTTACGCCTTGGCTATCATCGGCGCCGCCTCGATGGCGCTTGCGGAAACGGCACGTATCCAAACGGCGAAGGCCATTTGCACGCATACGCAGATCTGGAAGAAGGCCATTGCTTGGTTTGGCGTCGTGTGCTGCATCTTCATAACGACCAAAGCCATGTCGCAGGTGACGGAACAAATCTATTCCCCGCGTTTGATCGGCGTTGTTCGTGCGACTGATGAGCTCGCTCGGGCTAAGGGGCAGCTTGCAACGCTGGTCGCCGACAAGGAAGCCAAGGCGGCAATCATGAAACCTCTGGCTGACGACGTAGCTCGCCTTGATAAGCAGGTTGGAGAGTTGGGAGCGACCATTCAAAGCATTGGCGCGGCTCCAAAGGCTTACACCGTCAAGGAAAATTATGTGGGGACGTGCCGGAATAAGAAGGGGCAAACCCACCAATGCACCAAGACCCGCTCGAAGCTGGTTCAACCCGAATACGCCGGAACGTCGGTAATTGGGCAGATTGGCAATGTGCAGGAGCAACGCGCCGCGGCCGCCAAGGCACGCGACGAAGCTGCCAAGGTCGTTGCCGACAGCAATGTTCTGATCGCTAATCAACAAATGAAGGTTACCGAATTGGAGAGTGTTCGCCGAGAGGCCGTTCTTCAATCGCAACTGCATTCCTTTACGGCGATGGTCTTCGGCAAAGATCCAACGGCAGTTACCGACGATGAAGTTCATTGGTTCTTGCGGTTCTTCGTCCTGGTTACGGCAGCGGGCATTGCTGTTGCCTCCACAATTCTGGTCGTGACCGCATACCACCCGATACCTAAGGCGCTGCCACCCAAGCCAACAAAGAGGGTACGAAAAGAAGTCGTCATGTCTCCGACACTAGAAAACCACGTTCGGCGCATTGCCACCATGAGTAACAACAACGTCACGCCAATTCGGGAAACGAAGCCATGACCGCTAGTAGCAACGAGAACGATATTCGGCTGACTGAAACCGTCATTCAGGAGTCGCAAGCCAATACATCGGCTTTGAAGTCTGCGACGCTCCGCAACTATCTTTTCGGCGCATCCGCATTGGTTCTCTGCGCCGGGATTGCTTTCGCCCTCGCGATCAAGGCGGAGAACGAGAAGGCGGACCCCGAACTGCTGAAGGCCGCAATGGCTGAAGCGTTCAGGAACATGCCGCCAATCGAAGTCAAAGGCAGCGTCACGCTTGCCGACGGCGCGAAAGTGGCACTAGCCGATGGCGGCAAAGTTGGCATGGCCGAGGACGCGACGGTAAAGCTTGCTGAAGGCGGGACGGTCGAGCTTGACGGCATCCCTGCGCAAGTCCCGCAGGTACTGCCGCAAAAGACCGCTGACGGGGATTCCATCGAACGGAGCCTGACGGTCTTTTCGGAAGTAGAAGCAGTCGGGGGAAACGTCATAACCGGATGGGTCTTCAACGACGGCAAGGCCGGGCAAAAGCCGACCGAGCAGTTCTGCTATCAGAGTACCGGAACCAGCCAACTGGTGACGACCAATATGGTCCACCTTGCCAGGGAAGGGGTAGCGATCCCCGCACAACGAAGCAGGATCAAAAACTTCGACGCGCTATTTGCCAAATGCGTGTGGTGGAAACCGGGAGCGGTATAACCATATAACATGCTTACCCTGCGCTCGTGCGCAGGGTACTGGTTTATGCTCTTTTCAATTGGCGATGACGCCACACGGCGGTGATTGTCGCCTGAGTTTCGCCAATCTTCTGAGGTCTCCAATTCGGATCCCTCTTGCATCTATGGCAAAGTGATCCAAGGGGCTGAACGCACCGTCAAGATCAGCCGCCGAGTACAAATCGAGAAAATGCCAGAGAGTTTCGAGCATCCTCGTCCATTTTCGTTTCGTCTGCGCCGTCGGTGAGGTCGCGCCAGACCCTGATATCAGATCCGATCGTTCCACCGGTCTTTACGAACGGCTCCATGACCACAGCGCCGGTATAGTTGATCTCGCGAAGTGCCAGGCCGACCTCGTGCCAAGGAATTCTTCCTTTTCCGGGCACTCGACGGTTGCTTTCACCTGTATGGAAATGTCCGAGCAGCGGGCCGGCGGTGCGGATCGCCTCGCCGAAGCTGTCCTCCTCGATGTTCATGTGGAAGGTATCGAGCATCACTTTAACATTCGGCTTCCCGACATCCCTCACGAATGCGACACCCTCTTCGGCGGTGTTGAGAACGTGGTTCTCGAAGCGGTTCAGGACTTCGATGCAGAGGTTAATTCCCAAGTTGGCGGCGAAATCCGCAATGCCGTGAATACCCTCGACCCCGCGAGCCCGGTCGCCCTCCTTGTCGACTGGCTTCGAGTAGTCCACCGGCCAATAGGAATGCAGCGCGCCGCCGATCGTCTTGATGTCAAGCTTTGCGACGTTTGTAAGCGTCTGCTCGAAGAATGCCTTTCCCGCCTGGCGCACCGCAATGTCCGGTGATGAAAGGTTCTTGGATTTCGAAGGTCCGATCCCGGCCGTGAGGACGATGTTGTTGTCCCTGGCGGTCCGTCTGATTTCTGCCAGTTCGGCGTCGCTGTATTCATTGATATGGTGTGCTGCTACCTCGATGACGTCGAAGCCGAGTTTGGCTACCTTCTCGACGTAGGGGCCGAATTTTGCGCTCCACTCGTGTTCCCAGTAAGAGTAGTAAATTCCGTGTTTCATAGGAGTCTCCAATGTGGTAGATCCCGCCGAATGTCCCTGGCGGGGTTGGCAGTGGCGGACCGCAGCTACCTCCGGTCGACCTTCACTGATCAGTTGTTCTCGATGCGGACGTCGGGCTCTGCGCTTCCCGCTACGATCGCAAGTCCGTTCGGCAGATCGTTCTCTTCGACCTTCCGATTGATTTCCGTCGGATCGAGGCCGTAGCTCCGCCAGCGGTTCTGAAGTCTCTGCCGCAGGTGATCCTCGTCCACGTCAACGAATACGGTGAAGTCGAAAATCTCCTTCAACTTGTCCCAGGGCGACTGGCGCGCCAGCAGGTAGTTGCCTTCGCAGACAATGATGTTCGTCGACCGGGGAATTAGATTGCCGCCAGCCCGCGCGATCTCGATAGAGCGGTCGAATACCGGAACGGCAACGATGTCGTCCTCGTTGGCCTTCAAGCGCTTGAGCATGTGACGCAGACCATGAGCATCGAAGGTGTCGATTGCCCCCTTGTAAGGTCGGCGCCCCATCTGCTCCAGGACGACATCGTCATAGTGGTATCCGTCCATCGGAAACAGGGCTGCGTTGAGGTGATGATCCTTGTTGATAATCTCCACGGCGCGCTCCGCGAGCGTGGATTTACCTGAACCGGGTGCGCCCGCTACGGCTATCAGAACTCTCCGACCGTTGCTTTCGTTGAAGCGTTGCGCCGCGATCTTCGCGATATTCCGCGCGTTTCCTTCAATCTTGCTCAAGGATTTCCTCCCATTTCCACTTCGCACTTTTCCGCTACCAACGCCGTTGAGGGCGCTGACCATTGCGAAGTCATGCCAGTTGGTATTGTGCGGCTTTGTTGCGCAGGAAAGAGAGGCCATTGCCCATGACTTCCTCCTCGTCACGCGCAACCGGCCGCCAGGTCGATATGTCGCCGGCCATCTCCGGCGGCATGCTGACGAAACTCTCCAGGGTAAGCGCGCCCTTGAAGCCGATCGCCGACAAAGCGGCGAAGATCGGATCCCAAGGCACGTTGCCTGCACCGGGGGTCCCGCGATCGCTTTCCGAAAGATGCATGTATTTGAGGTGATCGCGCGCGGCCAGGATGCCGTTTGCGGCCCCCTTCTCCTCGATGTTCATGTGGAACGTGTCGAGATGGACGAACACGTTGTCCACACCGATGCGTTCGACCAAAGCCACGGCTTGTTCGGCCGAGTTGACCAGATGGTTTTCGTACCTGTTCACGGCCTCAACGCCGAACTGGATGCCCTGGGATTTGGCATGCTTCGCGGCCGCCTCGAGCGCACGCGTGACGTTGTCGTACTCTGCCTGTGTCGGAGGAGCTCCAGTGCGTTCGTTGGTACCGCCGTAGGTGACGCCCGTAAGTGCCTCGGCGCCCATCTCGGCCGCCTTGTCTATCGCCACCTTCAGGTGCCGGATGGCGGCGTCCGGCCTTGCCGAGGCCCATGCCGCTTCGGGCAGTACGAGCGAGCATGCTGCACGCAGGCCATGTTTTTCCAAAAGGTCGCGAGTGTGCTTGGCATCGACCGACGGCGCGTCGGCAAGTGGAATTTCGATAAATTCCATCTTGTACTTTTTAGCACCGGCAATGGCCCGCTCCGCGCCTGCGCGGTCCCAGTTCATAGTCCACATGCTCGCGTGAATTCCAAAACCTTGCACGGTCATCCCTTCTTTCTCCGTGATGCGATGTAAGTTGAAACGATAGTTCTTGCGGCCATGACGACGATCATCAGCACGCCCCAGAGCGCCGTTGCCAGATGCTGGTTTGCACCCATCAGGTTCAGACCCGACGAAAGGAGCTGGAGCACGATGAGAGCGACAAAGACCGGCAATACGCGACCGAAACCGCCGAACGGGTCGATGCCCCCGAGAAACGCGGCGAGCACGGTGATCAGCAGATAGGACTCGCCGTGGCCGACGCGGACCGAATTGAAGCGGGCGAGCATTATCACACCTGCGACGGCGCACATCAGACCCGACAGCGTGTAGACCAGCATCAGTATGCGACGCGTATTCAGGCCGGAGTATCGAGCCGCCTCGATGTTTGAGCCGACCATCAGCAGGCCGAAGCCGAGCTTGAAGCGCGTCAGCAGAAGCTGCCAGATCCCGACGCAGGCTATGAAAATCAAGAGCGGAATAGGAAATCCGAAGATCGACCCGTGTCCGATAGGAGCGATGAAGCTCGGAAACCCGGACACGTCGCCGCCTCGGGTGAGGAACTCGCCAAGCCCGCGCAAGAAGATCATCATCGACAGCGTGACAAGGATCGGGTGGGCCCGCGTGTAAGCAATGGCAGCGCCGGTCATGAGGCCTGCGGCGCCGCCCGTCGCCAGCGCGGCAAGGACGCCCAGCAGGAATGCAGCCGGCGAGGCATCTACGCCGCCGTACGATTGCATGACCCAGGCGGCGGCCAGTCCAGATAGGTTTGCGGTGAACGTCACCGAGAGGTTGATCCCGCCGGTCAAAAGTGGCAGCAGCATCGCGAGCGTCAGAAGCCCGAGTTCGGGAAGCTGGAATGCCACCGATCCGAAGGTTGCCGACGAAATGAAGTTATTGGCGGCCAGTCCGAAGATCACCATCACTGCTAAGAATGCGATCGCCGGGCCGGTCATATCCGCGCCGAAGGTGGCGTTGAACTTTTGAGCGATGGCTTTCATGAGTGCGAGCTCCCCCTTTTGGCGTTGCTTTTCGCGAGGAATGGCAGAAGCTTGTCTATGCGCGCGGAAGAGAGCGTGATGGCGATGAGGATGATTGCGCCGACGATCATCTTGAACGCGAAGGGCGACACGCCCATCAGGTTGAGACCGTTTTGCGTGATCGAAACCATCAGGACGCCGAGGACGCAGCCAATAACGGATCCCTTACCGCCACCCAGCCGCGCACCACCGAGAACCGTGGCGGCGAGGACGTCGAGTTCGCGACCATAAAGCGCATTCGGAACAACTTCCTCGGCGTAGTGGGCCTGCATCAGGCCGGCGATGCCAGCCATCAGGCCAAGCCATCCAAACGAGATGTAGTGCATGGCGCCGATGTTGATCCCGAAGCGACGAGCTCCTTCAGGATTGTCGCCGAAAGCGTAAAGCTGGCGGCCAATCGTCGTCCTCGAGATCATAAACCAGGTCGCAAAGCAGCAGAGGATCATCACCACCACCGGAAGTGTGAGTTCGACCCACGATCCATCGGCCATCTCGTGTTCAAAGAACACGACGCGCGTCGTCAGCCATTCCGGCAGATCGTAGATCGACACGCCCTTGGTGAAGAACATCAGGAGTCCGAAGAAGATGTTGAAGGTCGAGATCGTCGCTACGATCGAGATGATGTGAAGCCGATAGACCAATGCGGCATTGATCAGCCCGAGGCCGATCCCAACCGCCCCCGCGATGATGAAGCCTTCCGCCCAGTTGCCGCCACCCAGCGCGCCAAGCGCAAGCGCCGTGACGTATTGGACCACCGATGCGGCAACGGCGAAGGAGATGTCGATCCCGCCAGAAATCAAGACGACTAGAAGTCCGACGGCAAAGATGATGTTGACGGCCGAGACGTTCAGCACATCAAAAGCGTTCGAGATCGTAAGAAATCGGTCGGTGCCAAAAGACAGCCCGATGCAAAGCACGACCATGACCGCCAGAAGTGTGAATTCGGTTGTGTGTCCAAGGATCAGCCTACGCATAGACGGCAGACTCCAGTTCGCTGAGCGACAACTGTCGCGGATCATAGGTCGCGTGGATCTTGCCCTCGACCATGTGAATGATGCGGTCGGCATTGAAGTAGACCTCGGGCGGCTCGTCGGAGATCAGAATGATCGCCAGCCCCTGAGCCGCAAGCTTGCGAACAATGTCGAAGATGCCCGCTCGCGCGCCGACGTCGACGCCTACGGTTGGGGCGTCCAGGATGAGAATCTTCGGGCCGATCGCGAGCCACTTGGCGATCGCCACGCGTTGTTGGTTGCCGCCTGACAAAGTCCGGATGGGGTCGTCTGGCGTTCCAATCTTGACGCCGAGCGCCGAGATCCAATGGCTGACAACGCTCGCCTTCTTGGCCGGCGAGATCATCCCGCCGGACAGCAGCTTATCAAGCGATGCCATAACAAGGTTGTCGGCGATCGACTGTGGCTGATTGAGGCCAAGCGACAAGCGGTCTTCCGAAAGGTAGGCAACACCAGCACGAATGGCGTCTCGATTGGAACCGAACCTGACCCGATCACCTTCGATGGTGACCTCGCCCGCCTGTGGGCGGTGCATCCCGAAGAGCGTAAGAGCTAGCTCGGTGCGCCCTGCTCCGAGAAGGCCGGTGATCCCGAGCGTCTCTCCTCGGCGAAGATCGAACGAAATATCCTCGAACTCGCCGGCTCGCGTCAGTCCGCGCACGGAGAGCACGACCGCCTCGTTGTCGTGATCGGTGGCGACAACGGAACTGTCGAAGTTCCTGCCGGTCATCAGTTCGGTTACTCGTGACTGCGTCATCCCCTCGACCGGGAAGACACCAACAAGCGCCCCGTCGCGGAGCACGGTCATTCGGTCGGATATTTCGAGGACTTCCGCAAGACGGTGCGACACGAAGACCACCGCCACTCCTGAAGCGGAAAGGTTGCGGACGATGTCAATGAGATAGTCGGTTTCCGATTGGGTCAGCGACGCCGTCGGCTCATCCATGAAGACGAGCCGGGCTTCGCCCACAAGGGCGCGCGCTATCGCAACGATCTGGCGCTGCGCGATCGGCAACTCCTTGAGTGGGAGATGAATGTCGATGCTCACCCCAAGGCGAGCGAGTGCCTTTTCAGCCGCGTCTTCGATGGCACGCTTGTCGACAAGCCCATATTTGCCGTTGACTGCATACTGGAAGCCTATGTTTTCGGCGACGCTCATTTCGCCGAACAGCGCCAAGTCTTGCCAGATCACCTGGATCCCGAGCGATTGCGCCAGAGTGGGTGTCATGGCAGAGATCGGGTTGCCGTCGAAATAAAATTCAGCACCGTCCTGTGGCTTGTAGACGCCGGTAATCACCTTGATGAGCGTGCTCTTGCCGCATCCGTTCTCGCCAGCGAGACAGTGGACTTCTCCGGGGTTTACCTCGAAGGACACACCCTTCAGCGCGCGTACGCCGCCAAAGGTGACCTTGATGTTCTTGAGTGAAAGCAGCGGTTCGACGCTCATGGAATATCCTCCTGTTCAACCGCTGCTTCAGCGGTCGGCCCCAGGTTTTGCATTGTCCGTAAGGGGGTCGCGGGGAATATGTCCCCGCGACCCCAGGGCGTGGGTCCCGGGAGGATTAAAGGCCCATGCCAACGAGCTTGTCGATGCTGTCCTTGTTGATGGCCAGCAGTTGGTCGACGATGATGGTGTTGCCCTCGGGATTGATCTTTCCAAGGCCCTCAATGTCGTCGCCAGCCTTCGGCGTCTCGCCCTTGGAAATTCGGTCGGCAAGCGTCACGAAGACCTCGCCAGCCTGCTTCGGGTTCCACATGAAGCCGCCCGTCAAAGCACCTGATTTGATGAGCTTTGCTCCCTGCCCTGGAGAGAACGGACCGATGACGAATACCTTTCCGTCCTTACGGCGCTCTTCCACTGCGCGACCTGCGCCAATCGGACCCTGCGAACCGAATGCCAGGAAGCCCGTGAGATCGGCATTGGCCGCCATAAGGTCGAGAGCAGTCGAGCGACTCTTGTCGACGTCTTCGGCAACACCATAGCGGTCGCCCACCAGCTTCATGTCGGGATAGTTGGCCTTGATATAGGCGATCGCCGCGTCGGCCCAAGCGTTGTGCAGCGGAACGGTCAAGGATCCGACGAACACCGCATAGGAGCCCTTGCCGCCCATCTTCTCGGCGAGGAGCTTGCCATGTGCTTCGCCGAAGCCCTTGGCCGAAGCGAGTTCAAAATCCCAGTCAGCACCGACCTGCTTGGGCGATTCATGCGTGATGACCTTGATGCCGGCCTCCTGCGCCTTCTTGAGAACCGGCTCCAGTACCTTCGCGTCATTCGGCACCACGCCGATATAATCAACCTTCTGCGCGATCAGATCTTCGATGGCGCGGACCTGGAGTGCCGGGTCTGCACTGGTCGGCCCAACCATAAAGCCTTCGACGCCGAGCTTGGCACTTTGTTCCTTGATCCCAGCTTCCATGGCATTGAACCACGGGATGCCGCCGATTTTAACGACGACGCCGATCTTCGGACCAGCGAAGGCGGTGGATGCCAGAAGGACAAGCGACAGACCAAGCGTTGCGGCGAGCAGTTTTCTCATTGGATCTTTCCTCCTCCAATAGTGCTGACAAGCAAGATCCGTTCACAGGAACGGTAGCGTTCCCGCGTTGAACGTTTCGGCTCCGACCATCGGAACCTCCTCCCTGTCACCTCCTCTAAGTGACTTGCCATCGTGCACAATCGCTCTTGCAATTGAGCACCATCGATGGTGCAATAACATTAACACGGAACGGACTTTCGTCAAGAGGACCATTGATCTAGAGAAACGGAGCGGTGGAGGAGTCTGCGAATGACGGAAAAAGAGCAAAAGAAAGCAACAATTTACGATCTTTCGGTGATCTCGGGCGTAACCGCCTCGACTGTAGCCTCCGTCCTCAATGGCACGTGGCGGAAGCGGCGGATATCGGAAGAAACAGCCGAAAAGATCCTGTCGCTAGCAAAAGCGCATCGCTACACCGCCAATCGCCAGGCTCGGGCGTTGAGAAGTTCCCGCTCGGGACTGGCCGGACTGCTCTTGCCTGTTTACGACACCCGCTTCTTTTCCTCGATGGCTCAGACCTTCGAGGCACAGGCACGCAAGCGCGGACTACTGCCGGTGGTCGTCTCCGGCCGGCGCGATCCTGAGGAAGAACGGCGCACCGTAGAGTCGTTGATCGCGTATTCGATTGATTCGCTGTTTATCGCAGGCGCCACTGATCCGGACGGCGTCCATCAGGTGTGCGCCCGTGCGGGATTGCCGCACGTGAATATCGACCTTCCCGGCAAGTACGCATCGTCGGTGATCTCGGACAACCGACGAGGTGCGGAAGCGCTGACCTCGGCAATTATCCGCCACGCTGAAGGAATGGGGCCACTCGGCGCTGAGGACGTATTCATGTTTGGCGGCCGCGACGACCATGCCAGCCGCGATCGCATCCTGGGCTTTCATGCGGTGAAGCGATCTATTTTTGGAGTGGATACCGAGGGTGATATCGAGACCACGGGATACTCGCCGGGCATGACACAGCTTGCCTTCGAGCGGTTCTTCGAACGCCATGGCAGGCTGCCGCGCTGCTTCTTCATTAACTCGTCCATAAATTTCGAGGGGTTGCTGCGCTTCATGAGCCGCCACGACGGGGTAGCATTCGAAGATATCGTGGTCGGATGTTTCGACTATGACCCGTTTGGTTCATTTTTGCCGTTTCCGGTCTATATGATCAGGCCGAACACAGCTGATATGCTCGAAAGAGGCTTCGAGCTTTTAGAAGAGCAGGACACGAACCCACAGCTCGTGATGATCGAGCCACAGTTGGTTCCGCCGCGAACTGCGTTGGAAGGGCCGCTCGACGCTTTGAAGGATCCGATTGCGGTACATGACCTCGCGCGTCGATGACGTGGTGAAACGTCTCGAATCCGTAGGAGGTGAGAATTCGCCACGCTTTGCGGACGGGTGCCGCCTTCAAAGGCCACGTTTGGTGCGAAGCCGCCGTTCGAGGAAAGCAGACATGGGCCTGGCTGGCTCGCGACAATTGCCGCCATGGGGGCTAATGCACTGAGATGAACGACCTTGCTACCAGGCGATGCAACGTCTCGCACGGTGCCCATAACAGAAAGCATTTGAACAAACGGATACCGTAGCATGTGGTAAGACCGGTACGAAATTGCGGTCGCAATAAGCTCTTTGTGGCGTCTTGTTGATCTCGCCGGCTAGTGTGCTGCAGCGAGATTTTCTGCACCAATTGAAACGGGAGGAGAGTAAATTGCGTCGTTCAGGGTGGGCGATTCTCGCTGTTCTACTCGCAATCCTCATAGCGATAGCCGTTACATGGGCATCACTTGCATTGTGGTATCGCCTTCCCGTTTCGGAGTTGGCCAGAGGCTTTGCCGCCGGGCTATTCGCTCTTTTTGGGTTGTTCACAATCACGAGATTGTTTGGCCCGTGGCGTTTCAAAGCCGTCGTCATATTCGCAGCGACGTTCGCACTTGTCCTGGTCTGGTGGCATACGATCAAGCCCCTCAAGAATGCATCCTGGGCACCCGATGTCGCTCGACAGGTCACAGGCGAATTCAACGGCGACCTGCTGACACTGACAAATGTGCGGGATTTCGAGTGGCATGGCAGCACTGACTTCCTCGAGCGATGGACGACGCGCACCTACGACATGAGCAAGCTTCGGACGATCGACCTGTTCATGTCCTATTGGGCCGGGCCAGAGATTGCCCACGTGATTTTTAGCTTTGGTTTTGAAGGTGGCGAGCAGCTTGCGTGGTCGATCGAAGTCCGTCGCCGGGTTGGAGGTGCATTCTCGCCCGTCGCCGATTTGTTCAAGAGCAATCCCCTGGTGATCATCGCAGCAGACGAGCGGGATGTTGTGGGCGTCCGTTCGAACGTCCGTCGCGAAGATGTGCAAATCTACCGCCTGAAAGCATCCCCCGAACAGGCACGTGCGCTCCTGCGCGAGTATGTTGCCGACGCCAATGCCCTAGCCGCGACGCCGGCTTTCTACAACTCGCTTACGAGCAATTGCACGACGACGGTCGTCAAGATGATGCGCGTGGTTGGAGGCACCGTTCCCTTCGACTGGCGTCTCATCGTCAATGGCTATCTCCCGGACTACGCCTACGATCATGGGGCGTTGGATATGGAAGCGTCACTCGCTGAACTCAGGACCGCCGCTCATATTGACCAGCGGGCGCGGGTCGACGCATTGTCGCCGCACTTCTCAAAGTCGATACGCGTCGGCGTACCTTCGCCACCGCCGGCGGATCCGCAATAAGCGAGAGACGTGCCATTGCTTCGATCGCGCCTGGAAGCTGCCGAAACCTCGGAAGGAGGAAGAGCTTCACGTCGCGGTGACGCAGGTTGGCCAGCGAGACAACACTCCTGGCTTGGAAGAATGCTTGAGGCTGTGACCTCCCAAGTTACAGGCTAGCGGTCAGCGTTGGAAGGTAAGATGTATGGTTCCGCTCGGCGCCGTTTCAGCTTTGACGTCGTAGCCAGTCTCCAGACCGCGCAGCTCGTCCCATAAGCGTACGCCGCGACCGAGCAGGATCGGCGCAATTGCAACATGAAGGCGATCGACAAAACCTGCTCTCAGAAAGTCACGAACAACAGTCGGCCCACCGCCGATCCGCACATCCTTGCCGCGGGCCGCCGCAACAGCCTGCTGGAGCGCATCAACCGGATCGGTATTGAGGAAATGGAAAGTGGTACCGCCAGCCATCTCTATGGAGGGGCGAGGCTTGTGGGTGAGAACGAAGACCGGAACTCGGAAGGGCGGCTCCTCGCCCCACCAGCCACGCCAGTTCGGATCGTCGGGGAAGTTGTGGAGCCCGAACATGCCGGCGCCCATGATCTCGGCGCCCACATTGGCGAAATATTCCTTCGCGTAGTCGTCATCGACCCCGGTGGTCCCGGCTCCGCTGGTATCCTTGAGCACGCGCTCGCGGAAAGTTCGCGTTGCCACATATGCGCCGACCAGGCGCGGCCAGTCCTCCCCGAACGGGACTTCGGGCGTTTGATCCGTCGTGGTCGCGAAACCATCGAGCGAGATCATGAGATCGACACGAACTGCCATGGGAGCTCTCCTTGCGAGTGGTTGCGCCCTAGCCGCCCCAAGCCAGGGCATCGACACTAAGGCAGATGCCTTTATAATTGATCATTACACTAAGGCAAGTGCCTTATTGTCCTTGACCGCCATTCCAATGCGTCTTAACAATTCGCATGCCCTATCATTCGACCCCACTCGACCTTGCCTTTCACGCTCTCAGCGATCCGACCCGTCGCGCGGTCGTATCACGGCTGGCTGACGGCGAGGTGCCGGTCAGCGTTCTGGCCGAGCCGTTCGACATGGCGCTGCCCTCCTTCGCCCAGCATCTCAAGGTACTGGAAGATTGCGGACTGATCGCCAGCGAGAAGCGCGGGCGCAGCCGCTGGTGCCGGTTGGTACAGGCGCGCTTCGACGAGGCGGCGGACTGGATGATAGCGGAGCGCAGGCGCTGGACCGAGCGGTTGGATCGTCTGGAGGTCTACCTGGACAAAGCGGGAGAGGATGATTGATGAAGACCATGGCAACCCTGTTTGACACCTGGTCGCTTGATCGAGAAATTGTGCTGGTGAAGCTGCTCAATCACTCGCGTGACAAGGTCTTTGCCGCCTGGATGGACCCCACGGCGCTTGCCGAATGGTACGGTCCGGCCGGCCTTAGGATCGAGAGCCATGAGGCCGATATCCGTGAGGGTGGGCTCTGGCGGTTCGACATGGTGGGCGTGTTCGAGGGCCAGGAGCAGCGCTTCCCGAATCTGATGCGCTTTCTGGAAATCGTGCCGAACGAGCGGATCGTGATGGACTATGGCACACCCGACCCGGACGACCCCGACCGCTTCCGCGTCACGGTGACTTTCGATGAGCAGGCCGACGGCAAAACCGTGCTGACCTTGCGCCAGCTCCACCCCAGCCCCGTACGGCGTCGGATCGTCATCGGGTTTGGCGCAGTCGAATACGGACTGCAAACCCTGGATGGCCTGGCAGCCTGGCTCGATCGCTGAGCGTTTGGCCTATCAGTCCCTAGGTCACCATTGACTGAGGCTGCTACAAGCCTTGCCCGGAGACAATGACCGCAATTGGCCCGGAAGGAAATCAGCCATGGAGGGCCTGTTTGACGGGAGATTCCCTCACGTCAATCCTTGGCTAGTGCACGCGCATCTTGGCCGCGGTTACTGCTTCCAGAAACTTTGCACGCGCTACTTCGGCGTCGACGCGACCGGCAAGGGCGCCCCGGCAGGCATTTCGCGCCTGCAGGAAGGACAGCGTTTCACAGTCCTCCCAGCTATCTTTCAGAAACAGGACGGCATCGAAGGCGCTCGATACGAATTCGCTACCTCGCGAGCCCACCGAGATTTGAACGGGCTTCTCCCACTTGACGATTGACATGACGATCTCCCTACTGGCTCTAGCGACGGGCAAACGTGCAATTCGTGGAAGAGTTCCGTGACCCCTGGAGCGGTCACGAGATGCTGCCGCGAGGGCGCGGACAGCCGACGAGAAGTGTCGCCGACCGCCCACGCCTCGTGTGCTACCCAGCCCCATCCAATGATCAGCAGATACTAACCTGTTCCCGGTCTTCTCCCTACGTGGTCCAGGTAGCAGTGGCCCAAAAGGAGAGAGTCTCCTGCCTGTTGAATTGGTTAGGCTGTGGTTATCCTGTTGATAGGCGGTGGATCGTCTGCTGCCACCGGAAACTGCCCACGCGTCGGTTGTCGGAATGGCGCTGCGGGAAGGACGCCTTGGCGCGTGTCAGGTAGCAAGTTCTCGCGCCCGTCCAGAGTGAGCTTCTGGCCCGTGAGCAGTCATCCGGCGTTGCCGCCTTTGCATTCAACTGTCGTCATGACTTGGTTGTTCGTTGCTAGAATGCCGCGTAGCTTCGCCAGAGAACATACAGACTGACGCAAAATATCACCCACCTGAAGACCTGCGCGAGGATGTTCCTGTAGTTCGCCAGTCGCGTGGCGGCAATCGTGCCGATGATACCGCCACCGATGCCACCTAGAATGAAATAGCCCGCAGTAAGCCAATCGACAAAACCCGACGCGGCATAGTTCACGGCCGTCGCCAATCCGAAAGTGCCGACCGCGAGCAGCGAGGTTCCAATCGCGTTTATGAGAGGCATTCCCGTTGCGACGAGGAGACCGGGCACAATAAGGAAACCGCCCCCTATCCCAAAAAGTCCGGAACATCCGCCGGCAAAAAGCGCGATCAGGCTTGTTTTCCCGTGTGTCCGTATCGTCAGCGACTGCGCTGTGACATCCGCTCGGCTCCTCGTTCTTCGCATCATGAAACTGACGAGCATCATAAGGAGGCCAAACATGAAGAGCAGGTTTTGGCCGTCGATGAGTTTCCCAAGACTCGAACCCAGGTAGGCACCGAGACATCCGGCGATCGCAAAGATCAAGGCGCATCGCCACCAGACATGACCCTTCACCGCATGGCCGGCCAGGTTGAGATACGCATTGGCCGAAACAGCGAGAGCCCCTGTGCCAATCGCGGTGTGCACATCGCGCATTCCGACAACATACACCAGCAGCGGCGTGGCGAGGATTGATCCGCCTCCCCCGATCAAACCGAGAATACAGCCGATCAATGATCCTGAGCTGAGAGCAAGCATAAGTTGCAGGAGACTGCCATCCACGTTGTTACGCGCCCCACGCCGATCCGGACAATGCATCGAGGGGAATTTTAAGATAACGACGGCCGTTCTCCTCGATCGGAGGCAGTTCCCCTCCCCGTATATTCACCTGCAGCGCGTGCAAGATAAGCTTCGGCATGGGCAGGATCCTGTCGCGGGCTTCCCGCAAGCCGATGAAGTCACTTCGCGATTGGCCGGCGACATGCGGGTTCTTCCTACGCTGATCTGCAACCGAGCTTTCCCAAAGTGCCTGACGTCCTTGGGGCATGTAGTCATGGCCGGTGAACAGGCGTGTCTCCTCCGGCAGGCTCAGGATGTCCTGGATTGACTGCCACAGGCTGGCTGCGCTGCCGCCCGGAAAATCAGCGCGGGCTGAGCCGCTATCGGGCATGAACAGTGTATCATGGATGAAGGCTGCGTCGCCCACGACGTAGGTAATCGACGCCAGGGTATGGCCGGGCGAATGCATGACGCGGACCTCGAGCTCGCCGATGTTGAATGTGTCACCATCACGAAAGAGCCGATCCCATTGCGAACCGTCGCATGCGAAATCATCCCAGTTGTAGATATCTTTCCAGATCTGCTGCACTGCGGTCACATGCTCACCGATCGCCGTCGGCGCTCCGGTTTTTGCCTTGAGATAACTGGCTGCCGAAAAGTGGTCCGCATGAGGATGCGTGTCCAAGATCCACTCGAGCTTCAGGTCGTTGCCCGCGATGTAATCGAGGATGATGGTCGCATTGATCGAAGCGGTCGTGCCGGACTTCTCATCGAAATCCAGCACCGGGTCGATGATGGCGCAGTTTCGCGTTTTGGGGCACGAGACGACATACTGGATACTGCCAGTGCGCGGGTCGTAAAATCCGGCGACCTCAGGTTTTTGCATGGGGGCTGCCCTCTGGTGCTGCTCCACGCGCAAAGAAGATCGCACGGCTCGGATCGACGTCGTAATCCTTTTCGAAGGTCGTCGCGTCAGTTGCGATTGTTGCCACTGAATCGAGAATGAACTGCACCTTCTCGTCTGGTAGCAGCACACTAAAGTTCAGCCGGACAAAGCCGGGCTTCTTTAGTTCATCTCCCGAGAGAATGGCCTGTCTGATCTCCTCGCTTTGCTGTTCATCGATCGACAGCAGTCGGTGGACATAGGGCCCGGCACAAGCGCAGCCACCGCGCGCCTGGATTCCGAAGCGGTCACTGAGCATTCGCGTCACCAGTTGCTGGTGGACGTAGCCGCCCTTCCCGTTCCTCACTCTGAAGGAAAAGATCGGCAGCCGGTCGGCATTGGACAGACCGAGCAACTCCAGTTGCGGGACGTCCTTCCAGGCTTGGAGTGCACGTCGTGCAAGCTCGCGATTGCGCATCGTCATCTTTTCAGCCCCGATCGCATCCTTGACGATGAATGCGAGGGCCGCACGGATATCACCGACCACATTCGGTGTACCGGCTTCTTCGCGCGATTCGAGACTGTCGCTATAATCATGCGTCTGCGGCGAGACGAACTTCACCGTGCCACCACCCGGCCAGGTCGGTTTCTTCGTCGAAAGCCCGTCGCGCCGAAGGATCATGATTCCGGAGGCACCTGGGCCCCCGATGAACTTGTGCGGCGAAACAACGATCGCGTCGATTTCCGCATCGGCGGCAGGGGACATGGAAATCGGCACATAGGGACCGGCTCCCGCATAGTCCCAAATCATCTTTGCGCCAGCAGCCTTGACCATCGCAGTAATCGCCGCGACGTTGCTGGTGATGCCGGTGATGTTTGATGCAGCAGACAGCGTGCACACCACCAAATCGGCGTTACCGTGCTTGAGCGCATCTGTCAGCAGCGACAGGTCAGGTCCGCCCGATGGAGTCTCGGCGATCTCGACAACCTCCGCACCACTTTCCCGCCAGGGCAGGATGTTGGAGTGATGCTCGTAAGGGCCGACAACAATGCGAACGTGCTTACCAGCCGAAACCGCCTCGGCAATGCCATAGAGCTTGACGAGGCGATTGATGCCAGACGTCGCGCCTGAGCCCGTGAAAATTACCGCATGTTGTTCACTCGCCCCGCAGAATTCCCCGATCATCGCGCGTGCTTCCCGGCGCATACGGGTCATGAACCCTCCGCAGTAGGAAGCCTCCGTGTGACTGTTGGCATAGTAGGGAAGGATGTCTTCCAGGATGAAACGCTCGATTTGGTGGAGCGCGCGACCGGATGCAACGTAGTCTGCGTAGACCAGCTCCTTCGCCCCGTACGGCCCGTCGATCGTCGCATGCGATCCGACCAGTCCTTCCCGGAGGTTGTCCACGAGGCGATCGCGTTTCAAACTTCGGCGAAATCTGGAAATTGGGGATTCGGTCTGTCGCGCCGCAGGTTGTGCAAAGTCCACGATCGTTCTCCTTCGCCTCGGGGCGTTGACACCGATCGTATCCTCCTTCAGGCTCAAAGAAGTCACCTAATTTTCGCTAGTTTCTGTAAAAGACATATCAAATGAACGAAGAATCGACAAAAATTGATGATTTTGATATGAAGATACTGAGTGCGATGCAGCACGATGCCAATCTCTCGCAGCGCGATCTCGCGGAGAAGATCGGCCTGTCTCAAAATGCCTGCTGGCGGCGACTGCAACGCCTTCATTCCATCGGCCTGATCAAAGGCGCACACTGCGATATCGATCTCCAGGCGCTGGGGTTAGATCTGACTGTTTTCGTGATGATCCGGACGCGTCACCATTCGAAGGAATGGAGCGAAGGATTCCGCGCGCATGTCGAGGGCCTGCCGGAGGTGATCGACTTTTATCGGATCGGCGGGGATTGGGACTATCTGATCAAGGTCATCACCAAAGGCATGTCCGGCTACGACGCATTTTATCAGAAACTGATCACGAACTTCGACCTTGCAACAGTGACAGGCTTCTTTTCCATGGAAGCGATCATCAACAATCGGCCGGTCGAGTTGAGAAAACTGACCTCCAAGGCCCAGGGGTCCACCCCGCCGAAAGCGACCCCGACGCGTGACCGCCTCTAGTGCCTCAGCAACGGACTGACTTCTTCCGCCGGTGGTGCTTTCTCACCGCAAACATCCCCGTGGAGGAAGAAAACGATCAACATTCTCGACCGCAAGGGAATTCCATTTTGGGGGTGCAAGGCAGCGACGCCCGCTCAACCTGCTTCTCCTTCGACGCCGACCGCCTTGCAGAAAGCGGCAGGAGGGTGCCGTCCAACCTCCCCGCCGGGCCCGTCCCAGGTCTCGCCAAACTCAGTCGCACACCCTGGGTCGTCTCGCCCGCCGCGGCTAGGGACAAGGCGTTGCCAGAAGGGCGGCGTCCGCCAGCCGTCGGTTGGACGTCCGGCGGTGAGCGAAGTTGAACAGGCACGCAAGGAGAGCCTGTTCCGGGAAAGCGATTACCCCTTCGATTCGACGAGGATCACCAGAGACTCCGGCACCACCCCGTCGAAGGCCATCGCATCGGCGGCGGCCTTGCTCTGCATCGCCGCCTGCAAGCCATCCATATCCGCAACGTCCATCATCAACGCCACGCGAGTGGGATCCTGAGGATCAACAAACGTTCGGATGTTGGTAACCCCGAGCGGACCAAAAAACTCCTCGCGCTTTCGTGAGGTGAGCCAGTGTTTCGCGCCCTTAGTGATGTTGTGATAGCCAATAATCGTCGGCATGGCATCCTCCCTGCGACGACGACGGCGGCCGGATCAGGGGCCGCGCTCCATCGCGCAAAGTTACTGTGCCCTGTTTTTGCTTTGGTGTGAATTGGTGGCGGTGGGATGACGAGTTCCACGTCACCGAGTTCGTGATGAAAGCCACACGCAGGATCAGTCGTCTGGTGGCGAATGAAATCCAGATGGCAGGAAGGATCCAGCCGAGGGGACTTCGATATCCTGCCGAGACGACGCGGATGGTCGGCGAACGCTGAACGCGGCGGCTATCGCCCTAAATCCGATCGGGCGATAGGCAGGATCGTCGCCCGGTTCGCCAAGGTCCTTCGATTTCGGATCTTTCAACGCACTGTCCTCCCGACCCCGCAACGACAAGGTCAGATAATACCAGCCTTTCTCTATGCTCGCCACGGAAGAGGCTGCTGTCCGATGCCGTTGGTGTCTCCATTGGAGAGACCAACCCGCTACCGCAATCTTGACGGCAAGCTGACCGACTCCACTCTCTTCGCGAAGAGAGGTGCCCCGATCTTCCGAAGGCAATCCAGACCGTTTCCGGCATTGTCAGGAGCACATGGAAGCTGCGTTTTCGGCCTGTCCGACGCCGCGATCCTGGCAAGGATGGAATCTTGAAGAGGTGACCGCCGCTTTCATCGAGTTGGCTCACAACCATATGCTGGGCCTCCTTGCCAATCGCGGTCTGGAGCGCGAATTTGCAGTTCTGAACAAAGCGCCAGAGGACGGAACCAGGAGCTGGATTGGCGCGTCTTCAACTTTTGCTTCTTGCTGCCAGAGATTTGCTTCTAGCCGCCAGCCATCTTGCTGGTGCCGCCTCGACTATCCATTTGTCGATGCAACGGTGGGGAAGCGCTTTGGGACCTTCCGATCTCTTAAGGAGGAAAGTAGATGACTAGACTAGCGTCGAGCCGCGCATACCGCAAAAGCCGGGTTACATGGTGACGTCGATCTTTTGCTCCTCTCGGATCTTATATGCCGCTCCCGGGCCTCCCGGAACAGAAATTGCATGGTCTCTAATATAAGTTGCGGTTGGGAGGCTGGGTGTAATGAACTGGCACAAATCCGATAATTTCGCTCCACTGTTCCTCGTGTTCCATGGTCAACAAAAATACAGGCAGATCCGTTCGCTTCGGCAAATGGCTGAAGTTCTTATTGCCGCCTGGCCCTCCTTTGATGGCGAGGAATACCTGACGGCTGCGAAAATTTGCCTGGATGCGCACCTTGGCACCTGCTCGGTGAACGAGGCACGGATCGCGTTGATTCGTGCTGCCGCAGAAGCAAATATTCCGGTCATCGCCGTCGTGCCACCAATCTGCGACGAGCAGTCTTCAATTGTGGAAGGAGGCGCTTCGTTAGTGAAAGGGGTTCATTCCGCATAAGTCTGACCAAGATCGGGCTAGCCCCGACGGTACAGTCCGTTGCTCTGTGCACGCTACCGCTGCAGGTCATAAACCGCCGGACAACGCCATAAGCCTACGGAATCTTCCGGTAAATCCAAAGCTGGGCCGGAGGAATATTTCGTACCATGAACGCCAAATGGCGCACCTCGTAGCCGGCGGGAAGTGCCACGACCGGAGACAATAGGCCGTAGGTTATTTGAACAACCGGTCTCCCGACGGGAACGCGTTCCAACAGATCGAGGACGAGTGCTAGCCTCCGATCCGCAGGCAGGTGCAAAAGCGGGATCGCGGAGATGACGCAATCAAACTTGGCGGCTCGTTTCCCACCCAGCGTTAGGTCGAGTGCAAAAGCGTCGCCGCATCGAATATCGACCTGTGGGAAAAGACTTCGCAGATGCTGACAGAACTCTGGCGAGTACTCGATGGAGGTAAGGTTTTGTGGTGCGATACCGCGTCCCAGAATTGCTTTGGTAATCACGCCTGTGCCTGGACCGAGTTCAAGTACGGGTAGCCCAGAACCGGGATGCACAACGCTAGCCATCTTTCGAGCTGTCACGGTGGAGGTCGGCGCAATTGCACCGACAGAAGTTCGATCACGTTTCCAGCCCTTTAAGAAAGCAATTTCATCCCTGAACTTAAGTCCGACACGCTCCCGCATACTCATTGAACTGTCCCTTCATTCGTTACGAAGCCTCATCACAAGCTGTCAGCTGCGAGGCCAAAATGCGCTTGTGAAAATCTTTATGAGGCGCCGGACACGAGCAGTGGCACGGAGAGGGGCTTCGCGTCGTCGTCAAGAATTTCGAACCGGTAATGATTGTCTTCGTCGCACGATACCGAGTAGGTCAGTCTGTCGACGACGTTGTTTTGGGCGTCAAAAGTGAGAACCTTTGGCTTGAGTTCCGTGATCTTGTGCTCGGCGAGATAGATCGAATTGCAGATGATAATCTGGTCCCCAGGCTGGCATGTGCGGGCGGCGGCACCGTTTAGGACACAGCATCTGGATCCGCGCACACCCAGAATGACGTATGTGGAGATGCGGGCGCCGGAGTTCTTGTTCCAGATTTCAACAAACTCCATCGGAAGGATCCCGGCCTCTTCGCAGTGAGCGGGGTCGAGTGTGATCGATCCGTGGTAATTGAGATTTGCCTCAGTCACATGGATCCCATGGAGCTTCCCGGCCACCAATTTTCGCATTTTGCGCCCTCGCTATCGGTCTTGCCCGCTCCGACCGCTGTCGGCAGTCCGGCACTGTAAAGCAGCCGTCGGAAATTGGAGGCTCGCGTCAGAGACTCAAGAAATAACTTCCAGCCAGCTAATTAAGTGGGTGCTATCGGATTGGAGGCGTCGTTAACAGGCCAGAATATGTCGTTTGGGTACGGTTGGGCAATTATTGCGCATGCCAACGCGCCTAGTCGGCGGGCGCCAGTTTGCTTGCCGTTCAGCAACTCGAAACACTTTCCGTTCGAGCGAGCGTTGATCGTTGACCTCGCCTCACGCCCTCATCGAGACATGTGCAAGATCCCGCGTAACTGGGCCGCCACTATGGATCCACCTATCGCAAATTCAGGGAAGGCCAAAGAAGGCATCCAGAGGCTCTTGAAGGATTTGTTCTTCGAGGTGTCGAAGGATGAAGGCACCCGACCACCATGAGGCTCGGGTGCCCTCCCTCAGCAAGCAGAGGTGCGCTTTGCTAGATGCTCTGGGGTGGTGCGAAGAAGCAGTTGAGGTAATCTTCGTTAGGGTGAAGACAGACATGAAACTCCCCGTCTCCCGAAGGCAACTCGTCGCCGTAGGGCACGAAAAACGTGTGTGGTCGTTTGGCGAGGAAGTGGTCGCCCGGATGCAGGATAATTGAGAAGCCACCGCGCATCTTTCGAACGCGTTCGCGCGGAATAGCATCGCAGTCGCCACCCTGGCCACGCCCCCTGCAGCAAGCTGGAGGGTAGGTCCAGCCGGATTCGGCGTCGTGCGCGTCGGAAGAAATACTCGACGTTGCACCGATGAGGATGGTTGCAGCTATCATTGTGAACGACGACGCGGTCATCTGACCCTCCCCCCGATCGTTCAGAACATCGCATTTTACGCCCAAGATGGAGAACGAACAATTCCCGTACCCTGTGTGCAAGAGCTTCGGGATCCGGTTGGACCCGCCGGGCGGTAAAAGCTTGTTCCACCCCGAGGTTTTCGCCACCCTCTAAGCGGTCGACGAACAGAGAAAGGGCTTCCGGCAGCATCTGCTCGTTCGCGGTGGAGAGCGGCGGGTATTCCAGCATGAGTTCCGGTCCGAGTGGGGCGATTCCGAACGCAGGCTCTATGAGACGAGCGGAGTATTCGCTGCGTGTGATCGCAACTACCCTCTCCTGCCCGCTGTGGGCCGTGATCACCGCTCCGCCGCATCCCGATGTCGAAACGATGCAAGCTCCAACCGACCTCTCGACCTAGCGGCTGCTTTTGACAGACCAGATTGCAATGGCCATCAAAGCAAGTCCGGACATTTGAACGAGTGAAAGCGAATGGCCGTAAATCTTCCAATCGATCACAAAAGCCGTCATGGGATATACAAACTGCAGTGCGGCGGTTCGACCGGTGCTTAGGCGAGCAAACCCGGCAAACATTACGACATAGGCAAGACCCGTATGGATCGCACCCAGCCCTGCTAGCCAGGCAATTGTGTCCCAATGGCTGGGCCACCCGTGTAGAATTGGCCACCAAAATGTAAGGACAGCGCCAACTAGACACTGCCACCAAGCGAGGGCAAATGAACTTACGGATCTCATCACCTTCGTCAGCAATGGAACCCAGGCGTAGACAAACGAGCCCGACAGGCTCATCAGCAAACCATAGAAATACTCTTGATGCCGCGCGCCCGTACCCATCACGTCGGTCGTCAGCACCAATCCCGCGAATGCCAAGAGCGCCGCGCCTACCTGCTTTCGGGACACCTTTTCCCGAAGAAGCCACACACCGAGCGCCATCGTCCAGAATGGCTGGATGTGGAATACGACAGTGGAAACGCCGATTGACGTACGTGGAATCGCGGCGAAATGGAGCGCCCAGCTAATAATCATCAGAACGCCCGTCGCGACAGCGCCGAGTAGGTCCCGTGCCTGCAGCCTGATTTCAGCCAACCGCCCACTCAACGCGCCCCACGAAAGCAGAGCAAGAAACCCAAAAAAGCATCGAAATGCTACCGTAGTGAGCGGGTCTTGGTTTGCCTGGAGCACGAAGATGCCGACCGTCCCAAGGATCAGCCCGCCGAGTACCATAAGGATCGTGCCCTGGCGTTCCCGCGCGTCACCCGGGACGGTCAAACCGGCAGATGTTGCAAGTGATGTGAGACCCCGTGTGTTCATCGGAAAATAATGGCGCTGGATCGATGTCCAGAAAAGCGAATATCTGTTACACGGATCATTCGATAATCGAATGGCCGGTGAGATGAACGATCTCCAGATTGATTGGCTTAGAACCTTCGTGGCAGTTGTCGACACGGGCTCCATCACGGCAGCATCCCGTCAGGTTTCCCGTTCCCAGTCGGCAGTCAGTATGCAACTCAAGAAGCTTGAGGAATGCGTAGGGAGTTCCTTGCTAAACCGGGGCCCACGCCACCTGTCTCTGACGCCTCCCGGCTTCGATTTACTCGCTTACGCGCGACAACTTATCGAATTGCACGGCCGCGCCCAGATCGCGATGCGCGGATCAGCGGTTTCTGGGAAGGTCGCCGTCGGTGTCCCTGACGACTACGTCGCGAGTTACTTCGCGCAAATTTTGCGGACCTTCGCCAACCGTTTCGCCGAAGTAGAAATATCAGTCGTTTGCGAACCGTCGAGTTCGCTGTTGCCAAGGATCGACCGTGGTGATTTGGATTTGGCACTCGTGACACGCGATATGGCGACCCGAGGGGAGCCAAATCGCGGCATATTCCTTTTCTACGAACCCTTGGTGTGGGTTGCGTCAGACCAGCATGAGGCGTGGCGGAAAAACCCGCTGCCCTTGGCTTTGCACGAACTGGGAAACCGCTTCCGTGGCGAAGTTTTGGCAGGCATCGCGGCGCTTGGGCGTGACTACCGTGTCGTCTATAGTTCACATAACCTAACGGGGCAGTTGGCGGTAGTAGAGGCAGGTTTGGCCGTTGCCGCGCTCGCACGATCCAGCGTTCCCAGTCATTTGAAGTTACTGGATACTCGCCATGGTCTGCCGGAGCTGCCTAAAATGGAGGTAGCCTTGGTTCGCAGCAAAGACTCTAAGCGCTCTGCGGCGGTCGACGCTATGCACAGCGAGGTCCTTCAAGTGTTGAATTTCCAGCCTTGATTTTCCTTGTCCGTTGGCAGCATGGCGCCGGGACGACGCACCCGAGAGGTGCTGTGGCTCGATGGCGGCTTTTTCCGATGGGGCTGGATTGTTTAACCACAACTTGATCGAGGGACCATCGATAGCCATGACATGATGGACCCGCTTGCCTGTTGACCAAAGCCTCATGAAGCGTGTGAGACATGGTCGTTTCCGGGGCAAGTTTTGTGATGACGGTGACCACCCGGTCACCGCAGGTCAGAGCACCGATTGCCTCCCGGCGATTGCCACGCCTTATTGAAAACGGCGTTCAAAATCACAATCTCAAAGTGATGATTGGAGCCTGACGATGCTATACCTAACTCTCGTCCTCGCCTTTTGCGTTTTAACCAGCACATACTTCGTCGGACGTTTCTACGCCGCAAAGACCCGGTTGGTCGAAAAGGCAATTGAGGAAACGATTGAGCGTAAGCTGTTGACATCCCCAATAAGCGCCGAGTTGCACCGCCTGCGGGAAGAGAACGGAGTGATGCGCAACCTGCTGATCGACATGGTGGAAAACGAGGCTTCGCTAGCCGACGCAACCAAAATGTCAGAGGTGGAAAGGACACGCGCGACAAACGCTCGAACACTCCGGCGCCGGGAGGTTTTCGGTGAGGCGATACTCGTGCTTCAGCAGACCAATGGAGGGCGACCCACAGCAGACAGCCTACTGAGCGGGCCCAAAGGCAGGCCTGGTGTGAACGTTATCCATCCGCCAATCTAGGGTGGCTCTCACTTGGAAGCCAATCGCCATACCCCGGAAGATGGGCGATAAACTGTCAGGCCTATCAGCCCGTCCAGGCGTATACGTCCGCTGGCTCTGCTACACCCTTAAGCACGAACGAGCCAACATTCCTAAACCCTTTCGGTACCTGTGCTGCGAATGGCCTTGATGCCAGAAGGCTGTAGCCGACCGTATCTGCAACTTTCTCGATCCGGGCCGCTTCGTTGACTGCGCGGCCGATCGCCGTGAAATCGAGGCGACGGGAGGCGCCGATGTTGCCGTAGAAAACCTCGCCAACGTGCAGAGCGATATCGACCAGCAGCTGCGGTTCCTCTTCATCGTTGCGCCTTGCATTCAGCAATTGATTGGCTTTCACAGCCATCCGAGCCGACGACAAAGCACGGCCACAAGCCTCGGAGGGATCGTCGATGTCAGCAGGGAAAATCGCCAGCAGGCTATCACCCATAAATTTGAGGATCTCGCCACCATTCTCCTCCACCGGCCCGGCAATCGCCTCGAAGTGTTCGTTCAGCCAGCCGACGATCCTCTCCGGTGGCCACCGCTCGTTCAAGGACGTGAAGTCCTTTAGATCGGCAAGCAGGATTGCTGCGTATATCGAGGCGCCATCTCCCCGACGGGTCTGCCCGCTGAGAATGCGGCCACTGGTTCGCGTGCCGGTGTAGACGGCAAGCATGTCGGTCGCAACGCGGGTGGTTGCAACTCGGCAGCAAGTCAGTGCCAACGCGGGCATCAAGCGTTCGACGTCTGCGATTTGTTGTTCTGAAAATCCGCCGGGTCCATCGACTGCTATCGAGAAGCCCACGCCACCAAGGGCAGTCTCTCCAGGAAACTCCGCAAGCTTGATCAAGTACTCAGTCGCGCCGAGCTGTGCCAATTCGTCGAACAACGGAAAGCTATTGGTTTCGTTCGCCGGCAGGCTCCACCGGCCGTAGAGAAGGTTATTCGACAGCAGATGGAAGATCGGCGAGCGCTCGAACATCTCCTGTCCCGCGTCATCATGCCCTTGGATGTCAACGGACATGACCGAGTGTGGCGACCACGCGACCGAAAATCCCTTCTGCATCGGGTCGATGGACGGCATTGCAATCGAGGCGCGGACAATCCGATAACCTAAAGCGACCAATCTTGGCCCAAGTCCCTCCATGATCTGCTCGACGCTCCGGCTGGATAGGCCTTCCCCGATGATCCAGTCGATCAGCTCCTGCAAACCCTGCACGAAAAACCCTCCATCATCGCGCATCCACCATAGGCTGGCACTGGATGCCCGGTCGAGAAGGCAAACGAAATCCAAAAGAAAAAAAAGGAGGCTTTCCGACGAGGCGGGCGGTCGTAGAAGCTACCCTTCGAAAGTTCTCCGCGCCTGCGGGCCCTTGGTTACAGTCGTGGAAGGCCAGAACCAGGTTTCCTCGCCTATTGCTGCCGCCTCATAGGGATGCGCGCCTCGTCGCGAGATTGATTGGCGGGTCGCGCGGTTTGCGAATGGCTGCGCGGTCGGCCAAAGCAAAAAGGCCGACGCGTCTTTCGCGTCGGCCCCAGTCTGCCGGTTAAGCCGTCGTGAACGGCACGGCTACGAAGGTCGTGTTATTGCCGCGCTGTATCAGCAGCAGCACTGACTTCTTCTTGGCCTTCGCAACATCCGCAACTGCGTTCTTGGCTCCACTGGCATTCTGGATTGTCTTGTCGTTGACCGACAGAATGACGTCACCGGCTTTCAGCCCCGCCGACGCTGCCGGTTTGTCCGGCGATACATTGGCAACGACGGCACCTTGGACGTCCTGTGAGAGGTCCAGCCGCTCACGAACTTCCGGCGTCAGGTCGACAAGTGCGACACCAATCCGCGGACCGGCTGGGATTGCCTGTTCGGAGCCATTGGGAGCAGCAAGCTTAGCCGTTCCGTCATCGCTGCTGCCGATCTCGACCGTGAGGTCGACGCTCTTGCCAAAACGCCAAACCGTAACGGTTTTCTTGTCACCAGGGGTAAGAGCCGCAACGAGCTGCGACAGGTCCTTCGGTGTCGACACCGACTTTTCGCCAACCGCCGTAATCGCATCGCCCTGCTTGATACCGGCGCGAGCGGCGGGCGTGTCTTTCGAGACGTTCGCAACAAGCGCACCAGCCGGATTTGCCAGATCGATCGCGTCCGCAACTTCCTGCGTCACCGGCTGGATCTGGACACCCAGGTAGCCGTGATCGACGGAACCGGCGTTCTGAGAATTTGCGACAACCTCCTTTGCCTGATCGGCCGGAATGGCGGATGCGGCAAATGCAGATGACGTTTCGAGGGAAATGGAGGCCGCGCCGATCATAATGGCGGCGCCCAGAAGAGCCGCAGATCTGCGGCGATTGACAATGTTTGTCACGATTTCAGTCCTATTAATTGATTCACCGCGTAAAGCCTCTCAGCGAAGCTCAACGCTTGGCAAGGATATGAAGCCAGCCAATTATGTTTTCAAATTAAAAGTATATTACAATTTCATTGCCAATAAGTAATGTATTAAAATAATTTAATACTTGATGGCAAGCTTTTGCAACTGGAGCGACGAATTAGCCTTTCGGAAGCTCGTGCTGCACCGTCCGCCCTGTTCGCAAGGTTTTCGCCAGGGGCGGTCACCCCCAAGACGGTGCGGTCGCCGTTGACCGCCCACAGCCAAGAGCGAGACGACCTCGACTGCCTCCTTGTCCTGATCCCCGATGCACGAGTTGAGCCGAATTTACGGAACCGGGACTTCCAGTCCAGCCTTGATGCGATCCATCGCGACAAACGTCCGGAAACGTTTGACGTTATTGTTTCCGAAAAAGAGCCGCCGGGTCAGGGATTCATATTCCTTCATGGATGGTACGACGACGAGGAGGATAAAATCCGCTTCGCCGGTGACATAGTAACACTGCTGGATTTCGGGGGTCGCCGCGAATTCCCGCTTGGCGCTTTCTATTTGCTCCGCGGTCTCGCTGATCACCTCCACTTCAACGAAGATTGTGATCAGATGCCCCAGCGCAGCGGGATCGACGATCGCGACATTTGCCTTGATCACACCGGCTTCCGTCATCTTCTTGATCCGGCGCTGAACGGCTGGAGCCGACAGATTGACCGCTTCGCCGATCATTCTCTGCGGCGTGAGGTTGTCCCTCTGGAGGAGGGCGAGGATTTTGCGGTCGAAGTCATCCAAAATGATCTTCTGCGCCAGCGCACCCATACTTTTTCGCTCCCTCGACGAAACAAACTTGCAAATCAGACCCCAATATTCAGCGCACGATGCAGAGGCAATGCAATATATTTTCCCCTCGAACCCGAGCGAGGCCCCAATGTTTCTCATAAATTCGAATAGCGCCTACAAGTCTCCACTGGACCCACGGGACGCGGAAGCTCTTGGCCCGGTGGCTGCCGCGGAGGTCGAGAGGTTCCTGTCGCACCGCCAAAACAACGCGAAGACGCCGTTGGTGTCCCTCGGCGGCCTTGCTCGCAAACTCGGGGTGTCGAGCATCCATATGAAGGACGAAGGCTTCCGGCTCGGCCTTGGCAGCTTCAAGGCGCTTGGCGGTGCCTACGCGGTGATGCGTCTTGTGCTCGAGGAGGCAAGCAAACGCCTTTCCAGGCAAGTCGATGTAACTGAACTTCGTTCACCTGAGGTCCTTGCCGTGGCAAAAACCATGACGGTTGCCTGTGCCACCGATGGCAACCACGGACGTTCCGTGGCCCAGGGGGCGCAGACCGTCGGCGCACGTGCCGTGATTTTCGTTCACTCGGGCGTCAGCGACCAACGTGTGGCGGCCATCGCAGGATTTGGCGCCGACGTGTGCCGCGTCGAGGGAACCTACGACGACTCTGTCAGGGAGGCGTCCAGGGTTGCGATCGAGCGTGGCTGGACAATCGTGTCGGATACGTCCTGGCCCGGCTATGAGCGCATTCCAAGCCTTGTAATGCAGGGCTACACCGCGATATTCCGCGAGGCACTCAGGGAGTTGCAGGACCCGCCGACCCATGTTTTCGTTCAGTCAGGGGTTGGCGGCATCGCTGCTGCGGCAGCCGGCTATCTCGCGCTTGTCATGGGGGACACACGCCCGATCTTCACAGTTGTTGATCCCGAACGTGCAGCATGCATCGTCGAGAGCGCCAGGGCCGGGCATCCGGTGACGGTCGACCACGGTGAGCCGACAATCATGGCCATGCTCGAATGCTACCAGCCGTCACTGGTAGCCTGGCGCATCCTCTCGCGTGTGGCAGACGCGTTCATGACCGTAGACGAACACGACGCAGTCACCGTCATGAAGAGGCTGGCCCACCCGGTCGGGGGAGACCCCGCCGTCGTGGCGGGCGAAAGTGGTGGCGTTGGCCTGGCCGGATTGATCAGGGCCATCGGTGATCGGCAGATCAAGGCTCATTTGCGGCTTGGAGATCAATCGCGCGTCCTTGTGATCAACACCGAAGGGGCGACCGATGCGCTCAAGTATGAGGCGATTGTCGGGGAAGCACCAGGATCAGTTTTGTCGAGAAACGCAGGGGCGGCGGCATGACTGGATCATCGGTAAATGAGGAACGCTTGCTCGGACGTCTGCGTGAACTCGGCTCCATCGGCAGGGACAAGGATGGCCACCTTGTCAGGCTTGCGGCGTCCGACGCGGACAAGCACGGCAGGGATCGCTTGATCGTCTGGATGCAGGAAGCCGGGCTCGACGTCGCAGTCGATCGCATCGGCAACATCTTCGGCATCTGGGCGCCGATACAGGCCGACGATACAACAAAACCGCTGATGCTGGGGTCTCATATCGATACTGTGATCAATGCAGGGGTGTTTGACGGCTGTTACGGTGTCCTTTCGGGACTGGAAGTCGTAGAAACACTGAAATCAGAGGGCTTCAATCCGAACCGACCTATCGCGATTGCTGCATTTACCAACGAAGAAGGCGTGCGCTATGCGCCTGACATGATGGGGTCGCTGGTCCATGTCGGCGGACTTGATGTCGATGAAGCGCTTGCCACCGTAGGCACTGATGGATCTGTCCTTGGTGAGGAGCTTGCCAGAATTGGCTATGCCGGACCACAAGAGCCCGGCTTCCTGCAACCGCACGCCTATATCGAACTCCACATTGAACAAGGGCCGATCCTCGAGCGCGAGGAGACCCCGGTTGGGGCCGTCGAGAACCTGCAGGGCATTTCCTGGCAACGAGTAACCATCGAAGGAGATGCCAACCATGCAGGCACGACACCCATTTCGCTGCGCCGCGATGCCGGCTTGGCAGCAGCGCGCGTCATCACCTTTCTGCGCGACCGGGCGAATGCCTCGAACACCCCTACGGTCGCCACAGTCGGGTGCATGGAATTCGAGCCAAACGCAATCAACGTGATCCCGTCGAAAGCGACATTCACGGTCGACCTGCGCGATCCGGATGAAGGAAAATTGTTGGCGGAAGAAGCTGCCTTGGCAGCATACCTCGATACGGTTGCAGACGATGAGCAGGTCACAATCACCACGAAATGTCTGGCAAGATTTCAGCCGGTGACTTTCGACTGCGGCATTGTGGCGGCGGTCGTGGAGGCTGCGACGGCCCGTGGATTGAAATCGAAAAGGATGACTTCCGGTGCAGGGCACGATGCTCAGATGATCGCCAGGATCGCACCCTCGGGGATGATTTTCGTACCCAGTATCGGCGGCATCAGCCATAACCCCAAGGAATTCACGCCCAACACCGATCTGGTCGCAGGAGCCAATGTGTTGCTTGACGTGGTCCGCAATCTCACCGCACCGGAGAACTGATCTGATGACCGACATTGAGACGCTCCATGCCGAAATGAGTGAGTGGCGGCGACACCTCCATGCCAATCCAGAATTCGGTTTTGCGGAGCAAGCCACGGCTGCGTTTGTCGCCGACAAACTTAGAACATTTGGCCTCGATGAGGTCGCCGAAGGCGTCGGTGGTACCGGGGTTGTCGGAACCCTCAAGCGAGGGACCGGCAACCGCGCCATCGCCTTGCGAGCCGACATGGACGCCCTGCGCATCACCGAGCAGGGTGACATGCAACATAAATCCCGCAACTGCGGGCTCATGCACGCCTGTGGTCACGACGGTCACACCGCCATGCTCCTCGGAGCCGCGAAGATGCTTGCCGCAGAAGGCGGTTTCGACGGGACGGTCCGCTTCATTTTCCAGCCGGCCGAGGAATGGGGCAAAGGCGCACTCGCGATGATGTCCGATGGTCTTTTCGAGAAATATCCGTTTGATGAAATCTATGGCATCCACAATATGCCGGGTCTTCCTGTTGGTTATTTCGAGACAAAACCTGAAGAATTCATGTCGGCGGAGGACAATTTCGAGATCACGCTCAAGGGGGTCGGGGGACACGCCGCCCGACCGCACTGGGGCAGCGAAGTCCTGGTCGCCGCCTGCGCCATCGTCACCAATCTGCAGACGATCGTCGCGCGGCGCATCGACCCCGCCGACATCGGCGTCGTATCGGTCACTGAGCTCATCACCGACGGTACCAGGAATGCCCTGCCCGGCATGGCACGCATTCTCGGTGATGCCCGCAGCTTCCGCAGGGAGATCAGCGAGCGCATCGAGCAGCAGATGCGGATTATCGCGCAAGGCACTGCGCTTGCCTATAATGTCGAGGCCCATGTCCGTTACACGCGTGAATTCGTTCCACTCATGAACGACGCCGCCTTGGCTGCCGAAGCCATGGCCGTGGGAGTAGAATTATATGGCGCGTCGAACGCAAGGGTCGCAGCAAAACCGATGACGGGATCAGAAGATTTCGCGCAGTTCCTCAGCCGGGTGCCTGGGTGCTTCGTCTTCCTCGGCAATGGCGAGACATCGGCTCCGCTCCACAATCCGAATTATGACTTCAATGACAACGGCCTTGTCCATGGTATGCGATTTCATGCAGCAATAGCGCGTCGACGCCTGGCAAATTGACCAAAGCGACGGCAGTTGCAGGCAAATTTTCGCCATCGAGGATCTAGCGCCTTGCCACTGAAGACGATCATCGCAACGTGCGACGAAGTGACGTTGGTCCGCCGGTGTTTCTAGGCACAACGCGGGCGACCTCAATCTCAAAAATCGAGCCAAGTGCCCTACCGAAGGACCTGGCGGTCTGGCCAGGCTTTGGTTCAAAAGTGACCCAAATCTTTAGTCGGTCTTCTGATCGCAACGTATCTTGCGATAGCAGCTATCCATTGTCAGGCCCTACAAGCCTTTTCAACCCGTTGTGGATCGACGAGGCCGGTGCAGTGGCAAGGTTCGAAAAGATATCACGCAGCAAATCCGCTAACAGATTTACGACGAGTGGCGAGTGACGAAGTTTTGGCTTTAACAGCCAGACGTCAACGTGCTCCGCCGGTTGAAGCGGCCGCCGAACCACGTTGTCAAGATCCAGGCCAACGAATGGCGGAACGATCGTGACGCCTGCTCCTTCGGCCACCAGCATTGCGGCGGTTTCGGAGTATGGCACCTCGATCCTGCCGCGTGAGGGGGCACTGAGGATCTGGAAGACGCGATCAGCTCTGGTAAACGAGCAGTCGCTGGACGGTAGCGCGATGAATGTCTCGGATCGGATATCGTTGATGTGAAGCTCTTCCTTGTCAGCCAATGGGTGATTTGCAGGAAGCATACAAACCAACGGAAAGGTTATCAGGTGCTCACTGGACACCTGTGGGTGGTCGACCGGTATGGTCGACAGTCCGAGGTCGACTTGTTGGGTTGCGACCATATCGAGAATACTGGGCGAGCTTCGTGACAGGACCTGTATGCGAAGGTCCAGGCGCTTCATGTTCTTCGCAAGGATCGATGGGATAAAGCGAACGGAGAATGCCGGAGGGGCCGCTATGCTGATCTCGCCCCATTCATGGTCACGAACAGCGCGCGCCACTTCCTTGATGCGCTTTGCTCCATGGAAAACCTTCGCAACCTCTGTCGCGAGGATCTCTGCTTCACGCGTCGGCACCATTTGGCCACCTCTCCGCTCGAACAGGGCGAATCCACAGTCCAAAGTGAATGATTTTAGCAGTTTGGATATCGCCGGCTGGGTGATTCCCAGTCGCTCCGCCGCGCGTGTCGCGGACCCCGTTTCAATCACCGCATGAAAAGCTTCGATCTGGCGTACGTTCATTAAGGCGCTCCATGAGTTTTGGTTATGTTACTGCTCCATTTTGACATTTGACAATCATTTTGGAGCTGAGCTTTATGGAGGCGCTTGCTGAGAGGCTACCAGATCGCCTGCCCTCCCGGACGATGTGTCGAACGCTTGGCCATCGGAGCTCTGTCACTCCTTTGAGACCTTGGAGGCATGTGAAATGAAGCATACTCTCGCTTTGGCTGCGTTGATGGCTGGACTGGCAACGTCGGCGATGGCCGCACCTTTGACGGTCTGCCTGGAGGGAGCGCCCGAGACGTTCAATCCGCAGCTAACGAGCAACGGCACGACCGCGACTGTCCTGGAGCAGATCTATGATGGCCTGGTCACGGTCGAGCCAGGCGGATCGCAGATTGTTCCTGCACTTGCTGAACGTTGGGATGTTTCGCAAGACGGCCGCACATACACCTTCCATCTTCGCAAGGGCGTCAAGTGGCAGACGACGGCGGATTTTACCCCGTCACGTGAGTTCAACGCCGACGACGTCATGTTCACCTTCGATCGGATGATGAAGCCGGACCATCCCTATCGGCAGGTGAATGGCGGCAGCTACATTACCTTCAACACGAAGCTTGCCGATGAACTGAGCAAGGTCGAGAAGATCGACGACTACACGGTCGCGTTCACCCTGAAGAAGGCGCTCGCACCGTTCCTCGGCATCATGGCCCACGGCTCCTTGAAGATCACGTCAGCCGAATATGCCGACAAGCTGCTTGCCGCCGGCACGCCCGAGCTATTTGATCGCAACCCCGTCGGAACCGGTCCTTTCCAACTGCAGGACTACCAGACTGATGCGGTCGTCAGGTTGTCTCCATTTTCCAGTACCTGGGGTGCTGAACAGCATATCGCTGCGAATACGCCAATGGTCGATGGCATCATCATGGCCATCAGTAGCGATGCGTCGGTGCGCGTTCAGCGGGCATTGGCCGGCGAATGTGCAATATCGTATTTCCCGAGCCCGGCCGATGCCAAGGCGATACAAGACAGCGGAAACCTGGACCTCGTAAGGGTCAAGGTCGCATCGTCCGGGTTTATCTCGTTCAACTTCACCATGGACAAGTTCAAAGACATCCGCGTGCGCCGGGCGCTCGCTCAAGCGATCAACATGAAGTCGCTCGTCAATGTGGTGTTCGACGGCATGGGGCACGAGACAGGAGCGGTCATCCCGCCGTCCCTCTGGGGTAGCGCGACAGATCTTGGGCCTTATCAATATGATCCCAAGCAGGCGAAAGCGTTGCTTGCCGAGGCGGGCTTTCCCGATGGGTTTGCGACGCAGATCTGGGCAGTGCCCGTTGCTCGCCCCTACATGCCCAACGGTCGGCGCGCTGCGGAAATGATCCAGGCAGATTGGGCCGCCATCGGCGTCAGGGCAGAGATCATCAGCTACGAGTGGGCAGAATACATCAAGCGGGCGCGCGAGCACGAAGCCGAGGTCGGCATGTTTGGTGGCATCTGGGACTTTCCGGATCCGAGCCAGATCCCCAGCAACTATTTCTCGTGCAATTCCGATGGAAAGCCAAGCCCGTCGAACATTGGCGCCTGGTGCAACAAGGACTTCGTCTCCTTGATGGCGCAGGCCGGGTCGATATCGGATCAGGCCAAGCGTACCGAACTTTATCAAAAAGCTCAGCACGTTCTCTACGACGACGTGCCAGCGGTTATGTTCGGAAGCGCCGACCAGTTGATGGCGGTCTCCAAGAAGGTCAAGGGCTTCGTCCCGGCGATCTTCGGGACGTCACGAATGTCCGGCGTGACGGTCGAGGATTGATGTCACAAACTACATGCTGACGAACAGGTTGAAAGTCGAGGAACAAAAATGCGGGTTATTGTCATCGGTGGAGGTATGTTCGGCGCGAGCACGGCCTACCACCTTGCCCGACACGGAGCGGAGGTCGCAATTTTCGATCAGGTCCATCCTGGCAAAGCGACGCTCGCAGGCGCCGGGATCGTGTGCCCCTGGGCAACGCAGATCGAAGAGCCCGAATGGTACGAAATGTACGCTGCTGGTGCGCGATACTACGATCAGCTGATCGCGGACTTGTCCAGCGATTCAGAGACCGAACTTGGCTATCGGAAAGTCGGTGCGCTGGTCACCTCCTCCGATGCCGGTGACCTTAAATCCGCCGGAGAACGGATTGAGCGCAGGATTAAAAGCGCGCCGGAGGCAGGGGAGGTTTCCCTCCTCTCACCGACGGAAGCGAAGGCAAAGTTCCCGGTTCTACGCGAGGATCTCCCAGCATATTTCATACCGGGAGGAGCTCGCGTTGACGCACGGCTGTTGTCGGCTGCTATGATCCGCGCGGCTGTAAGGCGAGGCGCGACCTACAGCAACGACTTCGTCACCCTGGAGATACATGACGAGCGCGTTCGCTGCCGCATTGGATCCGGCAAGATCATCGAGGCGGACGAAATCGTAATCGCGGCGGGGGCGTGGGCCTCGCAAATTCTGGAGCCACTTGGCCTTGCTCACCCGGTCAAGCCACAAAAGGGGCAGATCGTCCACCTCCGCCTCCCCGGCGTTGCGACCGCACAATGGCCGGTTCTTCTGCCGATGACGAGCCACTATATGCTGGCGTTCGACGACAGTCGTGTCGTCGTCGGCGCGACGCGAGAAACCGATTCTGGTTTCGACAACCGTGTAACGGCGGCTGGCCAAGCGGAAGTCCTCAATGCCGGCCTTCAGATTGCTCCCGGTCTGGCGAATGCCGAAGTGATTGAAACCCGCATCGGCTTTCGTCCCGCTGGTCCGACGATCAAGCCGATCTTCGGACGGGTGCCCGGGCTGCAGGGGCTGAGTGTCGCAAATGGCCTGGGAGCCGGGGGCATATCCATCGGCCCCTATGCCGGCAAGCTCCTCTCCGAGGTCATCAGTGGCAAGCCGACCGAACTTCCAGTGACCGCTTACGCGCCAAGTCGCTGACAACGGGTCTGAGGCAGACCTTGTTTCACCCTCGCGTGGGCGGGCTGCGGAGATTCGCGCCTGTCCAAACGAACCACGTTCCATCAACGACAATAGGAAATACCAATGGTCAAGCGCATCAGAAAAGCTCGCATCATGCATGGGGCCGTCGAGCACAATGGTCTTTTGTTCATTGGCGGCCATGCCGCTGTCAACATCGATCAGGGCATGGAAGGTCAGACGCGCGAAGTCTGCGCGAAGCTTGATGCCGTTCTTGCGGAAGGCGGCTCCGACAAGAGGAACCTTCTACAAGCCCGTATCTACATAACGGACATGTCAAAGAAGGAAGAAATGAATGCGGCCTGGCTTGCATGGTTGGCAGATGAGGACCTTCCGGCTCGCGCGACGATCGGAGTGGCCGATCTCGGTGATCCACGTCGATTGATCGAGGTGACGGCGATCGCTGCCGTAAAGGATAAGTAGAGCGCGACTTAAACGTCGGCGGGCGCAACAATTTCCATGACCGTCCGCCGTCATGTGGTCGACACCGCTGGCTGACGGCAGCAAGGGGCCACGTCGAGACACAGCAATCCGCTCGTCTTTCTGTTTGCGGGAAGAACTGGTTGCGTTTGCGTGAGAATCCGGGCTCTTCGGGATGCTTGCACGAAAGCCGTTGTGGATCAGATCCAATCATTCCGCGCCTTCAGCGCGGGTTGGACGAGCCGCATCCTTCAGGGAGCGGCGTCTTTTCTCCTGCGAGACCCAGGCGTCTGGGACAGCGTTGCTGCAGCACGAACAGTCTACGCGCAACGCCGCAGCGCACTCGCGTCAGCACTTCGGGACCGCGGTGTCCCTGTGCAGGACAGCCACGGTCTGTGCCTATGGGTGCCGGTTGCTTCGGAACCGTTCGCTATGGTCACATTGGCCGCTCGCAACATTGTCGTGGTCCCCGGAAGTAAATTTTCGGTCTTGCCGAGCAATCACATCCGGGTTGCCACTTCCATTCTTCGCGGTTCAAGCGAGCATATTGCTGACGCTATAGCGTTGGCCTTTCATCCATAATTCCGGGTGACCGATTGAGAAAAGATCGGTGCAAAGTGCGCTTTGCGCCATGTGCGAGGAACGATGAACCCGGCACGCAATTTCTCGCCCGTTCAAGTCGGCTCGCTTCCCTTTCTTACCAATTCGTCACCGAGCCATCCCGGCGTTTCAGATGAGGCGCCTCCCAGAATTCAAAACTCTGCCTGGCAATCAACTCCTCGTTCACTTCGACCCCCAGGCCGGGCGCATCGGAAACTGGATAGCAGGCAGCCTCAAGCCGTGGCTGGACCGGAAAGAAGTCAGAATTGTCAAAACCCAGATGCGTCTCCGCGGGGCTCGCCCGCGTTTCCAACCAGGCAAAATTCGCAACGGCGGCGCAGAAGTGGATCGTGGCAGCTGTGCATACCGGGCCGAGTGGATTGTGCGGCATCATGTCGACATAGTGAGCCTCGCTCCAGCCGGCGACCTTCATCGATTCAGTCAGACCGCCGACGTTACAGACATCAAGGCGATTGAACTGGTGAATGTCGCGCTCGATGAAGGGCAGGAACTGCCACTTCGACGAGAACTCCTCGCCGATCGCAAATGGAATATCGGTCATTCGACGCAGCGCCTCGTAGGCGCCCGGTGTTTCGTCGCGGATCGGCTCCTCGAGGAAGTCGAGTGTGCCCTTCGGCATCTTCTGGCAGAAGCTTGCAGCTTCAGCGACCGTCAGGCGGTGGTGATAGTCGATGCCCAGAACGATTTCCTCGCCCAGTGTTTCCCGAGCTTTGACGCACCATTTCGCTGTCATCGCGATATGTTCGCGGGGCTCGTAAATCTCCTTGTGCTCGTGACCCGAGGGTGAAAGTCGCATGGCCCTCCATCCATGCTCGACCAGCATCTGTGCCTGCTCGATCATCGCTGGCCCCGGCTCCGCGAAGGTCGTCGCAAAGGTCGGTATCCGGTCGCGCTGCTTGCCGCCGAGCAGCTCGTAGACGGGCACGCCAAGCGCTTTGCCCTTGATGTCATGGAGCGCGATGTCGATCGCCGAGATCGCGGCCTGCAATACGCGACCGCCCTCGAAATACTGGCTGCGATACATCTCCTGCCAGAGCGCTCCGATCTTGAACGGGTCGCGGCCACGCAAGAATTCCGCATAATGTTCCAGCGCACCGACGACCGCCTTCTCGCGGCCGGAGAGTCCACTTTCGCCCCAGCCGAAAATCCCCTCATCGGTCTCGACCTTCACCAGAAGCTGGTTGCGAATGCCAACCTTGACGGCGTAGCTCTTGATTGCTGTGATCTTCATGTCCGTTCTCCGGTTACCAGTGCCAGAGCGTGCCGTCTTCGAGACGGTTCACAGGCAGATAGGCGCGCTGATATGGATATTTCTCGGCAAGCTTTTCATCGATATCGACACCGTGGCCGATCGCATCGCCCGGATGGAGATAACCGTCATCCAGGCTCCAGGCACTCGGGAACACCTCAAGGATTTCCGGCAGGTAGCCCGAATATTCCTGAATGCCGAAATTCGGCACCCAGAGGTCGAGATGCAGGTTGGCGCCGAGGCAGATCGGCGACATGTCCATTGCGCCGTGGCAGGCAGTGCGGACATTATAGACGCTGGCGAAATCCATGATGCGCCTTTGGGCGGTCACACCGCCGGCATGTACCGTGGTCGTCCTGATGTAGTCGATCAGCTGCTCTTCCATCAACAGCCGCGCGTCCCAGATGGTGTTGAAGACTTCACCCACGGCAAGCGGTGTCGTGGTGTGTTTGCGGATCAGACGGAAGCCCTCCTGATACTCGGCCGCCACCGTGTCTTCCAACCAGAAGAGCCGTGCAAATTCGAGGTCTTTACCCAACCGCGCCGCTTCGATCGGCGTGAGGCGGTGGTGGCTGTCATGCAGGAGCTCAATATCCCAGCCATGCGCCTCGCGGACCGCCTTGAAGAGTTCGGGAACATAGCGCAGATATTTCGACGTCGACCAGGTTTCCTCGTGAGGAATGGCATCGTCTGCAGCGTTGTTGGTGACCGACTTCTTGCCGGTGCCATAGACGTCAGGCAGACCGGGAATGCCGACCTGAACACGGATCGCCTTGTAGCCCTGCTTAATCCGCTTGCCGACCGCTTCGACCGCTTCGGCAATATCAGTGCCCTGCGCGTGTGTGTAGCACAGCACCTTCTCGCGGCTGGCGCCGCCCAGCAGCTGGTAAAGCGGCATGTTGGCGGCTTTCGCCTTGATGTCCCAAAGTGCGGTATCGATACCGGCGATCGCCGCCATGGTCACAGGACCGCGGCGCCAATAGGCTCCCTTGTAGAAATATTGCCAGATGTCCTCGATGCGGCTTGGATCGCGGCCGATGAGCAATGGTGCAAGATGATCCTGAAGATAGGCTACGACGGCCTTTTCACGACCGTTCAGGGTGGCGTCGCCGACCCCTGTCAGCCCCTCGTCGGTGAAGATCTTGACGGTGACGAAATTGCGTCCGGGCGAGCAGACAATGATTCTGACGTCGGTAATTTTCATGACTTATCCGTTGGCTGAAACTGTACGTGCGGGGTCGTAGCGGAACCGGTTGTGAATGCGCCGGTTGCGCGGGTCGGGATGAGGAATGGCGGAGAGCAGCGCGCGGGTATAGTCATGCGCCGGATTGTTGACGACCTGATCGGTCTCACCCGCCTCCACGATCTTGCCGCGATACATCACAGCAACGCGGTCGCACATGTAGCGGATAACCGACATATCGTGCGAGATGAAGACGTAGGAGAGACCGAGCTCGTCCTGCAACTTCATCATGAGGTCAAGCATCTGTGAGCGCAACGACACATCGAGTGCCGAGGTTGCTTCATCGGCAACGATCAGCCGCGGCTTGAGCGCAATTGCCCGCGCAATACCGATACGCTGTCGCTGACCGCCGGAAAAAGCATGCGGGTAGCGTTCACGCCAGGCCGGTTCGAGGCCGACCTGCTGCATAAGTTCCGAGACCCGATCATCGAGGGATCTGCCCTTCACGCCATCGAGCTTCAACGGCTCGGCAATGATCTGGCCGACCGTCTTGCGTGGGCTGAGCGATCCGACCGGATCCTGGAAGATCATCCGGATATCGTGGCGAACATCCTTCAATGTCGTTTTGTCGGCCGAGCAAAGATCGACCGTGCTGCCGTCAGCGCGGCGGTAATTCATGGCGCCGGCTTGCGGATCGTAAATGCGCAGCAAGCAACGTCCCATTGTCGTCTTGCCCGAGCCGGATTCACCGACGATGCCGAGGGTTTCACCGGCGCGAACGATCAGCGACACGTCGTCCACTGCCTTCAGGCCGGATGGGAAAGTCAGCGACAGGTTCTTGACCGCGAGTAGCGGTGGCGCGCCAACGGGGATTTCGGATCGTGTCAGCCGAACTTCCGCCTTCTTCTCCAACTTGACGACCGAACCGATCAGGCGGCGCGTATAGTCGTCCTTTGGTGCGTGGAAAATCTGCTCCACGGAGCCACGCTCCATCACCTTGCCCCGATACATCACCAAGACTTCGTCGGCGATTTCGGCAACGACACCCATGTCGTGGGTAATGAAGAGCACGGCCATGCCGTGGCTGTGCTGCAGTCGTTTGATCAGATCGAGAATTTCGGCCTGGGTGGTGACGTCGAGTGCTGTCGTCGGCTCATCGGCGATCAGAACCTGGGGATTGCAGGCGAGCGCCATGGCGATCATGACCCGCTGGCGCATGCCTCCGGAGAATTCGAAAGTGTAGCAGTCGATTGCGGTTTCAGGGCGCGGTATTTCAACCTGGCGCAGCAGCTCGAGAACGCGGTCGCGCTGCGCCTTGCCGCGAATGCCGAAATGTATGCGCAGCGCTTCGCCGATCTGCGCGCCGATACGATGGACGGGCGACAGTGAACTCATCGGCTCCTGGAAAATCATGGCGATCTCCTTGCCGCGAACGCCGCGAATTTCCTTGCCGCGCGGGTCGAGCTTGGCGAGATCGACCGATGAGCCGTCTCCCCGCGTCAATACGATCGAACCATCCTCGATACGACCGGGTTTATCGACGATCTGCAGGATGGAGCGCGCCGTAACCGACTTCCCGGATCCGGATTCGCCGACAACACAGAGTGTCTTTCCGCGCTTCAGCTCGAAGGACACATCGTCGACCGCCTTGAACAGACCCGTGCGCGTCGGGAAGTAGGTTCTCAGGTTGTCGACCTTGAGGAGTGTATCGTTGTTCATGGTCATGACACCGACTCGTAGGGATCTGCGGCATCGCGGAGGCCGTCGCCGAGGAAGTTGAGGGAAAGCACCGAGATGACGATTGCGGCAGCCGGCGTGAACAGGAGCCAGGGCGCTTGAGCGACCGCGCGGATGTTCTGCGCCTCCTGAAGCAGCACGCCCCAGGAAATGATCGGCGGCTGTAGACCGACGCCGAGGAAGGAGAGTGCGGTTTCAGCCAGGATCATCGAGGGGATCGCCAGCGTCAGTGTGGCGATGATGTGGCTCATGAAGGACGGCACCAGATGGTGGAAGATGATGCCGAGCTCGCTCATGCCGTCGAGACGTGCGGCAATCACGAAGTCCTCATTGCGCAGAGAGAGAAACTTGCCACGCACCTCCCGCGCCAGGCTCGTCCAGCCAATCAGCGAAACGATCAGGGTGATGACGAAATACGTCCTGAGCGGTGGCCAGCCAACGGGGATTGCTGCCGCCAGCCCCATCCATAGCGGGATCGTCGGGATCGAGCGCAACAGCTCGATGAAACGCTGGATGGCGATATCGGCCCAGCCCCCGAAAAATCCGGATATGCCGCCGATCGTGACGCCAAGGATGAGGCTCATGAAGACCCCGACAAGGCCGATCGAGAGGGAGATCTTGGCACCATGGACCACGCGCGAGAAGATGTCTCGCCCGAGGCGATCTGCGCCAAAGATGTACATGCTGTCTCCCGGCATCGGGTTGGTGAGGCCAAAGAGCTTGGTCCTCATAGGGATGAAGCCGAGAAGAGTGTATGGCTGCGCCGCAGGTACGAAAAAGCCGACCGGGATCGGCTTGGCAGGATCCGGGGTGAACTCACGCCGCATGGATTCTGTGTTAAGCGTCATCTTCAGCTGATTGACGTGCGGGCGCAAGGAGCCGTCCAGCAGAAGCGATATGCCCTGTGGAGGGGCGTAGGTGAAACGCGCATTGGTCGCGTTGGGATCGAACGGTGCGATGAAATCCGCGAAAGCAGCGACGAGATACATGAACACGATGACGACAAGGCTTGCCAGCGCGATCTTGTGCTTCTTGAATTTCAGCCAGAAGAGCCGCCATTGGCCGGCAACCGCAATGTCACTGCGGTGAAGGTCGATTGATGTGCCGGTCTCCGGCGGGAGCTGAGTGATGTCTGTCATTGGAACCGGATCCGCGGGTCGGTGATGGCGAGCAGGATGTCGGAAATCAGCGTGCCGATAATGGTAAGCACCGAAATCAACAGGATTAGCGAGCCTGCGAGATACATGTCTTGTGCAAGCAACGCGCGCAGCAGCAGCGGTCCCGTCGTCGGCAAGCTCATGACAACCGAGACAATGATCTCACCCGAAATAACGGCGGGCAGAATCCAGCCGAGCGTCGAGATCAGCGGATTGAGTGCAAGCCGCACCGGGTAGCGAATGAGAAGCTCGAATTCGGACATGCCCTTGGCGCGGGCCGTCGTCACATAGGGCTTGGACAATTCGTCGAGCAGGTTGGCGCGCATGATGCGAACGAGCGCTGCAAGAGAGCCGAGACCGATGACGAGCACGGGCAGCCAGACGTGTTTGGCAAAATCGCCAAGCTTGGCAAAACTCCAGGCTGCGTCGACGAAAGCGGGCGAAAACAGGCCGCCGACACTTTGGCCGAAATAGGCCGACATGACGTACATCGCCGAAAGCGCCATCAGGAAGTCAGGCACGGCGAGAAAGAAGAAGGCAAGGAAGGTCGCTGAATAGTCGGAGATCGAATACTGGCGCACGGCCGACAGGATGCCGATCGGAATGGCGATCGCCCATACGAAGCAGAGCGTCAGGAAGGACAGGAGGAGCGAGAAACCAAGGCGGCCCCAGATCAATTCGGTGACCGGCTTGCCGAGCTCGAATGAAATCCCGAAATCGCCATGCATGAGGATCCCGGCCATCCATTTGTAATATTGGAAATACATCGGTTGATCGAGACCGTAGCGCTCACGCATGGCGGCAACCGTGCCCTCTTCGACCGCACCACCCTGGCTTGCCCAGTCGGCCATCAGAGTCGTGAGATAATCACCGGGCGGGAGTTGGATGATGATGAAGGCGATGATGGAAACGGCAAGGAGTGTCGGTATCGCGAACACCAGCCGTTTGGCGATATAACGGAGCATGATTTCTGACCGCTCGATGGGATCGAAGGGGCGGACCGGGGGGAAGTTTCCCCGCCGGCCCGGAGGAGTTTAGTTAGCCGGCTTGTCGAAGTACCACTGGGTCAGCGTCGGGGCTGGATGCCAGAGATTGCCGGTGATCGGAATGCCGTTGACGACATTCTTCAGGTTCTTCGACACCATCATGTATTTCGGCATGGGGCGCGAAATGCCGATGTTGAGGAAGTTGTCAGCGGAAAGATTGAGGAATTCCTTCATCTTCTCGCGGCGATCGTTGTCGCCCACGGCAGCGTTGACCTTGTCGTAGGCTGCCATGAGAGCCTTGATCTCGGCTGGAGGTTCCTCGCCCGTGGCGTGGTTCGAATACCACTCGCTCCACTTCATCGCGAAGAAGATGTCTGCCTTCTGGAACGGCATGTAACAACGCGGGTCGGTGTAGACTTCAGACAGGCCGCCAACGCAGTTCCAGATATAGGCGTCCTGCTCGTTTGCTGCCCACATGGTGTTCAAGCGAGCGCGATCCGTGGTCCGCAGCTGGATGTCGATCCCGACGTCCTTGGCGTATTTCTGCACCATCTGCATCACGTCGGGATAGGAGAGCCCGAAAACGTCTGCCACCATGAAGTTGATGGTGAAGCGCTTGCCGCTGTCGTCGAGACGGAAACCTTCCGCGTCTTTCTTCGGCATGATCTTGTCGAGCATGTCGTTGGCAAGCTTCGGATCAAATTCCGTGTATTGCTTGGCTTCACGCTCGTTGAAAAGCTCGTGCTCGGGCTGCGTCGCCACCTGCGCCGGGGCGCCCTGGCCGACATAGACGAGATCGATGATCTCCTGCCGGTTGATCGCGTGGCTGAGCGCGATGCGGAAATCCTTGTTCTGGAAAAGCTTGCGCTTGGTGTCGTCGGTCGAGTTGAGATTGAGCAGGATGACGGCATCATTCGCCGGCAGGTCCTTCACGTCGACAAAGCGATAATTGCCGCTTTCCTGGCCATCGAAGAGCACCGACTTGAAGGTCGAATTATTGATGTGGCGGAACGCGAAATCGAACTCGCCCGACGTCATCTTCAGCGCCATCAGCTGTGGGTCGTCGAGCTTTGCCCAGGTGACGCCGTCGATATAAGGCAGCTGGTTGCCCTCAGGATCCACCTTCCAATAGTAGGGATTGCGGGTCGCGACGACGCGTTCGCTGTCGGCATAGGGTACCGTCAGGATCCACGGGTTCATCGTTGGCAGCTGGAGGTTTTGCCAGTACGGCGGCTGGAAGGTCAGGGAGACCKTCGAGTTGAACAGCGCCACCCAATCGCCTGCAGCCGGATTGGCTTTCAGCAGAGCGGGGATGCCGTCCTTGTTATACTTCTCGTGGAACTGGCTGAGGTAGTGCTTGGGGTAGATGACCGGCAGATGACCCTGGCCGTAGGCGAGCTGTTGCAGGAACAGGCCATAGGGGCTGTCGAATTTGAATTCGACTGTCAGGTCGTCGATCTTGCGCACTTTTACCGGTTTGCCCGCGACCGTAAAAGTCGGGTTCTTGGCCGGCGAAAGCGCGTCGTTCATGAACACGTCTTCGTACCAGAACATGATGTCATCGGCCGTGAAAGGCTGGCCGTCGCTCCACTTCAGCCCCTTGCGAAGCTTGAAGGTGTAGGTGGTGGCATCATCCGATGCGGTGAATTCCTCCGCCAGCGAAGGTATCACCTTCTGCCAGGCCGGATCCCAACGAACGAGCAGTTCATTGGCGATGGTACGGGTCAGATTGTACTGGTCGCCATTGGCGAGAATGGTGGTGCGCAGCGTGCCACCGTATTTGCCTATTCCATCAACCATCGCTTCGACGAAGGGATGCTCAGGAAGCCGATCGGCAACGGCTGGCAGCTTGCCGGCCTTCACTTGCTCGTCGAGCATTGGCGCCTGTTTGAAATCCACCGCAAAGGCAGGAACAATCGCTCCCAAGAGCGCCGCACTCAACAACCCCGTCGATAGGACGAGGCCACGCAGCTGTTGCTGGTAACCCATTCTTTTCCTCCTGATAACCGGCCCTCTCCGCCGACTGAAAACGAAAGCCAGGTCGGCAATCGCGTGGAGCGAAAACTTTCAGATCGTACATTATATGTCAATCGGAATGTACAAACAATTTGAAGAGGTATTGGCAAACCGGGGGAAAGTGTATTAAAAGCAGTCTTATGACCACGATAACGCGAATGCCCCAGACCATGCCTGACGGTGACGAGTTGACCGAGGAAAATGGCGCGTCCATCTACGAGCGCCTGCGCGATGACATCATCCATGGCCGCGTCAAGGCCAACGAGCGCCTGAAGGTCGCCGAGCTCGCCGCGCGTATGGGCACCTCCACCAATCCGGTGCGAGAAGCATTGCAGCAGCTGCGCGGCGAGGGTTTCGTGGTCATGATGCCCAATCGCGGCGCCCGAGTGCGGCCGATTGACGAGGAGTTCGTCAGAGATATCTGCGAAATAGAGGTCTTGATCGAGCCGGCGCTGACGCGCTGGTTTGTCGGGGTTGCGACGCGAGCAGATGTCGATGAACTGGAGCGCATTCAGGCCGAGATCGAAGCCCTGAACTTTTCGGATGAGCTGAAACACTCAAATCTGGACATGCAGTTTCATCGGCTGATGTACGACCGGCACTACAACAGGCACGCTGTCGATCTCTGGATTCGCCATCGTCAGATTTTATGGGCGATAAGTCGCGGCTTTCCCACCTCCCTGAGCCGCCAGTCGAACGTTCGTGAGGAGCATCGCGAGCTCATCGGATGCATCAAGGAGCAGGATGCGGACGGGGCGGCGAACGCCATTGCCAAACATGTTGGTGGATCAGGACGGCACATCATCGAGCGCATGCGTCTCAACAAGCAGCGGCCGTGATTTAGCCGAAGCTCGGCCATCGCGCCGGCCGGGGCCGTCATGGTTGTTGCGCCTTTCGATGATGGGAAATGGCCCTCGCGGAAATTGCGATCGGGACGCTGACCTTGTCCACGCGCCGACCGTTCGTTGCCTTGCGGCAGACCATGGCTGGGCTCATGACGCGAGGTGCCTTCGGCAATACAGGGCAAGTCCTTGATGCACGCGTGATCACGAGATAACGTATACGTCACCGAAAACATTCCTGAAGTCCAATGTCATCGAATTCCGACCGGGTAGACGTTGCCCATCGCACTCTCCGACAGGCCATAATCGAACAGGCGCTGAAAGCCGGAACCAGGCTGCCAGAAGACGAGATTGGCAGGCACTTCGCAATGAGCAGAACCCTGGTTCGCGCCGTGCTGGCGAAACTGCAGGCCCAGGGGCTCGTCGACACCTACCACAAGCGAACTGCCACGGTTGCCCAGCCGAGCCTCGACGAGGCGCGCAATGCCTTTGCTGTTCGGCGCGCGCTTGAACGGGAGGTGATGAAGGCGGTGATCGCGCGTTGGAGCCCGGTAGTCGAGAAGATCCTCTCCGATCACGTGCAGGAAGAAGGGGCCGCCCATGCCAAGGGGGATGTGCGCCTGTCGACCCGGCTAGCCGGCGAATTCCACCTCAAGCTTGCGGAACTCTCGGGTAATGCGCTGCTCGAACGATATCTCTCCGAACTCGTATCCCGCTGTTCGCTGATCCTGGCCATGTACAGCCGGCCGCACTCGAGCGAGTGCGCCATCAGCGAACATTCCGGACTGATCGGCGCGCTCAAGAAGGGCGATATCGCTGCGGCAGAGCATCTGATCGACGACCACCTGTCATCGGTTGAAAGCAGGGCCCTGCTCGAGGACGATACCGCGGCGGAACTGGATCTCGGCTCGATCCTCTCGCGCTTTTCCGCCCGTGGCAGCGGCTAGGCTGCCGCTTTTTCAATGATGTATACATGATCATGCATTTTATGTAGACGTTCGAAACCGGCGGCGACACGCGTGTACGTGATGGTGTCGGCGGTTTTCCTCGAATGAATCCATATATCTAGCCACTCTGTGCTGCCAGGAGTCCTTTTCCGATACAATCTGGCACCATTGTTGCATACATGATTACGGATATCATGTAGCCAAGAAGCGGGTGGATATGCCAAGATGACGACGAGCAATCCGGAGCTGCCCGAGCCTGGTCGCCGCCGAAATGAAGGCCGCAGAAGCTGCGATCACCAGCGCCAAACTGAAGCCGTTTGCCGGCGTGAGCAAGGACCAGAAAGGCACGGGTAAAGGTGACCAAGGGCCAGGAACTGGCGGATGCCGATATCAAGGGCATGACCTGGCTGATCGAAGGCGTGCAGGGAACCCTGCCGCAGAACTGATCGTCGCACGACGATCGATTGACAGGCCGCCTCCCCGATCCCGTCGGGGAGGCGTATTGATGATACAACAAAGAAATCGAGGGAGATCCCGGTGACCGAAACACTTTTTACAAACGCCAAGCTCGCCGACGGCACCTTCAACGACATTCTGGTCTCCGACGGCCGCATCTCTTCCATCGCTGCTGCTGGGTCGAGCTCCGGCTCTGCGCGCACGCTCGATATTGCCGGTGCGCTTCTCGTCCCGGGCTTCGTTGAGGGCCACATCCATCTGGACACGAGCTTCTACGGCGACAAATGGATCCCGCATAAACCTTGCACCAACGGGTTTGACGTGCATGAGCGCGTCGCCTTCCAGGCCGAGAACATGGCAGCCGCCGCACCGATGGACGAGCGTGCCCGCAGCCAGCTCGACCTCTGCATTTCGAACGGCGCGCTGCAGATGCGCAGCCATGTCATGGTCGATGGCTCGGTCGGGCTGAAATCGCTCGAGACCATCCTGGCCGTCCGCGAAGAATACAAGGACATCATCGACATTCAGCTCGTGGCCTTCCCGCAGAGCGGTATCCTGAAGAGCCCCGGCACGCGCGACCTGATGGACGAGGCGATTTGCATGGGAGCCGATCTGGTCGGCGGGCTCGATCCGCTGTCCTTCGATCGTGATATCAAGGGGCATCTCGACGCGGTCTTTGGAATTGCCGAAAAACGTGGTGTCGATGTCGACATACATCTCCACGATGCCGGCACGATGGGCGCCATGACGATCGAGGAGATCTGCGCGCGGACCGCAGCACTCGGCATGCAGGGGCATGTGGCCGTCAGCCACGGCTACGGGCTTGGGGACCTCGCCCCGGATGCCGCAAAGAAGATCGCCGCCGTCATTGCAGAAAGCGGCGTCTCGATCATGACCAACGCTCCAGGAAATCACAATTTCCCGCCGGTCGCATTGCTGCGGGACGCCGGCGTCAATGTTTTTTCAGGCAATGACAATATCCGCGATTCGTGGTGGCCCTTCGGCGATGGCGACATGCTCCGTCGGGCAGAGATCATCGCCTATCGCTCCGGCTTCTATACGGATACCGAGCTCTCCGCCGCTTTCGATGTGGTTACGACAGGAGGCGCCAAGGCGCTCAATCTTGAAGGCTATGGCATCGCCGTCGGCGCCAAGGCTGATTTCGTGACACTCGCCGCCGACCACATTCCGGAGGCAGTCGTCGCCGTCCCCAAGCCGCGACGCGTCTTCAAGCAGGGTCGGTTGGTGGCCGATAACGGCGCAGTGGTCCGCTGATGCAATTTTCAAGCAGGCAGACCGAAACGGGCGGCGCGCGATCGCGTGATGGCATGGTGACAACACCGCATTGGCTCGCCAGCGAAGCCGGTGCCCGGGTGCTTTCACGCGGCGGGAATGCGATCGAGGCGCTGGTCGCGGCTGGAGCAGCACTTTCGGTCGTCTACCCGCATTTCTGTGGTCTCGGCGGAGACGCCGTCTGGATGGTCTCCGACGAGGCCGGCGATGCACGGACGTTCCTCGGCATAGGCCAGGCGGCAGATGTTGCCGTCCCCGGCAGCACGATCCCATTGCGCGGCGCTGCCTCGACCTTGACCACCGCCGGCCTGGTCGACAGCTGGGACAAGGTGCTCAGCTATTCCGCAACCGCTTGGGGTGGCACCGAGAGCCTGTCGGGATTGCTGGACGATGCGATCGCCCTGGCCGGAAACGGTTATGCCGTGAGCGCGTCGCAGGCATTCTGGTTCGATTTTCGCGCCGCCGAATCCGACGCGTGGCTGGGATTTCGCGACCTTTTCAGGCGGGACGGTATCCAGTGCCAGCCGGCCCTGGCGAGGAGCCTCGAGGCGATCGCCAGAAACGGCGCCCGCGAATTCTACGAGGGGGCGCTCGCCGGCCGCATCGCAAGCGGTCTTGCCGCGGCCGGCTCGCCGCTTACTGCTGCCGATCTTGCAGCGACAAGCACCCAGGTCGTTGCGCCCGTGCGACTATCCTATGGTGAAACAGTACTTTTGGCGCCGCCACCCCCGACCCAGGGCGTGACCACACTCGCTATCATGGGCGTCCTCGCTCATCTGTTACCGGCAGACAAGGCGGTTGACAGTGCGTCCTATTATCACCTGCTGGTAGAGGCGGTGAAACAGGCATTTCGCGACCGGCATCTGATTGCTGATCCGGCATTCGGTGACGATGTCTCCGGGGCACTCCTTAATCCCGATCGACTTGCCGGGAAGGCCGCCGCAATTGACCCCACCCGTGCTGCCGCCTGGGCGCATCCCTATCGGCAGGGCGACACGTCCTTCCTGGCCGCTGTCGATTCCAGCGGGCGGGCAGCCTCGATGCTTCAAAGTATCTATTTCGATTGGGGCAGCGGCGTCGTTGCCGGCGATACAGGCATTCTCTGGCAGAACCGCGGCGCCGCCTTCAGCACTGATCCCATAAGCCCGAACCGCTACGGGCCTGGAAGGCGTCCATTCTACACCCTCAATCCCGGCCTGGCGCTGAAGGGCGGCCGCCCGCATCTGGTCTATGGCACGCAAGGTGCCGACGGTCAGCCGCAGACGCTGGCACTGCTGCTGAGCCTCCTCATAGACCATGGCCTCGATCCCCTGGCGGCCCTTTCCAGGCCACGCTTCCTGCTCGGCCGTACCTTTTCCGATAGCCGCGACAACCTGAAGATCGAGGAGAATATTGGCAGTGACGTGATCGCGGCGCTTGCCTTGATGGGCCATGAGGTCACGACGATCGCTCCGCTCAGTCCGCTCGGCGGTCAGGCCGGTATCATCCGCATCAGTGGTGACGGCATGTTGGAAGCAGCTCACGACCCTCGCAGTGACGGCGGGGCAATCGGCCTATGAGCACTGCTGGCGACAGTCCGCTCGACCTGCTTATCCGCAATGTCCGGGTGAAGGAGCATGGTGGACTCGTCGATATCGCTGTTCGTGGCAACCGGATCGTGGCGATCGAGCCCGGGTTTCGTTGCGAGGCCGTCGAGGACTTCGAAGGCGATGGCGCTTTTGCGTTTGGTGGTTTCGTCGACACGCATGTCCATCTGGACAAGGCCTGCATCCTCGATCGTTGCTCGATCTGCGAGGGAACACTTGCTGAAGCCGTGCGACAGACCTCCAGCGCCAAGGCAGACTTCACCGAGGCGGACGTCTATGATCGCGCCGCCCAGGTCGTCGAAAAGGCGATCTCGCACGGCACTGTGCGGATGCGAACCTTCGTCGAGATCGATCCGCGCGCAGGCTTTCGCTCCTTCGAGGCAATCAAGCGCATCAAGACGGAATACGCTTTTGCGATTGATATTGAAATCTGCGCGTTCGCGCAGGACGGTCTCACGAACGAGCCTCAGATGCTGGACATGCTCGACCGGGCGCTCTCAGAAGGGGCCGATCTCGTCGGTGGCTGCCCCTACACTGATCCCGATCCGGTCAGGCATGTGGACCTGATCTTCTCCCTCGCTGTCAGGCACGGCGTCGCAGTGGATTTTCATCTCGACTTCCATCTGGATCCCGGCCAGAGCGATTTGCCGGCTGTAATCGCGGCCACAGAGCGCCATGGCTGGCAAGAACGGGTCGCAATCGGCCACGTCACCAATCTTTCGGCCATGCCGCTGGCCGATGTCATTCATATCGCCGACAAACTTGCTGAAGCGGGCATCGCGCTCACCGTTCTTCCGGCGACAGATCTTTTCCTCACTGGCCGCGGGCACGACCGACTGGTGCCGCGGGGCGTCGCACCGGCGCATGTCATCGCGCGACGCGGCGTCGTCACCTCAATCGCCACCAACAACGTCATGAATCCTTTCACTCCCTATGGCGACGCCTCGCTGATCCGGATGGCAAATCTCTATGCCAATATCGCACAGCTTTCGCGGGACGAGGACGTGCACTCGGTCTTTGAAATGGTGGGACAAACGGCAGCGAGGCAGCTCGGCGTTCCGCACGGCCTTTGGGTCGGCGGTGACGCGACCATCGTGCTTGTCGATGCGGTCGGCCCGATGGCGGCTGTGCGCGAGGTCGGCCGTGTCCTCGCCGGCTGGAAGAATGGCCACATGAGTTTCAACAATGGTCGAGCTCGGATCCGCAGGCGCTCACTTGTGTGAACACGGTACCAATGTCGACGGTGTAACCGTCTTGTGCCTGTGTGGCTCTGAGCCTGCTGGCCTGGAAACAAATCAGACGGAGGGTTCAAGGGGACGCCGTTCCGGCGCCAATGTGCCAGCCATTGAAATACATTAGAATTGACGCTATATAACGTCAGTATCAATGGCATGTATGGGAGTTTTGGATATCATGGGTCTTGCTCGGTATGCAGACGGCGGCTTGTTCTCGCCCCGCAAGATCGCGCAAGCATTGCGCACGACCAGCGAGGAGATCGCGCTGACCGCTGGACTTGGCAAGGATGCCATCCAGCGTAAGGATCGCATTCGTTCCGACAAGACGCAGCGGCGACTACGCGAGGTCACAGAAATCATCAACAAGGTCGAGCCCCGGTTCGGTTCGGCTCTGATGGCTTATGCCTGGTATCGCTCGGAGCCCTTGTCGGGATTTTCCGGTTTGACGGCAATGCAACTGGTGCGTGATGGACGCGCGAACGACGTCCTTGACTACATCGATGCAGTCGATGCGGGCGTTCACGCCTGACTTGCCGATGCACTTTAAGGGCACCCTTTATCGCGCGCTCAACCCGATCTACGCGCAAGACGCTTTGTCCGGGCGTGGAGCGGAACTCTATGGCGGACGGTTCAACCGAAAAGGAACCCCGGCGCTCTATACGTCTCTGTCCGTAATTGCCGCGCTACGAGAGGCCAATCAGGTCGGCAGCTTGCAGCCGACCACGCTGGTATCTTACGACGCCGACATTGAGCGTGTTTTCGACTGCCGGGACGAGGTTGCTCTGCGAAGCGAAGGAATGGACGCCAGCATGCTTGCTGATCCGGCATGGCGCGATCAAATGAGGAAACACGGGGAGGCATTGACGCAGGCGTTCGCCCGCGCACTCAGCCAGGCGGGTTTTCACGGATTGCTAGTGAGGAGTTTTGCGCACGGGGCAACTGACAATGATCTCAACCTTGTCCTCTGGCAATGGAGCGCCGCGTTACCCAGTCGGGTGACGCTCATCGACGACGAACATCGTCTGTCGCCTTAGCTAGGGCCAGCTGATCGCAACCGCATTGGACGTCGCAACGTTCGATCGGGCTCAATAGCGGATCCGCCGCCAACCGGCTTCAGGTCTTCTGCCGCCCATAGAGCAAAAGCATGCTCACGATCACTACGCCGTAGATCAGCTGGCGACCCGCCTCTTCAATTTGCATTACCGAAAGGATCGACTGCAGTAGGGTAATAAGGATCACGCCTGCCACCGTACCGAGGTAGGTCCCTTTTCCACCAAGTACATGGGTTCCACCAAGGACCACGGCCGCGATTGACGGCAGAAGATAGGCGTCGCCCATCGATTGTGAGGCTTTTGACGCATAACCGGCCAGCAAGACTCCACCAAGTGCGCTGAGCGAACCCGAGATGACAAAGGCGATCATAGTAATACGCCGGGTGTCGATGCCCGACATATAGGCCGCCCGTTCGCGGTTTCCGATTGCATAGAGCGATCGACCGAAGGTCGTTCTGGTCAACAGGAAAACCGCCAGTATGCCAACGGCAAGCCAGACAAGAACGCCGTTGGGCACAGAGGGGATGGTGTATCCGGTCGCGAGAAATCGCATCGCCCGAGAGGCAGAATCCTGCGGCGAGAACCCGCCCGTGTAGACGACCATCAGTCCCTGCACGACGGCATTGGTCGCGAGCGTGATGATCATGGAGGGAATGCGCAGGTAGGCGACGGCAAGTCCGTTGACCAGACCAATCGCTGCCCCGCATGCAATTCCGAATGGAATTGCCAGGAGTGATCCGCCTGCGCCATAAGCTGTCGCAGCACAGGCCATCATCGCGCCAGCGGTCACTGTCCACGGAACGGACAGATCAATCTGCCCAAGCAGGATTACCATCATCATCCCCGTCGCGATCACGCCGAGGAAGGAGGCCACCTTCAACTGTTGCAGGAGGTAATCGGGCGAGAGAAAATTCGAAGAATAGATCGATCCGCCAAGCAGCAGGAGCAGGATGCAACCGAAGGCGATCGCCACCGCGGGATCTCTTCCCCGCAGCCGACGAGGAATTATTGAATGCCGCATGCCGAAAGCATCTTCGCTCATTGGAACCATTCCAGTCGATTGCGTACACGGGCCAGCCCGATCGAGCCAATGCCGATCGCCAGCATCAACACGATGCCCTGGAACAGAGGCTGCCAGAGTGGGTCGAGATCAAAAACGAAAAGAAGATCGCCGATCGTGCGGAAGGCAAGCGCCCCGAACACGGCGCCGACGGCACTGCCCTTGCCACCCGCCAGAGACACGCCTCCAAGGACAACTGCAGCAATCGAGTAGAGCGTGTAAGCATTGCCGCTCGCAAAGGCCGCCTCACCTGTATAGGAAAAGAAGGTGAGATAAAGTCCGCCCATGGCCGACAAGAGCCCCGCAAGGGCATAGGCCAGAAGCTTAGCCCGCTTGAGCGGCATGCCGGACATATAGGCAGCATACTCCGAAGACCCGGCGGCGTAGGCTGCGCGCCCATAAATCGATCTGCTGAACGGGATCCAGACCAACAGTATCGTGGCAGCGAGAACGATCAGGCTAGTGGGCAACACCCCGAACATCTTGGAGGTAAAGACGTCAGCAAGTGTCTCGTTAACGGAGCCGCCCGGCGTTGGCCGCAAAAGTAGCGCAAGCCCGAAAAAGATAGCACTGGTGGCGATGGTCGTCACGATCGGCTGCAGTCTGCCGAAGATGATGATCAGACCGTTCAAGGTGCCGCAGGCGAGACCTGCCGCCAGCACGGCGACGATGCCGAAGCCCGTCTGCAGTGGTGTGCCGACGACAAGCCAGGATGCGAGACAGTTGCACAGAACCAGAACCATCCCGGCCGAAAGGTCTATGCCCGCCGTGATCACCACGAGACATTGTGCCATCGCGACGAAGGCGAGGAGCGTTGCCTTGTTGGACGCTGTCTGCACAACGTTTGGTGTGAAGCCCGCTGGATGGTTGGAAACATAGATGACGAACATCACCACAAAGAGGGCCGCGGCAAGAAGCGTTCCTTTATGAAGCTCGTACCGGAATCGCCATTCACCGACCTTTCCCGTGTTCACAGTGTTGGCCCCCGCTCCACCTGTTTGGCAGCGATGTTCAACGCACTGCCGATCAACGCGCGTTCGTTGATATTGTCACCTTCAAGCATGCTGGCGATCGTGCCGTCGTACATCACAAGGACTCGATCACAGCAACCAATCAGCTCGTCGTAGTCGGTGGTATAGAAGATAATTGCCGCACCACCGTCCGCAAGCTTTCGCAGCAGCTGGTAGATCTCCTGTTTGGTCCCGACGTCGATGCCGCGTGTGGGATCGTTCAACAGTATGATCCGGGGCCGGTTCATCAGCCATTTGGCAATGACAACCTTCTGCTGGTTTCCACCGGACAGATTGCTGACCGGCATGTCGATGTTCGCCGCTTTGATGGCAAGGAGCTTCAAGAGTTCGCCAACGCAAGCGGCCTCCGCGCCGCGATCGATGACACCTTTCCGCGAAACACTGCCGAGGGCCGCTATCGAAAGATTCTCCCGCACTGTCATGGGCAGCATCAACCCCTCGGTCTTTCGATCTTCCGGGATGAGAGCTATGGAGGTTGCCTGCGACTTCGCCTCCTTGGGACTGGTCAATCGCAGACTGCGACCATCGATCCGCACGTCGCCCCTGACGTCGCGAAGCACGCCGAAAAGCGCCAGCAGGAGCTCGCGTTGACCCTGCCCGTCCAGGCCGCCCACGCCCACAATTTCGCCCGGGCGCGCATCGAATGTAATGTCAGTCAGACGGTCCCCCCAGCACAAGCCAGAGCAGGAAAGGACGGGCGGCCTCGAAATCTCGACGCCCGGCTTGGCTGGAAACACACTTTTGTATTCCCGACCGATCATCAGCTCAACAACCTGCTGATCGGTCTTTGTCCCGGCTTTGTAGGATTCGATGCTACGCCCGTTCCGGAACACGGTGCAGTCGTCGGCGAGTTCTGCAATTTCATGCATGCGATGCGAAATATAGACGAGCGCCAATCCCTCCGATCGCAGTCGCTTCAGGACACTGAAGACCTTGTCGACATCTGACTTGCTCAAGGCGGAGGTCGCCTCGTCCAGGATCATCAGCCGAGGGCTGCGCGCGAGAGCCTTGGCAATCTCGACCATTTGCCGACGGGAAAGCGGAAGGTCCTTGACCAGCGACGACGGATGAATGTCGAAGGCGCCGGCGCGCGAAAGCGCCTCCTCGGCGATCCGTCGCTGGGCGCCGCGGTCGATCATCCCAAAACGCGTGGGCGGATTGCTGATGACGATGTTGTCGGCGACCGAAAGGTCGGGAATGAGCGACAGCTCTTGAAAGACCGAAACGATCCCGGCCGCATTCGCCATCGCAGGCGACGAGAAAGATACCGCCTTGCCATCCAGCAGCATTCGGCCGTCGTCGGGTATCGTCACCCCGGCCATGATTTTGATCAGCGTCGATTTTCCTGCACCGTTCTCGCCGAGGACTGCATGGATCGCGCCGGGTCGAATTGCAATATCGGCCTCGTTGAGGGCTATGACGCCGCCGTAGCGTTTCGATATGCCTTCCATGCGCAACAGTGGTTCTGACAAGATCACCCTCCCATCGGGTGCATTTCGCCTGTGACTGCGAGCACGCATGCCCGCAGTCGATCCCATGGGCACTTGCTGCTATTGGTTTTCCTTGGTCTGCCCCATGATTTCTTGCGCGGTGAAATTGATGCCGCAAGTCGGGAAGGAGTTGCCGACGAAAAAGTTGTCGGACTGATCAGGGTAATAGTCCTGATCCTTCTTCAAGTCGGGATGCGACACGAGTGCCGTCGGCAACTTGACGGCTTGCGGGACGACCTGGCCCTCAAGAGCTGCGATGGCAGTCTTTATGGCGACAGCAACCTGAGCTGGCCCTGTCCCGGCTGACGAGCAAACTAGCCCCTCGCCCGCATGAGCGGCGCAGAGCTTTCGGAAGCCATTTTCGGTCTCGCCGCCGAACGGAACGAAGGGGTGCTTCGCGTCGATCATCGCCTGAACGACACCGGTGTCGCCACCCTGGGCGGTAATCCCGTCAAACGGTCCATTTGTCGCTATAGCATCTGCCGTCGCCTTCTGGGCAACGCCGTCATCCCATTTGCCGACGACTTCGGTCACGTCGAACTTCTTGCCGGAGGCTGCCAGTGTTTCCTTGATGCCATTATGGCGGTCGGTATCAACGGACGTGCCAGCGACACCCCTGACTTCCAAAATCTTGCCGCCGTTCGGCAGGTGTTTGACAAGCCACTCGGCCCAGGTGACACCAAGGCCCTTCTGATCGACGTTGACGTTGATCGCGTCTTTCGTGTCCAGGGTGTTGTCGAATGCTACGAGCACGACGCCAGCTTCCTTGGCTCTCTTGATCACGGGGCCAAAGGCTGTCGGGTTTTGAGCATTGACGACGATCGCATCATAGCCGGCGTCGATGAAGTTGTTGATCGCTGAAATCTGTGCCGGCACGTCCTCTCCGGTTGAGACAACCTTGAACTCCTTCAACTTCGCCTTGACGTCCGGTTGCGCCGCATAGGCCTTTGCGGTCTGGACCATCTGGATGCGCCATGTGTTGGCAATGTAGCCGTTGGCGAGCGCGATGCGGTAAGGACCTTCCTTTTTCGGATACTGCAGAAACTGAGTATCAGAAGCCCAAGGCGTCATGCAGCCTGGATCTGCTGCTGGTCCGTTCACAACTTTCGGTTCTGCATATGCAGCGCCGCACAACAGCGCAAGGATCGGTGCGGAAACTGCCGCAACGCGCGCAGAATTCGCTTTCACGTTTTTAAGCATGGATGTCCTCCTCCAGAGGCGGACGCAGCCGCCCTCCAATATTCTCAACCTCCAGTATTGTCATTGGTACGCTTGGTCCGAAAAGGCTCCACCCTGCCCTTTGCGGAACGATCGAAACGTTAACATACGTGACAGCGCTGTCAAATTCTATTTGATAGCGCTGTCATTTGTGGAGTATCACTTTGTTCTGCTTATTTCTCTCTGCTCTCTAACCTTTTGTATTTGGACAATGCTTTAATGCGCCGAATAACTCTCGACGATGTTGCGAGCCTGGCGGGTGTCAGCCCGATCACGGTTTCGCGCGTGCTCCGGAAGCCGGCCACGGTCTCGGAAACCTTGCGGCTGCGCGTTATCGAGGCCGTCGAAAAGTTGGGCTATGTGCCGAATGTGGCGGCAAGCAGACTTGCCTCGTCGCGCACCCACACGATCGGCGTGATCGTGCCGACGCTCTATAATGTGATCTTTGCTGAATACCTGTTTGCGCTGCACGAAGTTTTAGTCGCTGCAGGTTTCCAGGTCGTCGTGGTCAACAGCAGATACTCGGAAGTGGAGGAAGAGAATGCGATCAAGGCGCTCCTTGGTCAGCGGGTGGAAGCGATCATCATTGCAGGTATTCACCATACTGCACTGTCGCGCCAGCTTTTGGTCCAGGCGCGACTTCCGGTTGTGCAAACTTTCGAATTGTCCGACGATCCAATAGATCTCAACATCGGCATGTCACAGGAGCATGCGGGCCACATTGCGACCCGCCATCTCATTGATCGCGGCTTCCGACGGATTGCATTCCTGACAGGCAATCTCGACCATCGCGCCCAGTCACGCTTTGACGGGTATCACAATGCGATGCAGGAGGTAGGCCTGAAAAGTCTGGAAATGATTGCTCATAGACCGCGCCACAGTTCGGTGGCACTCGGATCCGAGCTCTTTGGCGAGATGGATGACCGCGGCGATCTCCCCGAGGCGATATTTTGTACGGACGACAACCTGGCTCTTGGTGCAATGCAGGAGTGCAGGAAGCGACGCATCCGCGTGCCGGATGATATTTCGATTATCGGTTTTCACGACCTCGAATTCTCAGCCTGCGCGGCACCGTCCCTTTCCTCGATCGCCACCCGCCGTTACGAAACCGGCAGGCTTGCTGCCGAGAAGGTTCTCCTGGCGCTCGATGCAGCAACAAGATCCGGACCCGAACAAATCGACATGGGATTCGCGCTTGTCGTGCGCGAAAGCACTTCTAGCGAACTTGTCTTCGCGAACCGGAATAGCAATTCGAGTGCCGACGCGATCAGGCCGACCAACGAGGGCGAGCAGCCCGACGATTGAATCGATGCAATATGCATCCTTAACGCCGTTTTCCGGTTTTGCAGGAGTCGGCCCGTTATAAGGGTTTTGGCTAATACTTATAACATTGACGGCAACTGATCGAACTATAAGGTTTTGGCAGAAACTTATAACGGCAATCCAAGCGGACTTGCCAACGAGACAAGATCATCCATTGAGGCACGGGGCAAATATGGCCTGAAAGATGTGCCCCCGCGAAGAACGAGTGGCAACCGATAGAGGCGCTCTACATCCGCAACATGCCAGCTCGTTATAAGGTCGGTTCGTTATAGGGTTGGCTGGGACTATAACTCGAGCTCCCCAGGTGTGAGGGGACATCGCCACGCAGGAAGAGCGAGGCGATGCTCAACCTTGTGTTAATGAAGAGCACCAGCCGTGGGCGCGTTGACATATGTGACAGGCGCTCCGGGAAACCGAGCAATCAATATCCGGGTCAGTTCCTCCTGAGTGCGATGACCGCGATTGAAGAGGTCGACTGCCGCGCTGCAGATTACTTCCGACGTTCTGTCATCTGGTTTGGCCCTGTAATGCCGGTACCAGGATTGAACGGACAGTGAGAGCACGGCCAAATCGGCTTCGAGGATACTCGAGACTAGCATTCCTTACCTCCCCTCAGAATTACACGAGCTGCTCGGCCAGAACCTGTGCGAGCATCTCCAGGCTCAGGCCAGTTCGAGTGACGACCGCCAAGGCGCGCCGGGGCGCTCATTGCGACGTGATGGTCTGTCGTCCGTCGTTCGCAAGATGCGCAACAATCGCGCGCCGGATTTCGCTAATCGTATCGAAGACCATGTTGTCCAGATCAATGACGCTGAACCGGACAGCGATGAACTTCAGACGAGTTTCTACGGGAACAGCGATCCCGACTTCCTGACCATTGAAAACGACAGCCTGTTTCTGCATGACAAACCCCGAGGCACACACCATCGTGCGTCCCATAAGCAATTTTCGGTGATGGATTTACGACGGGTCAGACCGATGGTGCGGCTCGATATCGGGTTGAAACGCGATGGCGCACCCGCTGCACAATTGCGAATAAAGAAACGCTCGGACGCAATGTCTTATCCTCCTCAAGCGTCGTCAACCAACACTGAGTACAAGTACCAAATTTTGATGTTGGGCACCTCTCCCAGAACAAAACCTATTCGAGAAAAGTCAGATAAGCAACTGAAATAGTGTAATTTTTAGCGCGTTGAATTATATGATAATTGCCGCAACTGCGAAGCAGAAAATGACGTACGTGCGTCCAAGTGCGGTGGCAATATTGTCGGGGCGGCCGTACGTGTCACCGCGTCGCCGAGCGAAACTGCTTCCTGAGGGCGCGACGCGGATTGAGCTCCCGAAGGCTCCCGCAGTCTTGCGGATCGCCGGCAACTTGTGCTGAGCTAAAATGCAGACGCATCTACCAGTATTGACGAAAGTCACCCGTGGCTGACTGTAGCAGTGTGAGCGGATATCGGCCGGGGTGATGGACAAGCGCCGTCATGTTGATTGGCCGGTCCCGCTCGTCAAAGGCGATTTGATCGACAGTGAGCACGGCCGAAGGTGACGGGAGTTCGAGCATCGCAGCTTCGGCTGGATCCGCAAGTCGCGCACTGAGTGTCGTTTGCCCCCGCCGTGGCTGGATGCCGTAGACTTCGCGCAGCTCGGCATAGAGCGAGCGATTTGCGACCGTCCAGTCCATGCCGGTCAATCCCGGCGCGCGGGAGGCCGCTATCCAGTCGGTCTGGAGGACGACCGGCACGCCGTCAAGTAGCCGCAGGCGCGCCAGCACGATCACATCCGATCCGGGAGGCAAGAGCAGCGGCCGGGTGATGTCAAGAGACGCCTTTACGACCTCCATCGCAAGAAGGCGATGTCCGGGCACGCGACCACTTGCCAGGGCGGTGCTCGTAAAGCTCCTGAGGACCTCGAGTTCAAATCCTCCTCCATTTTCCGCAACATACAAGCCCTTGCCCGGCTGACTTTGGACAACGCCCTGGCGGATCAGTTCGCGCACCGCATGGCGCACCGTGATGCGACTAACATCGTAAAGTGAAACGAGTTCACGTTCGGAGGGCAGCTTGCCGCGCAATGGCACCTTCCCTTCCCGGATCGTAGCCAGCAAGTCTTCGTAGACCTGCTGATGAAGCGGACGAGGGTCGGCCCGATCGATTGCCGCATGCCTCTTTGTCGCTGCCACCGGTTCACGGGTTTTCACGTTGCGTTCGCTCCCTTAGTCGGTGCTGGTATTTGCTTTTGCATCTTTGCCCACAAGGGACACAAGAGTCCAGTTGACATGACTGGTCATAACCAGTCCTACTAGGCTCAGGAACCAGAGAGTTCCGCACCGCTCAAGTGTGATAAAGACAGGAACAGCTCATGTTGAAGAAATGCCTTACTGCAGTTGCAGTCTATGCCGGCCTATGGGCCAGTGCCGCGCATGCGGAAAGCATCTCCGTATTCTGCGCACCAACCGAATTCGAACTTTGCACCAAGGTTGCCGACGCCTGGAAGACAAAGACAGGCAACGAAGCAAAAATTAACAAGATGCCGGCTCTCCTCGACGACGCGATCCCGCTCTATCAGCAATTGCTGGCGGCAAAGTCCAAGGATATCGACGTCCTGTTTCTCGACGTCATCTGGCTCGGGATGTTCAAGGCCAACCTGCTTGATTTGAAAACCATGATTCCTGCGGCCGATCAGGACAAGCATTTCACTTCTACGCTCAACGCTGCCAAGCTGGACGGCAACCTGGTCGCGATGCCTGCCTACATGGACGTCGGCCTGATGTTCTACCGCAAGGATCTCCTGGAAAAGTATGGCAAGCAGCCTCCAAAGACCTGGGATGAGCTTGCTGCGACCGCAAAGGAAATCCAGGACAAGGAGCGCGCCGCCGGCAATGCCAAGATGTGGGGCTACGCCTGGCAGGCAAAGAGTTATGAGGGCCTGACCTGCGATGCGATCGAACTCATTGCATCAAATGGCGGCGGCACGATCATATCCGACGACGGCAAGGTTACGATCAACACGCCGCAAGCCGCCGAAGCGATCGAGAAGGCCAGAGGCTGGATCGGTTCGATCAGCCCGGAAGGCGTTCTGAACTACGATGAAGAAGCGTCACGGGCAGTTTTTGAATCCGGCGACGCGGTATTCCATCGCAATTGGCCCTATGTCTGGGGTACATCGCACAAGGAAGGCAGCTCGATCATCGACAAGGTTGGCGTCATGCCGCTTCCGGTTGGCAAGGAAGGCCAGAAGTCCAGCGGCTGCCTGGGTCCCATGTATTATGGCGTCTCGAAATACAGCGCCAAACCTGAGGTCGCAGCCGACTTTGTGAACTTCATCACCGGTCCGGAGATGCAGAAGATGCGTGCCGTGGAGGCGACCCTCAACCCTTCGATCCAGTCGCTTTATAGCGATCCGGAGGTGCTGGAAAAAATTCCATTCCTGAAAGACAACCAGCAAGCCTTCGCCGATAGTGCGGTCCGTCCGTCCGGCTACACCGGCACCAGCTACAACCGTGTCTCTCAGGCCTTCTATCGCGCCACCCATGACGTGCTGTCGGGCAGTGGCGATGCCAAGGACAGCTATGCATCGCTGGCCAAGCGCCTGGAAAAGCTCAAAGAGAGCCGCTGATTGAAGCAAGATTGCGGGAGCCTCAGCTCCCGCAACCTGTGCAGCCGGCGCTCTGTGCCGGTCGAGCCCCCATGCGCAAGCCAAGGTGAAAGATGGCATCGGTTTCGATGGAGTCCGTTTCGAAGAGTTTCGGAACACACAGTGTCATTCATGATGTAGACTTGAAGATCGACGATGGTGAATTCGTTGTCTTTGTAGGCCCCTCCGGATGCGGAAAATCCACGCTGCTGCGCATCGTGGCGGGCCTGATCTCAGCCTCGTCTGGAACGGTCAAGATTGGTGGCGACGATGTCACCGATGTCCCCGCTTCGAAGCGCGGTGTTGCCTTTGTTTTTCAATCCTATGCGCTCTACCCGCATATGACGGTGGCGCGCAACATTGGTTTCGCACTCGAGACCATGGGGATCCGACGCGATGCGATTGCTCAAAAGGTGCAACAGGTCGCGCGTATGCTCAAGGTTGACCATCTCTTGAGCCGGAGACCGAGAGAATTGTCCGGAGGTCAGCGCCAGCGCGTGGCGATTGGACGGGCATTGGTGCGGCAACCCGAGATTTTCCTGTTCGACGAGCCGCTTTCCAATCTGGATGCGGACCTGAGAATGGAAATGCGCATGGAGATCGCCAAGCTTCATGATGATCTCAAGACGACGATGATCTACGTCACGCACGATCAATCAGAAGCCATGACGCTGGCAGACCGGATTGTTGTCCTCAATCACGGCAGAATAGAACAGATCGGCACACCTTCGGAGCTGTATCGTCAGCCCGGCAATCGGTTTGTTGCGGGTTTTATCGGCAGTCCGCGCATGAACTTCCTTGCCGTCGAGACACGGGCAGCGCATGACGATGAGCACATCGTCGGCCCGGGCGGCCTGGCAATTGGGCAATCGCCAAGCGATGCAATTCCGGTTGCCGAGATAGGCATTCGGCCGGAGGCGTTGCGCCTGGTACCAACGGGAACCGGGCGTCTCGATTGTATGCTCGAGCGGGTCGAAGACCTCGGACACGAACACTTCGCCTATTGCCGGGTGGGGAGCGGCACACTCTGGGTTGTTCGCCTGCCCGCGGCACCAAACCCCGACGCGATCGGCAAGCCGGCTGCACTGACTTTCGACGACCATTCGCTGTTTTTTTTCGCCGCCGACGGCACACGACTTTTGCCGTCGGCCGAACCATTCGGCGTCAGGAGCGCTCTATCATGAGTGCACGCCTTGCCCGCCGCGATCACCTTGCTGCCTGGCTCTTCCTCGTGCCGGTCATTGCCTCAATGCTGCTTGTCGCCGTATGGCCGTTAGGACGGACATTCTTCTTCGCCTTTACGGACGCCTTTCTCGACGATCCCAGCGTCTACTCCATGGTCGGCATCGACAACCTCATCGAGGTTTTCAATGACCACAGCTGGTGGCTTGCCGTCAGGAACACACTGACCTTCACGGTCATCTCGGTGGCAATTGAAACTGCGCTGGGATTGGCTATCGCTCTTCTTATCAACGAGGCCATACCAGGCCGGGGTCTTGCGCGCGCTGCGATCCTTGTCCCGTGGGCCATTCCGGTCGTGGTGTCCACCAAGATCTGGGAATGGATGTTGAACGACCAGTTCGGTGTCATCAACAAGCTACTGGAAGCCCTTGGGTTCATCGACCACGGTGTGGCATGGACTGCGAGTGGTTCGCTGATCATGGGGGTGGTCATTTTCATTGACGTATGGATGACGACCCCTTTCATGGTTTTGCTCATTCTCGCGGGCCTGCAGATGATCTCCCAGGAAATCTTCGAAGCCGCCGAAGTGGACGGCATTCCGGCCTGGAAACGCTTCTGGTCGATCACCCTCCCGATGCTGCGACCCGCGATCGGAGTTGCCGTGTTGTTTCGCACGCTCGATGCCCTGCGCATGTTCGACCTTTCCTACGTTCTGGCGGCCAGCAATGAAAAGGTCATGACAGTGTCGATCTACGCACGCGACCGTCTGATCAGCTTCCAGGAACTCGGTGTCGGCTCCGCGGCTTCGACCTGGGTTTTCCTGCTGGTTGCGCTCGTCGCGATCATCATCATCGGTGCCTTGCGCCTCGACAGGGCAGCGGGGCATTGATCATGACTGACCTTTCTCTTGTACGCCCGGCCCGAAAGTCGAGCGCCTATTACAGGGGCCGGCGCCAGGTGTTGCGGGTGCTGCAAATCCTTGCCCTATCACTGGTGCTGATCTACACGCTGTTTCCCTATTACTGGGCCTTCGTTTCGTCGACGAAACAGGGCGCAGCACTCTACCGTTCGGTCCTGCTGCCAGCGCTCGACTTTACCTATTACCGGGAGTTGATCAACAACCCGGTGTTCATCGGATCACTCCTGAACTCCGCCTATGTCGCCGTAGCGACGACCTGCCTGTCCCTTGTGATCGGTATCAGTGCGGCCTATGCGCTCGGACGCATCGACTTTCCGCAGCGTCGGGCCGTTTTGATGATTATCCTGATGATCTCGATCTTTCCGCAGGTGGTCGTGCTTTCGGGCATGTTTGAGCTCATCAACTGGCTCGGGCTCTTCAACCGTCCAAGCGCGCTCATTCTGACATACCTTCTGTCAACGGTGCCGTTTACGACGTGGATTCTCACAACCTTCATTCGCGAGTTCCCGCGCGAGTTGGAGGAGGCCGCGATCGTTGATGGTTGTTCGCACCTTCGTATCCTCCTGAAGATACTGCTGCCGCTGATGGGACCGTCACTTGCAAGCACCGGCATCCTCGCCTTCATTCTTGCATGGAACGAATTCCTCTTTGCCTTGACTTTCACGCTGACGGACGAAAATCGCACCGTGCCGGTCGCGATCGGATTGATCGCCGGCACCAACCGTTACGAATATCCCTTCGGACAGATCATGGCTGCCTCGGTGACTGTCACGTTGCCGCTGATCGCGGTCGTGCTCATCTTCCAGCGGCGCATCGTTGCGGGGCTGACGGCCGGTGCCGTGAAGGGATGACGATAAAGGGACCAATCACATGGATATGCTTGTCAAGCTATACGATCTCAAACCGGACACCTCCCTCGATGCGAAAATGGAACGGCTAGGTGTCACGATCCGTCGCGTCTTGCCGCCTGAACTGAAGGCTTTGACCGATTGGATTACGCCCCGCTTTGGAGCCGGGTGGTCTTGCGAAGCGACCACGGCCGCAATGCGGCAGCCGCCGACGTGCTTCATCGCAATCCAGAACGGAAGACTGATCGGCTTTGCCTGCCACGACGCCACGGCAAAGGGCTTCTTCGGCCCGACTGGCGTCGATAGTGCAGTCCGTGGCCAGGGGGTTGGCCATGCGCTGCTTTTGACGACGTTACTCGATATGTATGCACAAGGGTATGCCTACGGCGTCATCGGTGGCGCAGGACCCATGGACTTCTACGGCAGAAGCGTTGGCGCCGTTCCGATCGAAGGATCCGTCCCCGGAATATACAGGGGCATGTTGGCCGAGGCAGAGCCAGATGAAATCTCGCAATCGCATGGCCAACCTTCATAGATGCGCGTCCAGAGTCCTTGAGCGGCTCATGCAAGCCAGGGTGTGGGCCGCCCCAAGGTTACGTGAACTCCCTTGAACTGCGAATATTCGTCGAAGCCATAGCGGCCAAGCTCGCGTCCCAGTCCGCTCTTTTTGTAGCCCCCGACCGGCAGCTCCGGTGTTCCGTCGATAACGCTGTTGATCCAGCAGCGACCAGCGCGAATGCGGCGGATACTTTGCAGCGCGTTTTCGAGGTTGGTTGACCAGACGCTCGCTGACAGGCCGAATTCGGTACTGTTGGCAAGTGCGATAGCCTCTTCGGCTGTCTTGAAGGTCAGTGTTGAAAGCACGGGCCCAAAAATCTCCTCACGAGCGATCGACATGTCCGGTTTGACGCCTGCAAAGACCGTCGGCGGGTAATACAGTCCAGTCCCCTTGCCTACCCTTTCGCCGCCAAGAAGAAGTTCCGCGCCGGAGGCAATCCCTGCCTCGACGTAAGCATGCACCTTTTGTGCATGCGCCTCCGAAATCATCGCGCCGATCTTGGTGCGCTCGTTCAACGGATCCCCGAACGTGACCTTCCGTGAAATGCCGAGCAACCGATCCATCAAGGCATCCCGGATATCCTCCTGAACCAGCAGCCGGCTCCCTGAAATGCAGCATTGGCCGGCATTGTGATAGACGCCGTAAGCGATCCCGTCGGCCGCCGCATCGAGATCCGCATCGGCAAAGACAATCTGCGGCCCCTTGCCCCCAAGCTCCAGCCCCACCCGCTTGACGCTACGCGCGGCGATTTCGCCGAGCTTCGTGCCAACGCGCAGGGAACCAGTGAACGCCACCACGTCGATGCCTGGATCCTCCGCGAGAGCCTGGCCAGCCGGATCGCCAAAGCCTGTGACAACATTGAAGACCCCGTCCGGAATGCCAGCTTCGCGCGCAAGTTCCGCCATGCGGACCGACGTGCCGGAGGTGAATTCAGATGGTTTCAGGACGACCGTGCACCCAGCGCCGATCGCCCATGGCACGCGCTCCGAGGCAATGATGAAGGGGAAGTTCCATGGCGTGATGATGCCAACGACGCCTGCCGGTTCGCGCAAGACGAGACCAAGCCGGTCGTCGCCAATATTGTTGTGCGACTGTCCCTCAAGCGCCCGGGCCTGGCCAGCTGCATAGGACCACAGATCCGCGCAAAATCCGATCTCGCCCCGAGCCTGGACGATTGGCTTGCCGACCTCGAGGCTCTCGATCAGCGCAAGTTCTTCCTGGTGGGCAAGAATGAGATCCGCCACCTTGAACATCAGTCGCGACCGCTCGGCGCCCGACATGCGCGGCCAAGGACCGGTGTCAAACGCCCGCCGCGCTGCTGCGATTGCCAAGCGAACGTCGTCCGCCGACGCATCCGGCCATGTTGCGACCACGATACCGGCATGGCCGGGGCTCACCCGATCGATGGTCTTGCCCGTGGCAGCATCAGCAGACTTGCCATCAACGAGCATGCGGTAACGATATCTGGATCCCAGCCGCGGATCACTGGAATCAGGCACGATAAAGTTAGACAGCATCATTTCTCCCCGACCAGACATCACGGTCGGCCTTTTCGTCCACTTCCGGTCTTCAATGACCGGACGCATTCGTTTAGGTCGTATGGTGCAGCATGGAATGGCCCCGCTGGTCTAGTCCTGACGTGCAACCACCGGCAGCGAGCCCTCGTCGTGCAGGCGGCCTTCAGTCTGTCGAGCTGCTGCCACGAGGCGGCGCTGTGCCCGGATCGCATGCCATTGCTGGTCGATAAGGACGCCGATGAGGATCACGCCACCCATCACGGCAAAGTTCAACGACGACGGGATGCCGAGCAAGTTCACAAGGTTCTGCAATTCCTGAAGCAAGACTGTACCAAGCACGACACCGACGATCGATCCCTCGCCGCCGCGCAGCGAAAACCCGCCAAGCACGGCAGCGGCGATCGCATAGAGCTCGTAAAACTGTCCATGGCTCGCCGGTGAGATCGAGCGTGTATACATGGCAAAATAGATCGCCGAGAGCGCCGTGAGCAATCCGCAGATGACATAGGCCGACATGATCATTCGGCCGGTGCGGATGCCTGAATAACGGGCCGCTTCCTCGTTCTTGCCGATTGCGTAAAGATAGCGCCCGAAGACGGAGCGGTGCAACACCACCCACATGACCACCGTGATGATGACGAGCGCAATGAAGGTGTTGGGAACACCATAGAAGCGGCCCGCGGTCAGGAATTCGAGGTCGGGGAAATTCTGGCCGAAGGCAAATCCCGCCGTCCCGTCGGCAGTATAGAAGCGCGCGGCGCCACGATAGATCAGCAAGCCGCACAAGGTGACGACAAAGGGTTGCAGATTGAGCCTGGTAATCAGCCAGCCATGAATGGCACCGATGACCGCGCCAAGCACGAGGATGAGCGGCAGCGCCAACATCCAGGACATGTCCTGGACAGCAATGAAATCGATGAAAAGGACGCCAAGAAGCGCGACGAGCGAACCCACGGAAAGCTCGATGCCGCCGGTAATGATGACAAAGGCCTGGCCGATCGAAAGGATGCCAAACAGTCCGATCAGGTTGGCGGTGTTCGCCAGATTGATCGGCAGCAGGAAGCGCGGATTGATGATGGCGACGACGATGCCGACGACGACAATCAAAAGCAGCAGTCCAAGGTCTTTCTTGATCATTCGAGATCCGTTCCCCGATACCTATGATGGCCGCAGCCGCTATTTTACTCTCTTGCCGACGGCAAGCAAAAGGACGCTTTCCTGGCTGAAGTCATCCTCTTCCAAAATCCCGGCGATCTGGCCCTCATGCATGACGGCGATGCGGTCAGATACGCCGATCACCTCTTCCATGTCGCTTGAGATCATCAGGATGGCGACGCCAGCATCGGCAAGGGCCCGCATCAGCCCGTAAATCTCATTCTTCGCCCCGATATCGATGCCGCGCGTTGGCTCGTCGAAGATCATCACCTTCGGGTTCATCGATAGCCATTTGGCAAGCACCACCTTCTGCTGATTGCCGCCCGACAGAGTGCCGGTCCGGGTCGAAACCGAGGGCGCCTTGATGCCGAGGCGAATGCGCTGCTTTTCGGCCGCCGCCGCTTCGCGGTCGGCAGACAGCATGTGGCGGTTGGCAAGATTTGGAAGGTCGGCAAGGGTAATGTTCTGGGCAATCGGGAAATCAAGAAGAATTCCGTTGCGCTTGCGATCCTCCGGCACCAGGAAAATCCCGCGAGCCACGGCATCACGCGCGGAGCCGACCGCGATTTGCTGTCCGTCCTGCAGAATGGCTCCGCCGTAACTCCGGTCAATGCCGAAGAGCACCCTTGCAAGCTCGGTGCGCCCCGAGCCAACAAGGCCGGCAAGTCCGAGGATTTCTCCATACCTGATGGCCAGATCGACAGGGCGGGACGGATAGGCCTCGGTGCGCACGCCGCTTGCCGTCAGCGCAACCGAGCCGGGCGCGCGTTGCGGTTTGGCGGTGCGCGCCGCAAGCACCCGGCCAATCATCAGCTTGACCATCTGGTCGTGGCCGATCTCGGCCTTTGCAAGCGTACCGACGAGCGTGCCATCGCGTAGCACGACCACGCGGTCGGCGACGCGCTCGACCTCGTGGAGGCGATGCGAGATGAAAATCACGCTGATGCCATCTGCTTTCAGCGACTTGATGATGCTCAAAAGCCGCTCGGTTTCGGCCAAAGGAAGGCTGGATGTAGGCTCATCGAAGATGACGAGCCTCGCGTTGATCGACAATGCCTTGGCGATTTCCACCATCTGCTGCTCGGCAAGCGAAAGCGACGCCACGGGGGTGTCGGCGGAAAAATGCGCCCCCACGCGCTTCAGGAGCGGCCTTACCATCTCCCTCAGTCGATCACGATCGACGAGCTTGAGAGGCCCGGCCTTCAGAGGTTCGCGGCCCAGGAAGATATTGGCGGCGACGTCGAGGTTTTCGAAGAGATTGAGTTCCTGGTGGACGAAGGCGATGCCGGACGAGATGCTCGATTCGACGGTTAGCGAACGAAGCTCCGCCCCGTCGAGCAGGATCGTGCCCCGGTCGGGCGCGATCACGCCGCCGAGGATCTTCATGAGCGTCGATTTTCCTGCCCCGTTCTCGCCGACGAGGCCGATCACCTCGCCCGGCATGATGTCCATTGACAGGCCGTCAAGTGCGACGACGCCCGGATAAGTCTTGCCCACACCGGAAAGCGAAAGGAACGGTGTCGCGGGCGCGTCCGGTGACGGGATATCGGAGCTGTGGTTCATCGCCTGTCCATGGCTGCTAATGCTGTCGGCACGAAACGTCACTCGCGGCGGCGACTGGCGCCACCGCCGCAAGGAAGGTTTACTTGCCGGCCATGGCCTTCAGGTTGGCAGCATACTTGTCGACATCATCCTTGCCGATGATGACCGTCGGGATGATGATCAGACCGTTGGCTGGAACGCCAGACTTGTCGCCCTTGAGATAGGCTGCCATCAGCTTCATGCCCTGATAGGCCCATTCGAACGGCTGCTGCACGACGGTCGCCGCAATTGTGCCTTCCTTGACGCCACCAAGCGTGATCGGATCGTCATCAAAGCCGACGACGGTGATCTGGCCGAGCTTGCCTGCGTCACGCAGCGCCTCATAGATGCGTGGCGTGTTGTAGGAATAGAAGCCGACCATGCAGGTCACGTCCGGGCTGGCAACCAGCGCATCCTCGACGTTCTTCTTGGCACGGGTCTGGTCGATGTCGTCGCCGCGAACGTCCGTCAGCTCGATCTTTGTCCCCTTCAGCCCGTCCTTCATGCCCTGGATGCGTTCCTTGGCATTATCGGCGCCGAGAAGTCCGACGAAGCCGATGCACTTGCCGCCATCAGGCATTGCCTTCTTGGCGATTTCAGCGGCCTGCTTGCCAGCATCAACGTTGGACGAGCCGATATAGGCGACACGGTTGGTCTGGGGCGCGTCGCTGTCGGTGGTAAAGAGTGCAGTCTGCGAACCGATCTTGTTCAGGCCGTCCGTCTGGGTCTTAGGATCGACGGCGGAAACCATGACGCCTTTGACACCAGCGCTCACAAGGTCTTCCATCAGGCGCTGTTGAACGGCGACTGACGCCTGTTCAGGATATTTCAGCTGCATGTCGTAGTCTGGCATCTCGCCCTGAGCCTTCTTCACGCCGGCCTCAGCAGCCTTCCAGAAGTCGGAAGCCCCGTTGACGACGAACGCGAGCGTGGGCTTGTCGGCAGCATGGGACACCGCCACAGGCGCGGCACTCAGCATCAATCCGGCGAAAAACAAGGCAGCATTGCGTTTCAGCTGATTCATAATACACCTCCCGAAGGGCCGCAGTAGCAAGGGCCCGATTGCAACTTGCGGCCGGCCGGATGCGCGCCCCCTCCTAGGGCGGTCGCGAAGCGACGAATGGCATAGGGTTCCGATCGCTCCATGACGGTATACAAGAATTTTAATTAGTAAATAGTATTATCAATGCAGATCAAAACATTTCATAGAATGGCAGCGGGAATTGCATTTTTGCGTTCGGATATGGCCACCAGCGGCGTACAAGTATGTCACTTCATGCGATTGCTAACGCGAACTGATCAGTGGTAATATTAATTACCAATGCTGCGCAAGCATACACCTTGACCAATATGGGTAACGGACCTCCACGGATGCGAAAAACCAAGATCTTGGACGAGCACGAGCCCGCGGCAATGAAGCCTGCACGCAACCGAAAGGCTTCTCGCCCCGAGCGCGTGACAATGATGGATATTGCCAAGGCGGCCGGTTGCTCGCAGGCGGCCGTTTCCTTCGTGCTCAACAACACGCCCGGCACCCGCATCTCGCAGTTGACCCGCGAGCGCGTGTTTGAGGCAGCGCGGGCACTTGGCTATATGGGAGCGACATATGCAACGCCGACCTCTTACTCGGGCCTGGACAATGTGATCGGGTTTGCCGTCGACCAGCTCGCGACCAGCCCGGAAGCGATCGTTGCGATTGAAGGCGCGCGGCAAGCCTCATGGAACGCCGGCAATGTCCTGTTGGTGACGCAAACGCTCAGCGATCCCGTCATGGAGCCGAAGGCAATAAACGCGTTGACGAGCGGCGGCATATCGGCGCTCATCTACATGACGATCTATACGCGCGAGGTTGAGCTTCCCGCCTATTTTTACAAGCTCAACATCCCGACGGTGCTGCTCAACTGTTATACGGCGGATTACGCCTTTCCCTGCGTTGTGCCGAGCGAGATTGCGGGAGGACAGAGTTCCACCCGGCATCTGATCGCGCATGGACACCATCGCATTGCCACGATCACCGGCGAAATCTGGATGCAGGCTGCGCAGGATCGTCTTACCGGATATCGCCGCGCGCTTGCGACAGCCGATATTCCCTTCGATCCCGAGCTGGTCATCGAAGGCGACTGGTCGGCCAGCGCCGGCTATGCTGCAACAATGAAGCTGCTGGCTTTGAAGGAGCCACCAACAGCGATCTTCTGCCAGAATGACAGAACTGCGATCGGGTGCTACGAAGCCCTCAAGGATGCGGGTCTTCGCATTCCCCAGGACATGTCGGTTGTGGGTTACGACGACGAAGACATATCGCGACATCTCGTTCCCCCGCTGACGACGTCTGTCCTTCCCCATCTCGCCATGGGCCAATGGTCGATCGAACATCTCAATCCGGAAAGCCTTCCTGGCAAGAAGCGGTATCCGATTACGAAGCTCGAATGCTCTCTCGTCAAACGTCACTCTGTCGCGGGACCTCCGGTCAAAAGGCCAAAAATCCACCACAGCGAGCAAAATGCGCAATAGAGCAGTCGGCGGTGCAATCCCAGCGAATGTGATCAGCTACGTTCACCCATTCACATAGGCTCCTCATCGAGGCGGTTATTGCGAGACGACAGCCGCGGAATCCCCCGGTTTGACCAACCCTGGAAAGTGGCGGGCGATGAGGATGCCATCCATCTTCGCGACGAGCTCGACAGGCGCTTCGCCGGTAGGGGCAAGTTCCTGTCCGGTTATGGACTGTCTGCCGGTCCCGGTCCGGATCCCGCTTCGCCGTTGCCGATCTCGACCGGTTGAAACAGGCTCCCAATCTCGTCGCCGACACCACCACTTAAGCCGCACACCAACATCGTCAGGTTTCCGGCTCAGGCCCGCCAGCGCAGCAGCCTGGCTTCTGCCGCACCGGCGAGCCTGTTAAGTGAAAACCCGACAAGGCCGAGAATGATGACGCCGACCATGACCAGTGCCATGTCGAAGCGCTCGCGTCCAGCAATGACCAGACCGCCGATGCCTGGGCCGACCGCAAGAAAATACTCCGCGCCGACGGTCGCCAGCCACGAATAGATGAGGCCGAGATGGATGCCGGTGGCGATCGCCGGGAGAGCTGACGGCAGGTAAATCCTGGCAACGCGCTGCCAGGGTCGAAACCGCAGCGCCCGACCGACCTCCACCAGCTCTGAAGGCGCGTCCTTGATTCCGTCATAGGTGTTGAGGGCGATGGGAATGAAAGCTGCAAGAGCGACAAAGACCACCTTCGCCTGCTCGCCGAAACCGAACCACACCGAAATGAGCGGTATCCATGCAAGCAGGGAAATTTGCTTCAGGCCGTTGAAGGTCGGCATGACCAACCTGTCTCCGATCCTCGTCACGGCAACGAGCGTGCCGAAACTGACGCCGAGGATGCAGCCAATCAGAAAACCTGCGATATTGCGCAACAGACTGGCTGCGAGCTGGCCCGTCAGACCATTGTCGATGATCTCGCGCTTGGCGGTCAGGACGACATCTTCGATCCCCGGCAGAAAGCGGGGATCAACGAGCCCGAGGCGGCTGGAGGCCTCCCACACGGCGAGGAGAAGAAGAGGAAGGGTGAGGCCACGTCTTATACGGACAAGCCTCGTTGACGCTTCGGCCATCGTCAAAGTCCTTCTTTCTTCCAGCGCTGGATAAAGACCTCGACGCCATTCAGGCCCTTGTCCATGGTAACGCCTATGAGGCCGATCACGATCATCGCGATGATCACGGTATCAAGCCAGAACATCTGTCTTCCCCACACGAGCAGGTAGCCGAGCCCTTCGGATGACGCCAGGAGTTCGACCCCGACAAGCGAAGTCCATGCGTGCGTAAGGCCATAGCGGATACCGGTGAAAATGGAAGGAATAGCGCCTGGCAGGACGATCAGGCGGAGCGTTTGCCACCGGCTGAAACGCAGTGCCTTGCCGACTTCCACGTATTTGCCGGGAACACTTCGGATGCCGGAGAAGGTATTGAGCGTGATCGGCACAAGAGCGCCCTTGGCGATGATGATGATCTTCAGTGTCTCCTCGATGCCGACCAGCAGCATCAGAAGCGGGATCCATCCAAGCGTCGGGATCTGTGCGAAGGCTAGGAACGTCGGCTTAATATAGTCTTCCAGGCGCTGAGACAGGCCCATGGCGATGCCGAGACCCAATCCCAACCCCGCGCCGATGGTGAAGCCGAAGACAACGCGGCGCAAGCTGACTGCGGCATGGTAAAGCAGCTCCCCGCTCATGATCATGTCACCGGCGGTCTGCAGTACATAGGACGGCGCCGGAAGGATCTGCTCCGGCAGCCAGCCTCTCGCGGAGGCGAGCCACCAGAGGGCAATCAGCAACACGGGAAGAAGCAAGGCCGAGAGCGAAGAGAACCGTCCCTTGAAAAACCTGCGCGCGTTCGGGATGCCGTCATCACCGGCGATTTCAAGAGGGATTGCCATCAGCCTGCTGCTCCAATGCTCTGCTTACGAGGCGAGCGGCTTGCCGTCAGCGCCATAGGCTTGCCAGAAGTGCTGCAGGTTGAACCGTTCAATGGCGCTTTTGAGGTAGCGAGGCTCGAACCAGCCCTCAAGATCGACATCACGGCGGATGAGACCGAATTCCTTGCTCTTCGCCGCCTGCTCCTTGTATTGCGACACAAGCAGGTCATCGATCAGCGGCGAGTTGCGGTAGGCGAGCGTGTCACCCTTGAAGTATTCCTCCAGAATTGGAACTGGCGTTCCCGACTTGTGCCACAGCTCGAGAAGTGCGGTGCGGTTCGGCTCGTCCGACGACCATTGCGCCGCCTTGACGAAAGCATCGACGACCCGCTGGGTTATGTCAGGATGGGCATCGATGAACGCCTGGCGGCCGATGACGCCGGCATTGCGGCCGAAGCGCGGATCGTCCCCCTTGGTGGTGTAGATGATATCGGCTGCACCCTTGGTGGCGAGATTGATCAGCTGCGTATCGCCGAATGCGGCGTCGATGTCCTTGCTGGTCAACGCGGCAACCGTGCCTGCGCTGTCGAGATTTACGACCTGAACGTCGCGCTCCGTCAACCCATTGGCCTCCAGCACCTTGATGGCAGCCAGATGACCGTTCGTGCCGCGCTGGAGGGCTATCTTGCGGCCCTTCAGATCCGCGATAGATTTAATGCCGCTATCTTTGGCGACGGCGAGATAGAGCGGCTTTCTCGCTCCGCTTGCCAGGAGATACTTGGTCTTCAGCCCGTTGGCACGGCCGATCAACGAGGGAAGATCACCCTGGTAGGCGAAGTCGAGCTGATCATTCGCAAAGCCTTCGTTGACGGCAGGGCCTGCGCCCTTGAAGAAGGTCCATTCAATCTTGATGTCCGGATCCTTGGCAAATTCCTTCTCCAGAAATTCGCCCGCCCGGGCGGTCGCGGCAGATGTGCCTTCCGCGTAAGGACGATTGTCGACGCCAATCGCGGCATAGCCGACATGAATGACCAGCGGTTCCTCGGCGCGGACCGTGGCCGGGGCGGTCGCGAGCATCAATGCGAGGCCGGCGATCACGCGTGACAGCAATGCGTGTTTCATAGTTTCTCTCCTTTTTTTGAAGCTTATCTGGCGAGTGCGACTGCACGTTCGGCGTGGCTGCCGTCATCGGCTGATTTCAACCCCTTGGGCTGGGTGCTTTCGCCCGTCGCATGAAGGCTCTTCAGGACGCGGTCGCGCAGGTTGGCAATATCGCTGGATGTACGCCGGCGTGGGCGAGCCAGCTTGACCGGTACCACCTCGCGGATGCGGCCCGGACGCGGCGACATGACGACGACGCGATCCCCGAGATAGACCGCCTCTTCCACGTCATGCGTCACCAAAACCATCGTGATGTTTTCCTTCGCCCAGATCTCCTGCAGCTCGTCCTGCAGGCGTGCCTTGGTGATGGCGTCGAGTGCCCCGAAAGGCTCGTCGAGCAGAAGGACGTTCGGCCGGCTGACAAGGCCACGGGCAATGCCGGCACGCTGCGCCATTCCCCCGGACAATTGATGCGGGTAGACATTGGCAAAACGGGAAAGCCCGACAAGCTCCAGATGTTCGCGCACAAGCTCTGTCTTTCGCGCCTTGGTCAGCTTGCTGTTCAGCAGGCCAAGAGAGACGTTTTTCTCGACCGTCAACCAGGGGAAGAGGCGCGGTTCCTGGAAGACGATGCCCCGATGAAGGCTGGGTTCGACGACTAGCTCGTCCGCATGGCGGATGGTGCCGGATGTCGCGAGATCCAGGCCCGCGAAGAGACGCAACAGCGTCGACTTTCCGCAGCCGCTGGCACCGACAACAGTGACAAACTCGCCCTTTGCAATATCCAGATTGATGTCGTCGAGCGCGATCAAGGGCTCCCCGTCGATCTGGAACTGCCGGGTTATGTGCTCGGCTGTGAGATGGTGTCGGTTCATGTCGATCACCCCTACTCTGCCGCGGCCTGAACGCGCGCCGGGTGACGGGGTATGCTAAGGCCAAGATTTTCGCGCAACGTCCTGCCCTGATATTCGGTGCGGAACAATCCACGGCGGCGTAGTTCCGGCAACACGAGCTCCACGAAGTCCCTTAGTCCGACGGGCAGATGCGGCGGCATAACATTGAAGCCGTCTGCCGCTCCGGTCGTGAACCAGTGCTCCATCTCATCAGCGATCCGGCCCGGCGTGCCGACGACCTGCCAATGGCCACGCGCGCCTGCGATCCTCAGATAGAGCTCGCGGATCGTCAGGTTTTCGCGCCTGGCAAGATCAAGAAGCAACTTTTGCCGGCTCTTGCTTGCGTTCGTTTCCGGGAGGTCCGGGATGGGGCCGTCCAGAGGATATTTCGAGAGATCAACGCCGCCGGTCATGCCGTTCAACATCGACAGGCCGACCACCGGATGTATGAGATCCTGGATTTCCTGGAATTTCGCCTCAGCCTCTGCCTGCGTCCGGCCGACGACCGGGAAGATCCCCGGCATGACCTTCAACTCTTCCGGCCCGCGTCCGTACCTGGCAAGTCGGCTTTTGAGATCCCTATAGAAGCCGCGAGCATCCTCGATTGTCTGATGCGCGGTGAAGACAACCTCAGCGGTACGCGCGGCAAGCTCCTTGCCCGGTTCCGACGAGCCTGCCTGTACGAGCACCGGCTGACCCTGAGGCGCGCGGGCTACGTTCAGTGGCCCGCGAACCTTGAAGAATTTGCCCTTGTGATTGAGGATATGCTGCTTGTCCGGATCGAAGTAGATGCCGCTTTCCTTGTCGCGCAGGAATGCGTCTTCCTCCCAGGTGTCCCACAGTCCGCGCACGACATCGGCAAACTCTTCGGCCCGCTCGTATCGCTCCGCATGTGCATAATGCTCATCACGACCAAAATTATGCGCTTCGTGCTCGCTGGACGAAGTGACCAGGTTCCAGCCCGCTCGGCCGCCGCTGATGTGATCGAGCGAGGCGAATTTCCGCGCGATATGGTAGGGCTCGTTGTATGAGGTGGAAGCTGTGGCGACGAATCCGATGTGCTTGGTCACCGCCGCCAGAGCCGAGAGCAAGGTAATCGGCTCGAACTGCGCCACATAGCGGACAGCTGTCCTGCTCAATGCCTCTATGTCCGTCCCGCGCGTTCCAACGCCGTCAGCCATGAAAATGAGATCGAACTTCGCCGCTTCAGCCAGCTGCGCAAGCTCGATATAGTGAGCAATATTGGAACCGGCGTCCGCCTGCGCTTCCGGATGCCGCCACGCGGCCACGTGATGGCCCGTCGGATAGAGGAAGGCGCCAAGTTTGAGCTGTGGTCGCGCGGCACTCATGTGTGTCTCCTTGGTGAGGGAGACGATAGGCTAGCAGCAACAATTAATATCTATAGAAATAGTATTCTATTTCCTGTGGCGATGCGAGATTTTTGCCGCGTGCAATGGAGCCTTTTGAATGACGACGTACTGCCGTGGCGCCGGTCAGAAAGATATTTCGTCGATAGCGCCGCTGGCGAAATTGTCGCCTAAGAAAAGAACTTCTCTGCGTAAAATCAATCAGATATTTCTGGACCGAAAAGCCAGCCAGCGGCGAGCGGACGCAGAAGTACCCGCGCCAGGGCCATTGCTGCGCTCTCGGCGGCTTCTCGGTGACGGACGGCCGCGAGGCCGGCCGCCGCTTCATTGACAGCCTTCAACTGCTCTATCCCGTCGCCAATATCGGTGACGCGCGCGCTTATTGGCAACAGGGAGCGGGGCTATTTCCGTGCTCGGCAGCTTCGTCCATGAACCATCAGCCATGTATAGGGGGTGGCGTCCCTGCCCCGGACAGATCCGGACCAGCATCCATTTTTGCACCTGAGGTGCAAAAGCTATGATGGAAGCCGGTCGGTTAGCGTGACGACTTCGCAGTATCTTCCGAAATGCGCATGTCCTTGCAGGGACCGGCCGAGCGGCGCTCGATAATGCGCGAGGCGATATTGACGCGGCGAGCGGGGTCGCCTGGTCGCCGCGGCGTCTCGATGCGCTCGAGCAGGAGGCGCAGGCCGACCGCCCCGCACTCCTGACCCTCCATTCGCACGGTGGTTAGCGGCGGCGAGATCTGTGTTGCCGGGGAAAAGTCGCCGAACCCGACGACAGAGACGTCGTCGGGAATGCGATAACCCTGACCGAGCAATTCGGAGACAACGGTCAGGGCAAGACCGTCATGGGCACAGAAAAACGCGGTCGGCCGCACACCGCTCTCCTTCAGCGCGCCAAAAGCATCGGCGAAGGCTCCCTGTTCGTCGAACTGCATCACATGAAGCGCGACGTCGGGATGACTTTCGGCGATCTCGCGAGCGCCGTAGAAGCGCTCACGGCGTCCCCTGTATCCCGGGGCACCGGACACGTAGGCAATCGAGCGATGGCCGAGATTGATCAGGTACTGGATGACCGCCTGGCCTGCCTCATGGTCCGTGCCAGTGATCTGATCGGCCTGCTCCAACGGGTCGATCCAGCCGAACCGGACGATCGGAATGCCGGTCGCCGTCGCAGCCGCAATCGCCTCGCGATCATGGGGGCCGACGAGAAGCAGCCCGGCGCAGGCACGGGCCAGATCTTCCAGCTGCCGAGCGCTATGCGTCCAGTGCACGCGCAAACCCATGCCGAGCCTTTGGGCTTCGCCCTGCATTCCATTCTGGACCTGCATGTAGAGCTCGCTGTTGACAGGATCGAGATCGTGAAAAACAACGGCGATATCGTTGGAACCCGACTGGGCCGCCGGTTTGGCATAGCCAAGACGTACGGCCATCTCGCGAATGCGCTCGCGCGTTTCCTCGCTGACGCCGCTCTTGCCCGCCAGTGAACGCGAGACCGCATATTTCGAGAGGCCTACCTCCCGCGCGATCGTCTGCAACGTCACTCGTCCCCTGCTCCCCACTCCGCACCTCTGCGTTGTCGTTCCATCTTCGCTTCGCCTACACTGCCTCATCTGAAAAAGCAAACTTCATCGATAACGAAACATAACGCTTTACCTAACAGTATCCAAGTGTAATCTTCCCGTCATCCAAGCCTGGGAGCAGAACAACAATAAAGGGGCGCGGATCTTTGGAGGAGATATCCATGATCAAGCTGAAACGTCGTGCGTTTCTGGCCGGGACCTCGGCCGTTCTGATTTTGCCTGCACTGCCGGCTCTTGCGACCGGCTACACGGAAGCGGACGTCCTCAAGGAAAAGGTTTCGAGCGGCGCGCTGCCACCGGTCGCGGATCGGCTGCCGGCAAACCCGCTCGTCGTCAAACCGGTAGAAAGTGTCGGAAAATACGGGGGCGACTGGAATATGGCACTGGTCGGCGGCGGATCGCTCTCCATGCTCTTCCGCTATCAGGCCTATGAGCCGCTGCTTCGTTATACGCCGGATTGGTCAGGCGTCGCCCTCAACGTCGCGGAAGCCTTCGATGGCGATGCCGAATCCAAGGTCTATACGATTCGCCTTCGCAAGGGCATGAAGTGGTCGGATGGCCAGCCCTATACTACGGCCGACGTCAAGTTCTGGTATGATACGGTCCTGACCGACAAGCGCGTCGCCGTTACCAGCCAGGGCCACTGGAAGACAGCCGGCAAGCCGGCCAAGCTTGAAGTGGTCGACGAACAGACCTTCAAGGTGATCTTCGAAAAACCTAACGGTATGTTTCCGCTCCAGGTGGCCTGGGCCAACAACGACCACACGACCCGCTGTCCGAAACATTATCTCGAACAGTTCCATATAGACTACAATCCGAAGGCCGACGAACTGGCCAAGCAACGCGGCTTCGAAAGCTGGATCGCAGCCTTCCAGGCGGCGTCCGGGTTTCAGGATGATAACGCATTCTTCCTCAATTCCTCGAAGAAGCCCTGCCTCAACGCCTGGATGTTCACAACCGCGCCCGGCGAAAATACCGAACGCGTCATTGCCGAACGCAACCCCTTCTATTGGAAGGTCGATACCGCGGGCAATCAACTGCCCTATATGGACAGGATCGTCTACCAGATGGTGGCGGATCCGCAGGTATTGCTTCTGAAGGCCATGCAGGGCGAGATTGACCTGATGGACCAGTATATCGCGACGCCGAATAATAAATCGGTGCTTTACGATGCCCGTGAGCAGGGCGGCTACGACTTCTACACGCTGACCTCGACAGAGGCCAACGTGATGAACTTCATCTTCAACCTGAACCATAACGACGCGACCAAACGGAAGCTCTTCCGGAACAAGGATTTCCGCGCGGCTCTTTCGACGGCGCTTGATCGCCAGACGCTGATCGATGCCGTCCTCGTCGGCCAGGGCGCGCCGGCCCAGCCCTCGATCAAGCAGGGAGATCCGCTCTATAACGAGCAGCTCGCCACGCAGTTCACCTCGTATGATGTCGACAAGGCGAATGCCATGCTCGACCAGATCATACCGAAGCGCGATGACCAGAACTTCAGGTTGGACGACCAGGGCCGGCGCCTGACGATCATCTTCGAGATCGACCAGGCTCGTGCGATCTTCCTCGATCTCTTCCAGTTGGTCATCCCGATGTTCCAGGCAGTCGGTATTGATGCGCAGATGCGCACGATGGACCGTTCGCTTTGGGAAACACGCGTCCGCCAGGGCCGCGATTTCGATGCCACGGCCCACCAATTCGGCGCCAATGGCGGTGTCGCCGCAATGCTCGACCCGCGCTACTATGTGCCGACGGATTCAAACGCGATGTATGCCCCGGCCTGGCAGCTCTGGTATCTCGACCGAAACAATGAAAATGCGGAAGAACCGCCGGAAGAGACCAGGAAGCTGCTCGAGCTTTACGACAAGCTGAAGGCGACCGCCGACCCCGCAGGTCAGCAGGAAGTCATGAAGAAGATCCTGCAGGGCGCTGCCGACAACTTCTACGTCTTCGGTGTTTCGCAGCCCCCGGACGGCTACGGCATCGTCAAGAACAACATGAAGAATATCACGCGGACCATGCCGAATTCCTTCGGTTGGCCCACACCCGCTCCCACCATGCCGGAGCAATTCTACAAGGCCTGACGGTCTTTCAGGATCAGACATGTATCCGACGCCGGCCGACCTGGGCCGGCGGCAGATCCCTCGTTGCCTTTTTGCCAAACGATTGGATGAACCGATGCTCGATGCGAGAAGACAAAACACCGGAACGCTCCGGACACCGGACTGGTTCAAGGACGCGACCCGCTGGACCCAGCTGACCTTCGTCGAGGACGACCCGGAGAAGTACGACCCCGCCTTCTGGGTCGACGTCTTCAAGCGCACGAGATCCAATGCAGTCTGCCTTAGCGCCGGCGGCTACATCGCCTACTATCCGAGCGAAGTGCCCTATCACTATGTCAGCAAATATCTCGGCGACAAGGATATCTTCGGCGCGCTCGTCGATGCGGCCCGCAAGCTCGACATGCATGTCATGGCTCGTGTCGACCCACACGCAATCCATGACGATGCCGCCAGGGCCCATCCGGAATGGGTGATGATCAACGCCGACGGGACGCCGCGCCGCCATTGGGCCTATCCCGATGTCTGGGTGACCAATGCCTATGGCGACTACAATACCGTCTTCATGCCCGAGGTCGTCAAGGAGATCGTCCGCAAATACGATATTGACGCGGTCTTTGCCAATCGCTGGCAGGGGCATGGCGTCGACTATAGCGAAGACAGTGCCCGCCGCTTCAAGGACATGTTCGGCCATGACCTGCCAAAAAAACCGGATGCGGAAGATCCGGCTTGGCAGGCCTGGGTACAGTGGCGCCGCCGGGTCCTCACCGACATGATCGCCCAATGGGACGATGCGGTAAAGGCGATCCGCCCGCATGCGAGCTTCATTCCGAACATGGGCGGTGCCTCGCTGATGGAATTCGACCTGTCGGTCATTGCCCGCCATTGCCCCTTCCTCGTTGTTGACCACCAGGGCCGCAAGGGCCTGGAGCTCGGCTGGTCGGCCGGACGCAACGGCAAGCGCATCCGCGCCACCTTTCCGGATCGCCCTGTCGTCCTCATCACCTCGATCGGTCCGGAGGAGGAATATCGCTGGAAGGATGCGGTCACGTCCGGCGAGGAGATGCAGCTCTGGATCAATGACGGCACAGCGCATGGCCTCTATGCCTGGTTCACCAAGTTCAACGGGGTGGTCCCGGACGAGCGCTGGGTCGAGCCTGTCGCCGACGCCTTCGCCCTGCAGGCGGCAGTCGAGCCGGTGCTCGAAAGCATGAAGCCCGCCGCCGAAATCGCCGTCATCGACCCCTCCACGACGTTGCGCCACTGGGCACCGGAGGAGCGGCCCAACGCCGAAAAGCACGATCTCGGCTTCTACCACGCCCTGGTCGAGGCCCGCCTGCCCTTCGAGCTTCTCTCGGACCAGGTTCTGACGAAGGAAAATCTCGACCGCTTCAAGCTCATTATCCTCGCCAACGCCGCCTGCCTGTCGGACGAGCAGAACGCTGCGGTCCGCGCCTATGCCGAACGCGGCGGCAGCGTGATCGCTTCCTACGAGACCTCGCTGCGCGACGAAACCGGCAGGCAGCGCCAGGAATTCGGTCTCTCCGAGTTGTTCGGCGTCAAATTCGTCTCCGGACCGCGTGGCATCGTCAAGAACACTTACGTGGCGCTCTCCGGTGATCATCCGATCAACGAAGGCTACGAAGGCGCCGAACGCATCATGGGCGGTACACGGCTTCTCCACGTCGAGGCCACGAACGGCTCCAAGACCCCGTTCCTCTACGTGCCCGACTTCCCGGATCTGCCGATGGAAGAAGTCTATCCGCGCAAGGCGCCGGAGGGTGCCGCGGTCATTGCGCGCGAGACAGGCATGGGTGGCCGCGCTGTCTATATTCCCTGGAACATCGGCGAAATCTTCTGGGAGGTCTTTGCCGTTGACCATGCCCGGCTGATCGCCAATGCCGTCCACTGGGCACTCGGCAAGACGCCGCGCGTCACTGTCATGGGTCCTGGTGTCGTTGATCTGGCCCTTCGTGAAAATTCCGACGGCATCGCGCTTAGCCTCTTCAACCTCACCAATCCGATGATGATGAAGGGACCGATCCGCGAAAATTACCCTCTGGCGGCGCAGACCGTTTCGGTGGAAATTCCTGCCGGCAAGTCCGTGGCGCGCGCCTGGCTTGTCGTTGCCGACCGTGCCGCAAACGTCAGCGTCAAGGATGGCCGTGCACAGGTGGAGGTGCCGGGGATCGAGCGGCTGGAGGTGCTGCACCTCACCTGGAAATGAGGTGTAGCGCGCAGAGGAGCGCTTTCGGCCGCTGCCGGCCGGGAGCGGATGAATTTCCGACGAAGGCGCAAGGGCGCTCTCAACGGGAGGAGAGACATTCCGATGCTTGGCTATATCTTCAGGCGCGTGCTCTACATGATACCGACCCTGTTCGGCATGTCGCTGATCTCGTTTCTGATCATCCAGCTACCGCCGGGTGACTATCTCACCTCGATGATCGCGACGATGAGTGACAGCGGCCAGGCTGTCGATCCGGCGCAAATCGAACGGTTGAAACAGATCTACGGCTTCGACGACCCCTTCTACGTCCAGTACCTGAAATGGATGTGGGGAATTGTCAGCCGCGGCGACTTCGGCTGGTCCTTTGAATGGAACCAGCCCGTCTCGGGCCTGATCTGGGCGCGCATGGGCTCAACGCTGGTCATCTCGCTGCTGAGCCTCCTCTTCGTCTGGATCGTATCACTGCCGATCGGAATCTATTCTGCCGTGCGCCGCCATTCCATCGGTGATCACGTCTTCACTTTTTTCGGCTTCATCGGCCTTGCCGTGCCAAACTTCATCCTCGCGCTGACGCTGATGTATATTGCCTACAAGTATCTTGGCCTGAGTGTTGGCGGGCTGGTCTCGCCCGAATATGCAGAAGCACCCTGGAACCTCGCCAAGATCGGCGATTTTCTCACCCATCTCTGGATTCCGATCATCATCATCGGCGCATCCGGAACGGCGGCGATGATTCGCATCCTGCGCGCCAATCTGACGGACGAACTGCACAAGCCTTACGTCATTACCGCCCGCGCCAAGGGCCTGCCGGAATACAAGGTCATCCTCAAATATCCCGTTCGCATCGCGCTCAACCCCTTCGTGTCGGCGATCGGTTGGGTGCTGCCGCATCTTGTCTCGGGCGTGACGATCACGGCTATCGTTCTCAACCTGCCGACCTCCGGCCCCCTGCTTTTCCGGGCGCTGGTCGCACAGGACATGTACCTCGCCGGCAGCTTCATTCTGCTGCTCTCCGCGCTGACCCTCGTCGGCATGCTCTTGTCGGATCTGCTGCTTGCGCTGCTCGATCCGCGCATCCGGTTCGATTGAGGAGAGGCCGATGAGCACGCACGAAACATTCGGAACCCATACCGGCCCTCTTCATATCGTTGCCGATGGTCCGTCGATCAGCCCACTGAAGCAGGGCAAGACGGTCTCGACCGCCGCAGTCGGTCCCTGGCGGTTGATCGCCGGCAAGCTGCTCCGCCAGAAGGTGGCGATGGTCGCCGGCGTTATCATTCTCCTGCTTTATCTCGTCGGCCTCTTCGCCGAATTCCTGGCCCCCGGGCTGCCTTCGACCTCCAGGCCGCAATTTACCTATGCGCCGCCGCAGGGCTTGAGTTTCTTCATGACCAGGCCCGACGGCAGCTCCGAGTTCAACTTTCATGTGAAGGGCTACAAGGTCGAGATCGACAAGGTGGCGCTCAGGCGCACCTTCGTCGTCGACGATACCAAGGTCGTGCCGATCGGCTTCTTCGTCAAAGGCCCGGCCTACAAGCTCTGGGGTCTCATCCCGATGAGCAGACGCCTGATCGGCCCGATCAACCCGAACGATCCAATGTATCTCCTCGGCGCCGACCGGCTCGGCCGCGACGTGCTCTCGCGGCTGATCTACGGCACCCGCGTCTCCATGTCCATCGGGCTTGTCGGCGTTGCCATGTCGCTGATCCTGGGTGTCGTACTTGGCTCGATCTCCGGCTTTTTCGGTGGCTGGGTCGATACACTGATCCAGCGTGTCATCGAGGTGGTAAGTGCCATGCCGACCATTCCGCTCTGGCTTGGGCTCGCGGCGGCGATCCCGCTGACATGGTCGCCGGTCAGTGTCTATTTCGTCATCACGATCATCGTCTCGCTGCTCGGCTGGACAAGCCTTGCCCGCGAAGTGCGCGGGCGTTTCCTGGCCCTGCGCAGCGAGGATTTCGTGACTGCGGCAAGGCTCGACGGATCAAGTGAAGCGCGGCTGATCTTCCGCCATATCCTGCCGTCGCTGACGAGCCATATCCTCGCCGTCGTGACGCTCGCCGTGCCGACGATGATCGTCGCGGAAACGTCTCTCTCCTTCCTTGGCATCGGTCTGAAGCCGCCTGTGGTTAGCTGGGGCGTGCTGCTGCAGGACGCTCAAAACATCCGCACGGTCGCCACCGCACCCTGGCTGTTGATCTGGCCGTCGCTGGCAGTGGTCGTCGCGGTGCTCTCGTTCAACTTCTTTGGCGACGGCCTGCGCGACGCCGCCGACCCCTATGACAATTGAGGAGGAAGCTATGACCGACCTTCCCGATGACGTTGTCCTGTCCGTCGAAAATCTCTCGATCGATTTTCGGCTGCGCACCCATATCCTGCACGCCGTCGAGAATGTGAGCTTCCAGCTCAAGCGGGGCCAGACACTTTGCCTCGTTGGTGAAAGCGGCTCCGGCAAGAGTGTCACCGCGCGCTCGCTGCTGCAGATCGTCGACAGCCCCGGACGCGTCGTCGGTGGCCGGATCCTGCTTCGCAATGGCAGCGCCATCACCGATATCGCGACGCTTTCACCTGCCAGCAGCGCCATGCGGGCAATTCGCGGCCGACGCATCGGCCTGATCTTCCAGGAGCCGATGAGTTCCCTGTCGCCGGTCCACACCATCGGCTCGCAGATCGTCGAAGCCGTACGCCTGCACAGCACCCTCGACAAGGCGGCGGCGCGAGCCCGTACAGTCGAACTGCTGCGCCAGGTCGAAATCCCGAATCCCGATAAGATGGTCGATCGCTATACGTTTGAATTCTCGGGCGGCATGCGCCAGCGCGCCATGATCGCCATGGCACTTGCCGGCAATCCCGATATCCTGATCGCCGACGAGCCTACGACGGCGCTCGACGTCACGACCCAGGCTGAAATCCTCGATCTCATCAAGCGCCTGCAGGTGGAGCGTGGCATGGCGATGCTGCTTATCACCCATGACATGGGCGTGGTCGCCGAAGTCGCCGACGAGGTTGCTGTCATGCGTTTCGGAAAGATCGTCGAGCGCGGCCCGGTCGACCCGATCTACCACGCGGCGGAACATCCCTATACGCGCCAGCTCCTCGCCTCGACAGTCAAGCTCACCCATCACGTCGAAGGGAGGTTGCCGGCAATCGCGCTGTCGGCTGAGGCGCCGAAGCCGGTCCTTTCGGTGCGCAATCTCGGCAAGACCTTCGGCTGGCAGGGCAGCGCCAACACGCTGCGTGCCGTTGACGACGTCAATTTCGATCTCTATCCGGGCGAAAATCTCGGCATTGTCGGCGAAAGCGGCTCCGGCAAGACAACGCTCGGCCGGCTCATCCTGCGCACTGTCGAACCGACCACCGGCAGCGTCATCTACCGCGGCAAGGGCGGAGAGGAGGTCGAGGTCACGAAGCTCGGCAAGAAGGAACTGCGCGGGTTCCATCGCGAGGTACGGTTGGTCTTCCAGGACCCCTTCGCCTCGCTCAACCCGCGCATGACGGTAAAGGAGGTGATCGGCGATCCCCTCGTCGTCAACGGGCTCGCCAAGGGCAAGGCGCTGGAACAACGGGTCGCCGAGCTCATGCGGCTTGTCGGTCTCGATCCATTGGGCATGGAGCGTTATCCGCACGCGTTCTCCGGCGGTCAGCGGCAGCGTATCGGCATTGCCCGCTCACTGGCGCTCGATCCGCGCATCATCATCGCCGACGAGGCTACATCGGCGCTCGATGTCTCCATCCGCAGCCAGATCCTCGATCTGCTGCTCGATATCCGCCAGCGCCTGAACCTCAGCTTCATCTTCATCTCGCACGACATTTCCGTGGTTCGCTACTTCTGCGACCGCGTCGCCGTCATGCATCGTGGCAGGATCGTCGAACTCGGTGAAGCCGAGCAGATTTGCACTGCTCCGCGGGAAGCCTACACCAAGAGCCTCATCTCCGCCGTTCCCAATCCCGATCCACGCGACAAGCGCATGTTGCACCGGCATCGTTTCATCGCGCCTGCCAATGCATAAGGACCTTCCAGTGCCGAAATTCTCCGCCAATCTCTCCTTTCTTTACCAGGAACTTCCCTTCCTCGACCGCTTTGCCGCCGCCGAAAAAGACGGCTTCTGCGCGCTCGAATATCTCGGTCCCTACGCCGAGCCGAAGGAGAAGGTCGCAGACGCCCTGAAGGCAAGCGGTCTGAAGCAGGCGCTCTTCAACGTGCCCTCCGGCGACTGGGTTGGCGGCGAGCGCGGCATTGCCTGCCTGCCTGATCGCATCGACGAATTCCGCAACGGTGTCACGCTCGCACTCGATTATGCCAAGGCCCTCGACTGCCCGCAGGTCAACGTCATCTCCGGTCTCGTGCCGAAGGGCGCCGATCGCCAAGTGCTGGAGAGGGTTCTGGTCGACAATCTGAAATACGCTGCCGCACGCGCCGCCGATGTCGGCGTGAAGCTGCTGATCGAGCCGATCAACCTGCGCGACATTCCCGACTTTTTCCTGTCGACGACGGAACATGCCGAACGGATCCTCGACAAGGTCGGCTCCGGAAATCTCTACATACAGTACGATTTCTACCACATGCAGATCATGCAGGGTGACCTGATCCCGACCTTCACGCGGCTGCGCGACAGGATCGCGCATGTCCAGATCGCCGACAATCCCGGCCGCAATGAACCGGGCAGCGGGGAGATCAACTACCGTTTCATCTTCTCTGAACTCGACCGCCTTGGCTACGACGGCTGGGTCGGCTGCGAGTACAAGCCGAAGGCTGGCACCAGCGAAGGCCTCGGCTGGATGAAACCCTATCTCGAGTCAGCCGAAGTGGAGATGATATGAATATCGGATTTATCGGACTTGGTGTCATGGGCCGCCCGATGGCGGAGCACCTGATCGATGCCGGCCATACGCTGCATCTGAGCCGAGTGAAGGAAAACTCCCAAAAGCTCGTCGCCAGGGGTGGCAAGTCCGCAGCCAGCGCAAAGGCGGTAGCGGAAGCCTCCGACATCGTCATCCTCATGCTGCCGGATACGCCCGATGTTGAGGCGGTGCTTTTCGGTCCGGACGGCGTGGCATCCGGCCTGACCGAGGGCAAACTTGTCATCGACATGAGCTCGATCTCGCCGGTGGCCACCAAGGCTTTTGCCCGTCGCATCGAGGCACTCGGCTGCGACTATCTCGACGCGCCCGTTTCCGGCGGCGAAGTCGGCGCCAAGGCCGCCTCCCTGACGATCATGGTCGGCGGTCAGCAGCATGTCTTCGAGCGCGCTCGACCGCTGTTCGAGAAGATGGGCAAGAATATCACATTGATCGGTGGTGTCGGCGATGGCCAGACGGCCAAGGTCGCCAACCAGATCATCGTCGGGCTGACAATCGAGGCGGTTGCTGAAGCCCTTCTCTTTGCCCGGTCCGCCGGTGCCGATCCGGCCAAGGTTCGCTCTGCGCTGATGGGCGGCTTTGCTTCCTCACGTATCCTCGAGGTACATGGCGAACGCATGGTCACGGAAGCCTTCGAGCCGGGGTTCCGCATCCGTCTGCACCGCAAGGACATGACACTGGCCGTCGACGCTGCCCGCGCCCTTGACCTCTCGCTGCCGAACACCGCTGCAACGCAGCAGCTGATGAACGCCGCGATTGCCAATGGCGACGGCGAGCGTGACCATTCCGCCCTCATCCGAACGCTGGATCTTCTTGCCGGAGGTCCGCGCTAAAGGAACCGCTCAATACTAACCCCGGACATCATCGTCGTTTGCCCTGACCGGAGCAGGTCTCCGGATGCCGAAGGCATGTCCGGATTTGATTGAAAAGGACAGGACAATGCTCAGAAACGATATCCAGTTCCCTTATGGCGCCGTCTATTTCCGCAAGTCCAACCCGCCCCCCGAAGATTGGGAGCGCGACTACACGACGGCCCGTGAAGACGGCCTCAATATCTTCCGCCACTGGTTCATGTGGAGCGCGATCGAAACCGCACCCGGCATCTACGACTGGGAGGAATACGATCGCCAGATGGACCTTGCCGCAAAGAACGGCATCAAGACGGTCATTGCCGAACTGATCCATGCCGTGCCCGACTGGGCGGTGCGCAAATATGCCGATGCGCTTCAGGTCAATGCCGACGGCACGAAACTCGGATCCTACATGGGCGTCTCGGCGGCCACCGGCGGCTTTTCCAACAATGGCGGCGGCGCCGGCGCCTTGACGCTCAACTGCCCGGAGGTGAAGGAAGCGGCCGGCAAATTCCTGACGGCGCTTGCCTCCCGCTACAAGGATCATCCAGCGATCTACGGCTACGATGTCTGGAACGAGTGCAACTACTCCGCCGATGTCGATTACAGTTCCTACGCCAAGGCTGCCTTCCGCATCTGGCTGGAGAAGAAATATGGCAGCCTGAAAGTGCTGGCGAAGGCGTGGAATCGCTACAGCTATGCCGATTGGGCGGATATTGAGCCGCCGGCTCATATGGCCCCCTACCCCGAATGTATCGACTGGCTGCAGTTCAAGCGCGACAATTTCTACGACCAGATGCAGTGGCGCATCGACACCATCCGCGCCGTCGATCAAAAGAACGTCATCGCCGCACACGGCATCTCCGGCTCGATCCCCAACATGGCGTCGAACGGCTGCGACGATTGGCTTGCTGCCTCCAAGGTCGAGGTCTACGGCTTCACCTGGATCCAGGCCCGCAAGGGCACTGAGCCCTGGAAGACCTGGTACGGTGTTGACATCAATCGGGCCGCGGCCCGCGGCAAGCCCTTCTGGCACGCCGAGCGTCAGGGCGGGTCGCTCTGGCTGCAGCCCCAGGTGATCGGCCGCGATAAGGAGGACGGCCGCGTCGCCGAGCCCGAGGATATCCGCATCTGGAGCATGACCTCGCTTGCCGGGGGCGCGCGCGGCGTGCTCAACCTGCGTTGGCGCCCGCTGCTCGACGGTCCGCTCTTCGGCGCCTTCGGCGCCTATGGCATGGATGGTTCGCGCACGTCCCGCTCGGAGATGCAAAGCGCCATGGCAAAATGGGCGAACGATCCGGCGCGAGCCGCTCTCTGGGAAGCCAAGCCTATACGCGGCGAGATCGGGATCCTCGTCGTGCGCGAGACCCAGGAATGGGATTATCTGCTGAATTACGACCGCAAGGAAAAACCCTATCCGGAGGCCATGTGGGGAGCCTATCGCGCCTTCCTCGACAGCGGACTCCAGCCGGACTGGGTACACATCGACGATATCGACGCCTATGATTTCCTCTATTTCCCCTACCCCATCATGTTCACCGCGAAACAGGCGGAGCAACTGAGAGCCTGGGTGGAAAAAGGCGGTACGCTGATCGCCGAGGCGTGTCCTGGTTATTTTGGCGATCGCGGTCGTGTGGGCACCGTGCAACCGAACCTTGGCCTCGACCCGGTCTTTGGTGCGCATGAGGAAACAGTCGAGTTCATGCCCGATATCGGTGACCGCATCCATTTCGACATGGACGGCCTTCCGGTTGACGGCGGCGGCCTTCTGCAATCCTACTGCCTGACCGGCGGGACCGGCCGCGGCCATTTCACGGACGGCCGCCTTGCCATCGTCGAGAACAGATACGGCAAGGGCCGTACGCTTCTGATCGGTACCAATCCCTCGGTCGCCTATTACCGCACCGACGGAAAGAAGAACGGCGCATTCTTCGCCGCCCTGTTGACCTGGAGCGGCCGCGCGAAGCACGTGACACTCGATAACAGCAATCTTTTTGCCAGAGTACACAAGGGTGAGAAAGGCAGCTTCCTGTGGCTGGTCAATCCAACACGGACATCTCAGTCAACGAAAGTGAAGCTCGCCGAAGGTCTGGGCCAGCCCGACTTCGCCGGACCTGTCTGGCCGGTCGACCATATCCGTGGTGACGGCAATATCGAGGTGTCGGCTCGCGACGTGTTGATCCTCCCTCTCCGTCCGAAGTCCGTTTCGCAATGGTAGCCGGGTCATTGGCTCCCGCGGGTCGGCCAGCAGTTCGAGGAAGTCGCACGGTGGGCCTGTTGCTTATCGGCCCATGACGATCTTGCCCCCGCGTCTTTTCGCTGGTCGGAAGGACGCGCCGGTGGCCTATCGAACATCGGCGCGATCGCTGTCCTTCTCTACGACCTATAGTCTGGCGCCGTCACATCAAGTCTGCGCTTGACGCTTTCCAGGTGCAAGTGGGCGCTTTCTGGGTCGCCTTCCCGCATCTGCTTTGCAGTGGCAGCGGCAATTTCCGGCTTTACCGGGAGCAAGGGTCGTCCTGTGCTCATGGCCTTCACCTGAGCCTCCGCCGCCCGTTCCAGATAATAGAGATCGTCCCAGGCCTCCGCGATGTTAGGCGCGCAGACCATGACGCCATGGTTCTTCATAAAGAGAATATCCTTGTCACCAAGAACGGTCGCCAAACGATCGCCTTCCCGCTCATCGAGCGCAAGACCGTGATAGTCCGTGTCAACCGCGGTGCGTCCATAGAACTTCAACGCGGTCTGTCCGGCCCAGACAAGCGGCTCCCCTTCGATCATGCTGAGCGCCGTCGCATTCGGCATATGGGTGTGAAATGCCGCGCCAATGCGCGGCGCCATCTTGTGCAGGCGGGCATGAATAAAGAAGGCCGTCGCCTCCGGTTCACCATCGCCGGACAGCACATTGCCGTCGAAATCGCAAATCAGGAGACTGGAGGCCGTTGCCTCCTCGAAGGCCCAGCCGAGCCGGTTGACAAGAAAGAGGTCGGCATGTCCCGGCACGAGAGCGGAGAAATGATTGCATATCCCCTCTTCGAGGCCATGCCGTGCGGCTGCCCTCAGACAGGCGGCCAAATCCACGCGCGCCTGCCATACCTCCTGGGCGTCGAGGTCGGTGTTTCGCAGTATTGCCGGCGCCGACTGTCCGCGTTTGAGTTCATGGGCCATGACAAAATCTCCCTAAAAACAATTGGCCCTATTCCATCCAGCCTGCGGCGGAAAGCAAGTCGGGAAGCTCGTCAAGTCGGGCAATAATTTCGTCTGGCGCGTAGTCGGCAAGCGGCTTGCGGCCGGTTCCGCGGTCGACCCATACCGTTTTGAAGCCAAGCTCCCTCGCCGCAGCGAGATCGAGATGAGGGCTCGCACAAACATGAACCAGTTGGTGCTTTTCGACGCCAAGCTCTTGCCAGGCATATTGGAATATCTGTCTTGTCGGCTTGTAGGCTCCGGCCTGCTCCGCCGTGATCACCCGATCGACCCAACCGCCGAGTTGCGCAACGTTTCCGGCTATGATCGCATCGTCCGTATTGGAGATAATGGCAAGTTTGAACCCCGCCGCCTTCAGTCTGGCCAATGTCTCAACCACCTCTGGAAAAGGCGGCATGCGGCTGATGGATGAGGTGAGAAGATCCGCGTCGCCGGGCGATACCTCGAGGGAGAATTCCTTCATCGCCAGCGCAAGAGCGGTCGCGCTTACATCCTGGAACGAACGGTGTGGACGTTCCGCCTCGAGCCGATGCTCGTGCCGGTCGTACACGGCAATGAAGGCATCCCGGTCGATCGATTGCTTATTTCCCGCGAGGATCCTGTCCATTGCCGCAAGCAACCCTTCGTCCCACTGGATAAGGGTGCCATAGCAATCGAAGGTCAGCCATTTCGGGTGCGGTCCTGAAAGTGTCATCTCGGTCTCCTGATTGTTTCCAAGCAGGATTGACATCGGGCGCGATCATTTGGAAATTAAATGTCACCATATTCATTATTGGAAACTCAAATGAGCTTCGGTTTCGACCTCGACCTTCTGCGCACTTTTGCCGCCGTCGTCGAGACAGGCGGGTTTACACGGGCGGCAGAGCGCGTTCACCTCACGCAATCAACGATTAGCCAGCAGGTCAAGAAGCTCGAGACCAATCTTGGACGCACGCTTCTCATCCGCGACCGCGCCTCGGGCCGTGTGCGAACGACGGAGGAGGGTGAACTGCTGATGAGCTACGCCCGGCGGATACTGTCGATCTTGGCGGAGGCAGACGAAGCTCTGGGCCGCTCGGTCCCGGTTCCGAAGACCGTGCGGCTCGGCGTTCCGGAAGACTTTGCCGGGCGGCGGATGATTGACCTGCTCTCCGGCTTTGCGCGGACCACTTCACATACGAGGCTCGATACGATCGGCGGCTGGAGCTTCGAGTTGCGAAGGCTTCTTCAAGCGGGAGAGCTCGATCTAGCCCTTATCAAGCGCGAGCCGGGCGATGGCAGCTGTATTGCCAAGTGGGAGGAACCGCTAAGTTGGGTGGGTAGCCGGACCCTTTCCGGCGGGACCGATCCGATTCCGCTTGCGGTGTTTCCACCCGGGTGCATCTATCGCGAAAGGGCCATCCGGGCGATTGAGGAAAGCGGAAGACGTTGGCGTATCGCCTATTCGAGCCAAGGCCTGATGGGCGTTCAGGCGGCGGTTGCATCCGGCCTCGGCATCAGCTTGCTTCCAGTCGATGCAATACTGCCCGAGCATCAGCCGTTGAACGGTGCTGACGGTTTTGCGCAGGAACCCGCGTCCGAACTTGCGCTGATCGCGGCCACAAGGAAGCTGGAACCGGCGGTCAAGGAGACGGCCGATTTTCTGATAGCGAACCTGACCGCGCTGAGGCGAAGCGCCAAAACGCCGATCGCCCGCGTGAACTGATTTCGGTCCTGATTGCTGTGAGCACACACAAGGCCGTTTCGCTCTGACCAAAATCTGGCCCCACCGTCGGGCAAGACGAAACCCTATAAGACCTGGCGATACCGGCAAACACGGGATCGAACACCGGCCACCGGTAACGTCGCACTTTGCTGCGCAGGATCGAAGAGGTTTCAACTAGCAAACAAGCTCGAACACCTCGATCTGTTCGAAACGGCCTTTGGCTTGCGCCAGTCCAAGAGGCCGAAAACGGAATGCATCTCCCGCTTTTGCGGTGATCGCCCGGCTTGCGAGGATAGAGGTGCCGAACTCCTTGTTCATACCTTCCAGACGGGAAGCAACGTTGACGGTGTCGCCCATAGCTGTGTACTGGCGACGGGTCTGGGCACCAACACTGCCGACAACCGCCGGCCCGGTATGGAGACCGAACCGGGTGATGAATTCCGGGCGTCCCGAGGCCCGGTTGGCCGCATTGAATTCGTCGATCGCCGCCTTTAGCGCCAGGGCGCAACGACAGCCGTTCTGCACGTGCTGAGGATCCGGCACCGGTGCGTTCCACATGCCGAAAATCGAGTCACCCAGATATTGGACGATAACGCCGTTGTGCTGCTCCACGATATCGTTCATCAACTGAAAATAGGACGAGAGCAGCGCAGTAACGCTTTCCGGGGAATACTGCTCCGAAATTGTCGTAAAATCCCGGATGTCGGTAAAAAGCAGGGTGACGTCCTGACGCGAGGCAACCCCGGTTTCGACTTTCCCGGCGCTCACGATCTTGCGTACAAGTTCCCGCGGCACATAAAGAGAAAAATTACGGATTGCGTCACGTGCTGCGGCAAGTGCGTTTGCGAGAATGTTGATCTCGGCGATCATGGAGCGGTAGGCTCCCTGTCCCTTGAAATCCAGATCCCCAATTTGCCTGGCTTCGGCAGCCAGAGAAAAAAGCGCATTGCTGATGAGCCGCGCGACGACGAGCGCTGCCACAATACCCGCAACAAGAACACCACCGGCAATCATCAGCGTCTTGATCAGCAAGCGGTTGCTTGGACCGACAAAATCGTCGACAGGTGCCGCAATGACGAGCGTGTTGCCCTTGAGGAGCCCGGAAAACTCGACCGGCGAGATCTGGGCCATGTATGGCACCCCCGCAACCGAAAAATGCGCCACGCCTCCCCTGGTGCCGGCTTCCGTCAGCAGCAATTGCCTGACCGCGTCGAAGGCCGGATCCCCTGAATACGGTGCAGCAACTTCATCGCGCGAGGTATTGGAAAGCGTTTCGAGGATTAGAGCCATGATCGACGGGTCAGAGTGGACGATCAGGCGCCGGTGATCGTCGAAAACATAGCCACGTGCATGTGTCGATATTGCTTCCTCGTTCAGCAAGCTGCTGATGGTTTCCAGAAGCACGTCTGCGCCCGCCACGACGCGCCTGTCCTTTTCCATGGGCGTGGCGAGCGTCAGGCTCAGTGACTGCGTCGCGGCGGTGACATACGGGCCAACCGAGGCGGGCCCATCTTTTGCAACGGCAGCGCGATACCAGAGCCGTTGCCGAGGATCGTAAGTTACGGTTTTGCTGTCGCGCTCGGCGAGCAGGTTGCCGTTGACATCCAGGAACCGCCAGGCGGACGTCATCCCATCCGCGGATTGCCCAATGGTGATCAGCGCAAATGCTGTGCCGGACGGTGCTGAAAGGACTTGGCTCCATTTCGGATTGGTGAGGACACTGGCTGCCTGAATAAAGGAACCGTCCGGATAGCCGGCATACAGGCTGTCCAGTTTCGGTGACCCCTGCAGCGCCTTCAGCAGGAAGTCGCGCTTTGCGTCGAGCTCCGCCGGAGGCGCCGATACCATTGGAGCCAGGGCGGAGCTTGTCTCGATGGCGGAAAAGCCACTGTCGAAGACGCTGCGATAGTGATCGAGCGCATGCAAGCTCAACAGCCGCATCTTCTCCTGCGCGGCATCGATCGCGGATGACCGCCCATGTTGGTATGTCAGCCACATCAGCGGCGTGCAGACGGTTACGAGCAGGAGTACGATCACGATGCTGAGGTGCAGGCGTAGCGGCTGGGACCAGGGCATCTCGGGATCGCCTTGCGAGGAAGACGCTTTCACTTCCTCCACTTAAGGCCACCCTGTCTAAGTCTTGTGGCGTCTTTGCCCTTGGTCATTTCTGAGGTCGCCGTATTCGTTCACGGCCTTATCTTTCACCGATTTCGCGCCTGAGCAAGATGGATCGGCCACAGCTTCTCAGGCGTTCTTCGCAGTGGCAAATGTTATGCTCGCGTCACTCACAATAGCAACGTGCGAATAGGCTGCCTGACCGGCTGCCGCCACATCTCCACGCATGATCGCCGTCACGATGGCATCGTGTTCGTCATAGGATTTGGCCAGGCGCCCGGGCAGGCGGAACTGCGCCCGGCGGAACGGCGCCAGTCTTGCGCGGGTTTGCGTCACCAATTCGAAGATGTGCTCGTTATGGGCGCCACGATAAAGGCGAGTGTGAAACTCCGTGTTGTGCGCAGCATAGCCTTCCTCGGCTCCAGCGTGCACCAGCTTTGCCGAGGCCCGATGCTCGAGTTCGAGGGAGCGCCGCTCATCGACCGTCATGCGTTCGGCCGAAAGCCGTGCGCAGATGGCCTCCAATTCCGACATCGCCTCGAACATCGAATGCAGATAGGCCTCCGTCACGTTCGCGACGACGGCACTGCGGTTGGGCTCACGATCGACCAGCCCCATGGCGCCAAGTTCGCGCAGCGCCTCCCGGACCGGCGTGCGCGAGACATCGAAGCGGGCGGCCAGCGAGATCTCATCCATCCTCTCGCCGGGGACGAAAAGGCCGGTCACAATCATATCCGCGATGGCGCGAACCATCTGCTCGACGGTCGTGCCCGCCCTGATTACCTGCCTGCGCTTGATCTCTGTCACGATCCTGATTCTTGCTGCGTCAACTGCATACAGATGCGGCCAGTTGCCAGACAAGTCAATTATCTTCTTGTTTCTAGAGGCATTGCGTTGCCCCAGCGAGCTTTCCTGAAGGGCCAGACGACAAGAGAATGAGTGAATAGTAATCATAGATTAAAATTTGATCATTCCGGCGGTAAAACTGCATACAGTTTAGACAAGCAAAACAGTGCTGCTAATATTGGTGCGATAAATCAAGCACTTAGAATATGGCACGGTCATTGCATACACTTTTCTGCACCGTTTTTTCGAACCGGCCCTGGCCGCAAGGAGCATTCCTATGACCAAACTCCTTTCCATGAACCGCCGCCACTTCCTGCAGGTTTCCGCCGCCGGAGCACTCGCCTTGACGCCAGGCCTGCTGTCGGGCCGCGCTCTCGCCCAGGCCGCACTCACCGTCGGCTTCATCTATGTCGGCCCCAAGGACGACTACGGCTACAACCAGGCCCATGCCGAAGGAGCGGCGGCGCTGAAGGCCCTGCCGGGCGTCACGATCGTTGAAGAAGAGAATGTCCCCGAAACCGTCGATGTCCAGAAGACGATGGAGTCGATGATCAACCTCGATGGCGCGACGCTGATCTTCCCGACCTCGTTCGGCTACTTCGAACCACATATGCTGGCGATGGCGGCAAAGTACCCGGATGTGCAGTTCCGCCATTGCGGCGGCCTCTGGCAGGAGGGCAAGAACCCTGCAAACACGGGTTCGTATTTCGGCTATATCTTCCAGGGCCAATACCTGAACGGGGTCGCGGCCGGCTACACGTCGAAAAGCAAGAAGCTAGGCTTCGTCGCGGCCAAGCCCATTCCGCAGGTGCTGCAGAACATCAACGCCTTCCTGCTCGGGGCGCGCTCGGTCGATCCGTCGATCACCTGCCAGGTCATCTTCACGGGGGAATGGTCGCTTGCCGTCAAGGAGGCCGAAGCGACCAACGCGCTGATCGACCAGGGTGCGGATGTTATCACCTGCCATGTCGACAGCCCGAAGGTTGTTGTCGAGACGGCAGCCGGTCGCGGCGCCTTCGTGTGCGGCTACCACGCAAACCAGAGCCCGCTGGCGCCTGAAAAATATCTGACCGGCGCCGAATGGGCGTGGGGCAACGTCTACACCGATTTTGTCAAGAAGGCCCAGGCCGGCGAGAAGCTCGGCAATTTCGTGCGCGGCGGCCTCAAGGATGGCTTCGTCAAGATGAGCCCGCTCGGACCTGCCGTGCCAGCCGAAGGACGGACGAAGTTCGACGCAACGCTCGCCGAGATGATGACGGGCAAGTTCTCCGTCTTCAAGGGGCCGATCAAGGACAACAAGGGCAACGTCGTCGTCACGCCCGACAAGAGCTATGCCGAAGATGCCATCGAGCTCGAGAGCATGGCGTATCTCGTGGAAGGCGTCGTCGGATCCACGGCCTGACCCGGAGGGAGACGCGTCATGACAGTCGAGGCGAATACCTCAGCAATAGCCATCGCTTCCCAACGATCGTCCGTAGTGAGACCCATCCTTGAGTGGGTCGCACGGCGCGCCGAACCTGTCGTCATCAGTTGCGGCGCGATCCTGATCGGGCTGGCGCTCTTCTCCATCTTCATTCTCGTGATCGGCAAATCGCCGGCCACCTTGTTCCAATTGATGTACACAGGCGGTTTCGGCAGCTGGTTCTCGATCCAGAACAGCCTCAGCCGGGCCGCCCCCCTCCTCCTGACCGCGCTTTGCGTCGCCTTGCCGGCGCGTCTCGGGCTCGTCATCATCGGCGGCGAGGGCGCGGTCGTATTGGGTGGCGTTGCTGCGGCGGCGGCCGCATTGCCGTTCGTCGGCACGCTGCCCGCCTTCCTCGTTCTGCTGCTGATGGCGGCGGCGGCGATGCTCGTTGGCGGCATCTGGATCGGTCTTGCCGGCTTCCTGCGGCACTATCGCGGGGTCAACGAGACCATTTCTTCGCTGCTGCTCGCCTATATCGCCATCGCCCTCATGAACCAGTTCGTCGAAGGGCCACTGCGTGATCCGGCGAGCCTTAACAAACCCTCCACCACCCCCCTGCCCGCCGAATACATGCTGGGCAAGATACCCGGAATGGATGTGCACTGGGGGCTCGCAATCGGCGTCGTCGCCTGCATCATCTCGTGGGTGCTGATCGAGGTCACGAGCTATGGCTTCGCGGCGCGCATCGCCGGCGGCAATGTTCGCGCCGCACAGATACAGGGGTTGCCGGTCGGCCGCCTGATCGTCGGCTTCACGGCGATCGCCGGCAGCTTCGCCGGCCTTGCCGGCATGATCGAGGTCGCCGCCGTCCAAGGCAGTGCCAATGCCTCGCTGGCGGCGGGTTACGGCTATACCGGCATCCTCGTCTCCTTCCTGGCGCGGCACAATCCACTGGCGATCATTCCGGTCGCCATCCTGCTCGGCGGCATCGATGCGTCGGGCGGCCTCATCCAGCGCCGGATGGCTTTGCCTGACGCAACGGTCCTGGTGCTGCAAGGCACGCTCTTCGTCGTCATCCTCTTTTGCGAGACCTTCTACGGTCGCTTCAAGATCTTCAATCCCGACCTCTGGAAAAGGAGCCCATGATGGAAGCGAGCGGCATCGGCATCTGGGGTGTACCCCTCGCCATCTTTGCGGGCGCGATCCGTGTCTCGACGCCCTTCATCTTCGTCAGCCTCGGCGAGACCATCACCGAACGCTCTGGCCGCATCAACCTTGGCCTCGAAGGTACGCTGGTCTTCGGTGCCATGACGGCCTATGCGGTCGCCGTGCTTACCGGCTCGCCCTGGCTCGGCGTGCTGGCGGCCATGGGCTCGGGCACCGTCTTCGGCCTCGTGCACGGATGGATCTGCAAGTGGCCGAAGGTGAATGACATCGCGATCGGCATCGCCATGATGCAATTCGGGCTGGGACTGGCCTTCTTTCTCGGCAAGCCCTTTATTCAGCCGGCAGCACCGCATCTGCCGTCGATCCCGCTCGGTGCGTGGTCCAACCTTCCGCAGGTTCAGGCGGCACTGAACATCAATGTGCTCTTCATCGTGGGGGGCGCGCTGGCACTCTTCCTGTGGTGGGGGTTCAAGAACACCCGTGTCGGTCTCGTATTGCGGGTTGTCGGCGACAGCACCGATGCGGCACGTGCGATGGGGATCAATCCGGATCGTGTCCGGCTGCTCGCCACCGGCGTCGGTGGATCGCTCGCCGCCTTGGGCGGGGCCTATCTCTCGCTCTACTACCCCGGTTCCTGGAACGAAGGCATTTCTTCCGGACAGGGCCTGATGGCGGTGGCGCTGGTGATCTTCGCGCGCTGGAACCCGATTGGCTGCTTCCTGGCCGCCCTTCTCTTCGGCGGCGCCGGCGCACTGGGTCCCGCCTTGCAGTCGGTCGGCGTCACGCAGGGCTACTACCTGTTCTATGCAGCTCCCTACGTGCTGACGCTCGTCATCCTCATTGCCACGTCCTCACCAACACGTTCGCTTGCCGGTGCCCCCGGCGCGTTGTCGCTCACGAAATAGGGGATCTGCCATGAATGGTCTCGGCGGCCTTAACAAATCGGAACATGGCGTCGGTATCGGCCTGGTCCAGCTTCAGCTTCCTGTCACGGTCACCAGGGAGGACCTTGCAAGGCAGACCAAGGTTATCGTCGACCTCGTTGGCAAGGCCCGTCGCAACCAGGCAGGCATGGATCTGGTCGTCTTCCCCGAGTACGCGCTGCATGGCCTGTCGATGGACATCAATCCCGAGATCATGTGTTCGCTCGACGGGCCGGAGGTTGCTGCCTTCAAGAATTCCTGCCGCGAAAACCGCATCTGGGGCTGTTTCTCGATCATGGAATTCAATCCGGATGGGATGCCGTACAATTCGGGCATCGTCATCGACGACAGGGGCGAACTGAAACTCCATTACCGGAAGATGCATCCATGGGTGCCGGTCGAGCCCTGGGAGCCTGGCAACTTCGGCATTCCGGTGATCAAGGGACCGAAAGGTGCGAAGCTCGCACTGATCATCTGCCATGACGGGATGTTTCCGGAGATGGCCCGGGAGTGCGCCTACAAGGGTGCCGAGATCATGATCCGGACAGCGGGCTACACCGCTCCGATCCGCGACAGCTGGAAGTTCACCAACCAGTCAAACGCCTTCTGCAATCTGATGGTGACCGCCAGCGTCTGCATGTGCGGTTCGGACGGCACGTTCGACTCCATGGGCGAAGGCATGATCTGCAATTTCGACGGCACGATCATCGCCCACGGCACGTCCGGTCGCCCGAACGAGATCATCACCGCCGAGGTCCGCCCCGACCTGGTGCGTGAGGCGCGGCGCAGCTGGGGCGTCGAGAACAATATCTACCAGTTCGGCCATCGCGGTTATGTCGCCGTCGCCGGCGGCGCGGGGGACGCGCCTTACAGCTACATGCACGATCTCATCGCGGGCCGGTACCGGTTGCCCTGGGAAGATGAGGTCAAGGTCGTCGACGGCACGTCCTGCGGCTTCGACAAGCCGGCGCGAGGCTATGGCGAAACTTTCAAACTTGCGGGCGAATAGGAGAATTCGATGGATGCGTTGGTCGAAGCCAGGGGACACTACATCAATGCCGATCCCTATGCCTGGCCCTACAACGGCGCGCTGAGGCCGGACAACACGGCGCTCATCATCATCGACATGCAGACGGATTTCTGCGGTCCAGGCGGCTACGTGGATCATATGGGTTATGATCTTTCGCTCGTGCGCGCACCGATCGAGCCGATCAAGAGAGTCCTTTCCGCCATGCGCGCCAAGGGCTATCACATCATCCACACCCGGGAGGGGCATCGGCCCGATCTCGCCGACCTGCCGGCGAACAAGCGCTGGCGCTCGCAGCGTATTAACGCTGGCATCGGCGACGCCGGCCCTTGCGGCCGCATCCTCGTTCGCGGAGAGCCGGGCTGGGATATTATAGACGAGCTGAAACCGATCGAGGGCGAGACGATCATCGATAAGCCCGGCAAAGGCTCTTTCTGTGCCACGGATCTGGAGTTGATCCTCAACCAGAAGCGGATCGAGAACATCATCCTGACAGGCATCACCACCGATGTCTGCGTTCACACGACGATGCGCGAGGCCAACGATCGCGGCTTTGAGTGCCTGCTGCTCGAGGATTGCTGCGGCGCCACCGACTATGGCAACCACCTCGCAGCCATCAAGATGGTGAAGATGCAAGGCGGCGTGTTCGGATCTGTGTCCAACACGGCTACCCTGATCGAGGCCCTTCCCTGATGCCCTCCTTGCGTGCTCATGTCTTTCGCGTCCCGGCAGGCAGTCCAGATGATGTTTCCGGTGTCGAAGCCCTGTTTGCCGGCCGAACTGACGCTTCCGACGTGGTTGCCGTGCTTGGCAAGACCGAGGGCAACGGCTGCGTCAACGACTTCACCCGCGGCTACGCCACACGCAGCTTCGAGCGGCTGTTCGATGAACAGAATGTAGAAGGCGTCTCAATCGTCATGTCCGGCGGCACGGAAGGCGCGCTCTCTCCTCACTGGACCATCTTCACGCGCAAACAGGTCGAGGAGCCCGGAGAAGGGGCTCTGGCAATCGGCGTGGCGCGTACCCCTGCCCTGCCGCCTGAACAACTCGGCAGGCAAGAACAGGTCCGCATGGTGGCGGTGGCGGTTAAAGCCGCCATCCGGGATGCCGGGATCGAGGACACCGCCGATGTCCACTTCGTACAGATCAAATGCCCGCTGCTGACCACTCAGCGCATTGCCGATGCGGAAGCAGCCGGAAAGACGACGGCGACACGCGACACGCTTAAATCAATGGCGCTGTCACGCGGCGCGTCGGCACTTGGCGTTGCCGTTGCACTTGGCGAGGTGGATATCGACGCCATCGACGACAGTGACATCTGTAGCCGCTTCGATCTCTATTCCCGATGCGCCTCGGCTTCTTCAGGCGTCGAGCTCTTGGATCATGAGGTCATTGTACTCGGCATGAGCGCAAATTGGTCCGGGCCTCTCACCATCGACCATGCCGTCATGCGGGACGCGATAGACACTGGATCCGTCCGCGCTGCCTGGGATCGTCTGCCGGCGGAAGGAAGGCTCGCGGCCGTGCTGGCCAAGGCCGAACCGGATCCGTCCGGTCACGTTGGTGGCAGGCGCCATACCATGCTGAACGATTCCGATATCGCCGGCACACGCCATGCCCGCGCATTTGTGGGCGGCGTGCTCGCCGGCGTCTTCGGCATGACCGACTTATACGTATCGGGCGGTGCCGAACATCAGGGACCGCCAGGTGGCGGGCCGGTCGCAATTATCGTCGAAAAAGGAGACCGGAAGTGAGTATCGTACGCGACACGCCTCTTCCCCAGGCTGGCAAGGCCGTCGGCATCCAGACGCTCGACATGACGATGCGGTTTGCCAGCTTTACGGCGCTCGACCACGTATCGATCGATATCCCGGCCGGAACCTTCCATGCGCTCCTCGGCGAGAACGGCGCCGGCAAGTCAACGCTCGTCAAGTGCATCATGGGCTTCTACCATCAAACCTCGGGTTCGCTCTCGGTCGATGGGCGCGAAGTGGCGATCGCCTCTCCCAGGGATGCGGCAACCTATGGGCTCGGCATGGTCTACCAGCATTTCACGCTGGTGCCGTCGCTGACGGGCGCCGAAAACCTCGTCATCAGCCGGGCTGCCGTGCCGGCGGTGATCAACTGGGCCAAGGAGCGTAGGGATCTTGCAGCCTTCATGGAGCACATGCCGTTCAAGATTCCGCTCGATCGCCCCGTCAGCGAGCTGGCCGCTGGCGAAAAGCAGAAGCTCGAAATCGTCAAGCAGCTCTATCTCGGCCGCAGTTTTCTGGTGCTCGACGAACCGACATCCGTGCTGACGCCAGCCGAGGCGGACGAAATGCTCGGACTGGTGCGCGGCATGACGGATCGCGGCGAGCTGACCGTGCTGATGATCTCACACAAGTTCCATGAGGTTACGAAGTTCGCCGACGCGGTTTCGATCCTGCGGCGCGGCAAGCTGGTCGGCGGCGGAGGGGTCGACCAGCTCTCGACCGCAGAGATGGCATCGATGATGATCGGCGACGTCAAGCTCGCCCAGCTCGATACACGCGTGCCAGTGTCTGAGATGGCAAAGCCTGTTCTCAAGGTGGATAAGGTCAAGGCACCGGATCGCTCGGGGTTGAAAACCATAGAAATCGAGACGCTGACGGTTCGCTCCGGCGAAATCGTCGGTATCGCCGGCATATCGGGCAACGGCCAGAAGGAGCTGACGGAGATCCTGGCCGGCCAGCGGCCGACCGAGGTGGGCAGCGTGCTTGTCAACGGCGACGCCTACGGGGCGACCCGGCCGGAAACGCGCCGGAACAATGTGCGCTTCATTCCCGAGGAGCCCCTGCACAATGCCTGCGCGCCGCGCATGACGGTCAGCGAAAATCTTGCCTTCCGTACATTCGATCTTAAAAACGACGGAAAAGATGCGATCTGGCTCAACAAGGGCAGGATGAAGAAGCGGGCGACGGATCTGATCGCCGATTACAAGGTCAGGACCGCCTCCTCCGCCTCGCCGATCGCAGCCCTTTCCGGCGGCAATGTGCAACGCGCGGTGTTGGCGCGTGAACTGACTGGCGAAGTCGATCTCCTGATCGTCGCCAATCCTTGCTTCGGCCTCGATTTCTCAGCGGTGGCGGAAATCCGCGCCCGCATCATGAAGGCGCGCAACTCCGGTGCGGCCGTGCTGCTGCTGTCGGAGGATCTCGACGAACTGTTGGAGATGTCCGACCGGATCATGGTCATCTCGGACGGAAAGCTGGTCTACGAAACCCCGGCGCGCGCGGCCGACATCTCGGTCATCGGCGCGCATATGGCAGGACATCACTGATGGCAGACATCAAGGCACAGCCTTTTGCCTTTCCGGCCAGGCCCGACCAACTGGCGCTGATCGTCATCGACATGCAGCGTGACTTTGCCGAGCCAGGCGGTTTCGGCGCAAGCCTCGGCAACGATGTCAGCCGCATCACCAGGATCATTCCCGATGTCAAACGGTTGATTGAGGGATTTCGCGAGGCCGGCCTGCCTGTCATTCACACCATGGAGTGCCACAAGCCGGATCTTTCCGATCTGCCTCCCGCCAAGCGCAACCGCGGCGCTCCAACCCTTCGGATCGGCGATGACGGGCCGATGGGACGGATCTTGATTGCCGGAGAGGCTGGCACGGCGATCCTGGCGGAGCTTGCCCCCGTCGACGGCGAAATCGTGATCGAGAAGCCGGGCAAAGGCGCATTCTACGCGACCGAACTCGGCGACATCTTGAAAGCGAGGGGCATCAGCCAGCTTGTCTTTGCCGGCGTCACAACCGAGGTCTGCGTTCAGACGACCATGCGCGAAGCCAATGATCGCGGATACGAATGCCTTCTCGCCGAAGAAGCAACCGAGAGCTATTTTCCCGAATTCAAGGATGCCGCCATCGCCATGATCCGCGCCCAGGGCGGGATCGTTGGATGGACTTCACATGTGGACGACATATTGGAGGCGATTGGTCATGCCTGAGACTACACGCGAGCTTCTGACGCTAGGGGGCTGGAAAGAGCTAACTTTCTCTCCATTTCGTGAGGACGTTACGATCCACTGGATCCGCGCTTTCGAAAACGATCAGCCGGGGGTCGCCCTTTTGAAATACGAGGCCGGAGCCTCCGTACCGCGGCATCGACACGAGGGGCTCGAAACCATCCTGGTCCTGGAAGGCACACAATCCGATGAGGCCGGCGACTATGGGCGCGGCAGCTATGTCGTGAATGCGGCTGGAACCGAGCACTCCGTCTGGAGTGACACCGGTTGCGTGGTGCTGATCCAATGGGATCGGCCCGTAAGGATACTGGAAGAGGAAATAGCATGACCGGCGCACCGGCTTTCGACATCGCATCGCTGCACGCATTCTACGCTTTGGGTGGAACCCCCGACACGATCATTGACCGGGTGTTTGCGCGCCTGGCCGAAGTCAACGATCCGGGCATCTTTCTTCATCTCTCAGATCGCGAGGCGCTGCTTGCCGAGGTGGAAGCGCTGGGGCCGTTTGATGCCGAGGCCAAGCCGCTCTGGGGCATCCCCTTTGCCGTGAAGGACAACATCGATGTCGCCGGCATGCCGACAACGGCTGCCTGCCCTGACTATACCTATGTAGCGGCTGTTGATGCGACTGTCGTTCGCTTGCTCAAGCAGGCAGGGGCGCTCGTCATCGGCAAGACAAACCTCGACCAGTTCGCAACGGGCCTCGTGGGCATCCGCTCGCCCTACCCGATCCCTCGCAACGCCATCGACGCCAACCTCGTTCCCGGCGGCTCCAGCTCCGGCTCGGCCGTCGCCACCGCCCAAGGGATCGTCAGTTTCGCGCTCGGAACGGATACGGCCGGGTCCGGCCGGATCCCCGCAGGACTTAACAACATCGTCGGCCTCAAGCCGAGCGTCGGCGCCCTTTCGACAGCGGGGGTCATACCGGCCTGCCGCACGCTCGATTGTGTTTCCATTTTCGCCCTTACCGTCGATGATGCATGGCGTGTCTTCGACACCACCGCACGCTACGACGCGGCGGATGCTTACTCGAAGGACATACCCGCATCCGGCTATGGCTCGCTTCCGCCGGTCCTGAGCATCGGGGTTCCTGCAAAGGCAGACCGCCAGTTCTTTGGCGACGCCCGCATGGAGGCATCGTACGAGAGCGCGCTCGCGATGCTGACGATGCTCGGCCATCGCGTGGTCGAAGTGCCGTTCGGAGATTTCTACAAGGTTGCGAATCTGCTCTACGAAGGCGCCTGGGTGGCGGAACGCTATGCCGCGGTGAAGGCATTCTTCGATGCCAACGAAACGAGCTTCCATCCGGTCACACGCAAGATCTATGGTGGCGCGAAGGCACTGAGCGCGGCCGATGCCTTCAACGGTCTCTACGCCCTGCAGGCTCTGAAGCAGACAGTGCAGCCGCTCATCGACACTGTCGACGTCTTCTGTGTGCCGACGGCCCCGAGCCATTATACGCTGGCCGACCTTGCTGCCGAACCGATCCGCGAGAACTCGCGGCTTGGGACCTATACCAATTTCGTCAATCTGCTCGATATGTGCGGGATCGCCGTGCCGACTGGCAGGCGTGGCGACGGCCTCCCGGCGAGCATGACCCTGCTGGCACCATCCGGCCGGGATGGCCTGGCGGCGTCCCTTGCCCGAGAGATCCACCAAGCAGCGGGTGTCAGTCTGGGAGCGACAAGCTGGTCTCTGCCACCGGCCTTTCCGAAACCGGCGAGAATTGATGAGGATGGGATGATCGATCTCGTTGTCGTCGGTGCGCATCTCTCCGGCATGCAACTAAATGTCCAACTGCGCGACCTCGACGCCGTTTTCTCTCGGCAGGCGCAGACATCGGATGCCTACAGGCTCTATGCGCTTGCCGGCCAGGTGCCCGCCAAGCCGGGGATGATCCGTGTCGAGGCCGGCAGAGGCGGCCGCATCGACGTGGAAGTCTGGCGCTTGACGCCCGCTGCCTTCGGGCAATTCGTGGCGGCAATACCCTCGCCGCTTGGAATCGGCTCAATCAGTCTGTCAGACGGAACTGTGGCAAAAGGCTTCCTTGTCGAGGCCGCAGGGATAACAGGGGCCACCGACATCACCAGCTATGGCGGCTGGCGCAACTATGTGGCGGCGGACACCGACCGGAGAGCGCGAAGCGCAGGCTGATCAATCCCGGCAATTGCGGATCGCAGAGCCTGGGAGTTCTCACCCATCTGTTACGGCAGCGCCAACTGCCAAGATAACCGGCTGCGTTGCCACGACGCCAATGCGGCCGCGCTCTGGCTCCGTTTCTGAGGTAACCGCGCTCGGTTCAACCGGCAGCAATGATCTTGTGGCCACGGGCGCAGGTAAGCATGGAGGTCAGCAATTGCTGCAGAGCAACAGCGATTGCCACTTGCAATGTTTATAAAATCATCTAACACTAAACATATTGCTAAACATGAGAGTTGAGGAGTTCATGTAGGCATTCTCGCAAATGGGTGAACTTGCGCGGTCGGCGGGGAGCCGGCCTTTGGTTCTGGGAGGAACTTATGCAAAAGAAATCGAAAGCCCTTCTTGGGCTGGCCTCGGCGTTCATCATCTCGTCGGCGCTGCCCAATCTCGCCAAAGCCGACCAATTGACGCTCTGCTGGGCCGCATGGGATCCGGCAAACGCACTGGTCGAACTCTCCAAGGATTTCACCGCCAAGACCGGCACTGAAATGAAGTTCGAGTTCGTACCGTGGACGAGCTATGCAGACCGCTTCCTCAATGAACTGAACTCCCATGGCAAGCTCTGCGACCTGATCATCGGCGACAGCCAGTGGATCGGTGGCTCGGCTGAAAACGGCCACTACGTCAAGCTCAACGACTTCTTCGACAAGGAAGGCATCAAGATGGATGACTTCGTGCCGGCGACGGTCGTCGGCTATTCGGAATGGCCGAAGAATACGCCGAACTATTGGGCGCTGCCCGCCATGGGCGATGTGGTCGGCTGGACCTACCGCAAGGACTGGTTCGAGCGGCCGGAACTACAGAAGGAATTCAAGGCAAAGTATGGTCACGATCTTGCGGCGCCGAAGACCTACGACGAGCTGAAGCAGATCGCCGAGTTCTTCCAGAAGCGCGAGATCGATGGCAAGACCGTCTACGGCGCCTCGATCTATACGGAGCGCGGCTCCGAAGGCATCACGATGGGCGTGACCAACGTCCTCTATGACTGGGGCTTCCAGTACGACAACCCAGACAAGCCCTACGAGATGGAAGGCTTCGTCAATTCGCCCGATGCGGTCAAGGGACTGGAGTTCTACAAGGCGCTCTATGACTGCTGCACACCGCCCGGCAGCTCCAACGTCTACATGGTTGAATCCGCCGACGCCTTCAAGTCCGGCCAGGTGGCCATGCAGATGAACTTCGCCTTCACATGGCCGGGTCTCTACAAGGATGAGAAAGTCGGTGGCGACAAGATCGGCTTCTTCCCCAACCCGGCGGAAAAGAAACATTTCGCCCAGCTTGGCGGACAGGGTATCTCGGTCGTCTCCTACTCCGACAAGAAGGACGCAGCACTGCAGTACATCAAGTGGTTCGCCCAGCCTGAAGTGCAGGCCAAGTGGTGGCAGCTCGGCGGCTACTCGTGCCTGAAGTCAGTTGTGAACGCCCCGGACTTTGCGTCCAGCCAGCCATATGCCCAGGCATTCCTGGACTCGATGGCGATCGTCAAGGATTTCTGGGCAGAGCCAAGCTACGCAACCCTCCTGCAGGACATGCAGAAGCGCGTTCATAACTATGTCGTGGCCGGCAACGGCACGGCTCAGGAGGCGCTCGATGGCCTCGTGAAAGACTGGACCGAAGTCTTCAAGGACGACGGCAAGATCTAGTGTCCGGCTGGACGCAAAACATTCTTGCCAGAATGGCGGCCCGGATCGCCAAGACTGCCGGGCCGCCACGTGTCTCACATACGCAAAGACCAGGTGACACCTTGAACATTTCATCTTCCTCCATGGTCGAAAAGGCAGCTGACGCGACTGCGAGGGCGACGCCCACATCGGTCGCACGCCGTGTCCGGGGACTATCCGACCGAGCGATTGCCTGGCTGTTCATTGCACCGGCCATCATCCTGCTTCTCGCCATCAACATCTTCCCGCTCATCTGGGCGATCTATCTGTCGTTCACGAACTATCGTGCCAACCGCCCGAATGCGCCTGTTCTGAACGTCGGATTTAGCAACTACCAGCGGGTCCTGAACGACCCCGATATCTGGCAGGCCATGCAGACGACGGCGCATTTCGTGTTTTGGACGATCCTGCTGCAGACGGTTATCGGCTTTACGCTCGCCTATCTGATCGACCGCAAGTTTCGTGGCCACGCCTTCTGGACGACGCTCATCCTGATACCGATGATGCTGTCTCCGGCTGTTGTCGGAAATTTCTGGCGCTTTCTCTACGAGCCGCAGATTGGTCTTTTCGCCTACGCGGTTTCGCTCATCACCGGCATTCCGACCGCCGACATCCAGATGCTCGGCAGTGTCACGCTGGCGCCTTGGGCCATCATCATTGTCGATACCTGGATGTGGACGCCTTATGTCATGCTGATCTGCCTCGCTGGCCTGCGCTCGATCCCGGACTACATCTATGAGGCAGCCGAGGTCGATCGCGCCTCGCCCTGGCGGCAATTCTGGTCGATCACCGTGCCGATGGCCCTGCCTTTCATCATGCTCGCCGTACTGTTCCGCGGCATCGAGAACTTCAAGATGTTCGACATGGTTACACTGCTGACGGGGGGCGGCCCGGGTTCGACCACCGAAGTGGCCTCGATCACCTTGAAGCGTACGGCCTTCGAGAGCTGGGCGACAGGGCGGGCGTCTGCCTTCGCCATCATCCTCTTCGTTGCCGTGTTCGGCCTCGCCAACATCTACGTCAAGGCACTCAACAAGGTGAAGCAACGATGAGCTCCGTCACCTCAGCCCATTCCGTCGTCGAACCGAGCCGGGCACACAAGCGGATCGCCGGCACCATCGTTATCCTCTACGCCCTGATCACCATGATCCCGCTCGTCTGGATCTTCCTGACCAGCATCAAGTCTCCGCCGGACTCCATCAGCTATCCTCCGAAGATCATCTTCACACCGACGCTGGAAGGCTACTGCAACCTCCTGACAACAAGGACGCGGCAGACGCCGGAATACATCGCCTCCCTTCCCGCGCCGACCGGCACCTGCGACGAGGTCACCCGCAAGCGCAACATGGTGATCGCCGGTCCCTCCAATTTCCTTCCGCGCTTTGCCAACTCGCTGGTGATTGCCTTCGGCTCGACATTCCTGGCCGTCTCATTGGGAACGCTGGCCGCCTATGGCTTCTCGCGTTTCCGGGTCCCCCTTGCCGACGACCTGTTGTTCTTCATCCTGTCGACACGCATGATGCCGCCGATCGCCGTCGCCATCCCAATTTATCTCATGTACCGTGAGCTTGGTCTTTCCGACACGGCGCTGGGCATGATCCTGCTTTACACCGCGGTCAACGTCTCTCTTGCAGTCTGGCTCCTGAAGGGCTTCATCGACGAGATCCCACGGGAGTACGAGGAGGCAGCGATGATCGACGGCTACACGCGGCTGCAGGCTTTCTGGAAAGTCGTCCTGCCGCAAGCAACGACCGGTATTGCCGCCACCGCGATCTTCTGTCTGATCTTTGCCTGGAACGAGTATGCCTTTGCGGCACTGCTGACATCGGGCGAAGCGCAGACGGCACCGCCCTTCATACCGACCATTATCGGCGAAGGCGGTCAGGACTGGCCGGCAGTCGCGGCGGGAACAACGATCTTCCTGATCCCGATCCTCGTCTTTACCATTCTCCTGCGCAAGCAGCTCTTGCGCGGCATCACCTTCGGAGCGGTCCGCAAATGACCCACCTCATAGAAACACCGCGCCGCCCATCCCGCCCGAAGCGCCCGTTCTTTCTGCGTCGCGGCCCAATGGAGAGTATCGCAACCGCGTTGATTGCCATCGGCTTTCTCATGCTCTTCCAGCCATTCCTGTTGGTGCTCTACACCTACTCGCTGGTGACGCTGCTTGCGGGCACGGCCATGTTCATCATCGTCTCGAAGTTTCCGGAGTGATCCATGGCGGACATCAGAATAGAAAATCTCCGCAAGCAGTTCGGCAGCTTCGTCGCTGTGCAGGATTCAAGCTTCACCATCCATGACGGCGAATTCCTGGCACTGCTCGGACCATCCGGCTGCGGCAAGACGACGACGCTGCGCATGATCGCCGGTCTGGAACTGCCGACCAGCGGCAAGATCTATCTTGACGGCGAAGAGGTCACCTTCAACCGCGCCAGCGCACGCGACATCGCCTTCGTCTTCCAGCTCTTTGCGCTCTATCCACATATGAACGTGCGCAAGAACATCGCCTTTCCGCTGCTGTCGCAAGGCATGCCGAAGGCCGAGATCCGCCAGCGCGTCGAGGAAACCGCGAGGCTGCTACAGATCGATCATATCCTTGACCGATCGGTCTCCGGACTTGCCGGCGGTGACCGGCAGCGCGTGGCGCTCGGTCGCGCCATCGTGCGGCGTCCCAAATGCTTCCTGATGGACGAACCGCTGGGGACGCTCGACGCGGAATTTCGCGAGGTCATGGTTCACGAACTTCGTGAACTGCACAACCGCATTCAAGCGACGACTGTGTACGTCACCCATGACCAGCATGAGGCGATGGCGATGGCCGACAAGATTGCCGTCATGAACCATGGGGTGATCGAGCAATTCGGTACGCCCCAGGAAATCTACAGCAAGCCCGCCACCATGTATGTCGCCGATTTCATCGGCTCGCCATCGATGAATTTCATGCGCTTCACCTCGGGCCTGCAGACAGGCGCGCGATCCGTCTCGCTTGATGGGGTCGATGTCGCCGTTCCCGAGGTGCACCAGGACCTGGCCGAGGCCGAATTGGCACTCGGGGTTCGGCCTGAGCATATTCGCCTGAGCGATGCGTCGCCCTTGAGGGGAGCGGTCTATGGCAGCGAATATCTCGGGACCAATCAGGTCGTGACGATCGAGACGTCGAGCGGCGTCATCAAGGCGCGAGTTCCGGCAAACCGCAACTTCCGTATCGGCGAGACGGTCGGTCTTGACTTCAATTCGGCCAAGCTCGCGCTGTTTGACTGCCAGTCGGGCCGCGCCATTGCTTCGGCACTCTACTCGGAGGCCGAGCATGGCTGACATCGTCCTCAAGGGCCTCGACAAGCGCTTCGGCGATACGCAGGCTCTGTCTGATCTCAACCTTTCCATCCGCGATGGCGAGTTCGTCGTCCTGCTTGGGCCGACCGGTGCCGGCAAGACGACGACGCTGCGCCTCATTGCCGGCCTGGAACGGCCCGATAGCGGTCGCATCGAGATCAATGGTCGCAACGTCTCGGGCGAAGCGCCCGCCGAGCGCGACGTCGCCTTCGTCTTCCAGCAATATTCGCTCTATCCGCACATGACGGTTTACGACAACCTCGCCTTCCCGCTGCGAGCGCCTGTGCGCAAGCTAGGGGCTGAAGAGATCGACCGTCGCGTGCGCGAAATTGCGCGTATGGTCCGGATCGACCACAAGCTTGAGAACCGTTCGACGCGTCTGTCGGGCGGCGAAATGCAGCGTGTCGCGATCGGCCGGGCGTTGGTACGAAGGCCCGCCATCTACCTGATGGACGAACCCCTCTCGTCGCTCGATGCGAAGCTGCGTGCCGAACTGCGCCTGGAACTCAAACGGATCCAGAAGGAACTCGGTTCTACCTTGCTTTACGTGACCCACGACCAGGTCGAAGCCATGACGATGGCGGATCGGATCGGCATTGTTGCTGGAGGCAGGCTGTTGCAGGTCGGAACGCCGCGTGAAATCTACGGCAATCCCACCAGCCTCGATGTCGCTGCCCGGCTTGGCCAACCGCATATCAACCTGCTGCCTGCCGATCTCCTGCCAGGCGCCAATCCGCCGCCAGGTACCAGGACGATCGGTGCGCGAACCGAGCATCTCGATATCATGGTCGAAACGAATGCCAATGCCGAAATCGACTGGATCGAGCACCTTGGCGACCAGAACCACCTTCACATCCGGGTTCGCGACCACAAGCTCGTCACACTTGCCGATCCATATCTCGCAATCCGGCCGGGTGATCGAATCAGCCTCACGTTACGCGATCCGCTCTATTTCGACGCCAGCGGCCAGCGTCTGGGCTAGAATTGAACGATACAAGACACACTGCATAAAAGACGGGTCTCTCTCCATGAAACATTTCTTCAATCGCCGGGAAACCATTGTTACCGAAGCCCTCGATGGTCTGCTCCTGACAAGCAGTGCCGGTCGGCTTGCCCGTCTCGATAGCTTCCCCGACATCAAGGTGATCCTGCGCGCGGATTGGGATAAATCGAACGTCGCGATCATCTCCGGCGGCGGCGCGGGTCACGAGCCCTCGCATGCCGGCTTCGTCGGCAAGGGCATGCTGACAGCGGCTGTATCGGGCGAGATCTTTGCTTCGCCGAGCGTCGATGCCGTGCTGACGGCCATCCGTGCGGTAACGGGCCCCAAGGGCGCCCTGCTGATCGTCAAGAACTATACGGGCGACCGGCTCAACTTTGGCCTCGCTGCCGAAAAGGCCCGTGCCGAAGGCTTCGATGTCGAGATGGTGATCGTTGCCGACGATATTGCCATCCCCGGAATCAACCAGCCCCGCGGCGTTGCCGGTACCTTGTTTGTGCATAAGATCGCCGGCTACCACGCCGAAGCAGGAGCCGGCCTGAAGACGGTCGCCGCACAAGCGGCTGCCGCAGCCCGAGATATCGTTTCACTCGGCATGTCGCTTTCGACTTGCAGCGTTCCCGGTCAGGCGCATGAGGATCGGCTCGGCGCCAATGAAGGGGAGCTTGGCCTCGGCATCCACGGCGAGCCCGGTGTCGAGCGGATCGCCTTGCAACCGGTTGTCGACCTTGTCGCGACGATGACCGAGCGACTGGCCGCAAGACTGGATGGTGCGCACGACCACGCACTGTTGATCAACAACCTTGGCGCCGTGCCACCGCTTGAGATGGGCGTCATTGCCAATGCCGTGTTGTCCTCGCCGGTCACCGGCCGTGTGCGCCTGATCGTCGGACCGGCACCGATGATGACCGCGCTCAACATGAACGGTTTTTCGCTTTCGCTCATTCGGCTGGACGCTGCTCGCGAAGCCGCGCTGAAGGCCGCAGTCGGGCCGCATGCCTGGCCACCCGTCGCCGAACGGCACGAGATCGCCATCGTTCCCGCCCCGGATAAGATATCTGGCCGGGATGAAGTGGCCTCGGCTAGCGATGACAGCCGGAACCGTCGCCTTTTGACGGCGGTCTGCGAGCATCTGATTTCCCTCGAGAGCGAGTTGAACCGCCTCGATGGCCGCGTCGGTGATGGCGATACCGGGTCCACCGTGGCAGCAGGGGCGCGTAGCGTTCTTTCCCGCATTGACACGCTGCCGCTGAAGGATGCTGGCGCCACCATGGCCTCGATCGGTGAGATCCTGAGCACGAGCATGGGCGGCTCCAGTGGTGTACTGCTCTCGATCTTTTTTACCGCCGCCTCCAAGGCCATGGCGGAAAAGGCTGATATAGCCGCTGCCCTGCTTGCCGGGCTCGATCGGATGACGTTCTATGGAGGCGCCGGCATCGGCGATCGTACCATGGTCGACGCGCTGGCGCCTGCACTCGCGGCCTTGGCATCAGGTGATGTCGCGGCCGCGGCGAAGGCTGCGGCTACCGGTGCTCAATCGACAAAGGCGATGCTGAAGGCGAAGGCCGGCCGCGCCTCCTATGTCGGTGAGAAGGATCTGGAGGGAGTGCCGGATCCGGGGGCTGTCGCTGCGGCGGGCGTGTTCGAAGTCGTTGCAGCGCTGGCATGAATTGGCGATTGGAGGATATCGGATGCAGGCAGAACCGGTTCTTCTGACGGGTCTGATCGAGACTTGCCGGGCAACGATTGCGGCAAACAGCGAACATCTCTGCGCGCTTGATCGGGCGATTGGGGACGGTGACCACGGAACGAATATGCGCCGTGGCTGCGACGCAGTCAGCGCCGAGGAAGCCTCTGTTGCAACTCTTCCCTTGCCCGACGCGCTTGAAAAGATCGGACTGACGCTCGTTATGAACATCGGTGGAGCGGCCGGCCCTCTCTATGGCACACTGCTCATGGAGATGGGTCGCGAGCTCCGTGCATTGCACCAGAACCAAGATTTTCCAGCGGTACTGATGCAGGCAATTGATGCGGTCGCCCGTCGTGGCCGCTCGCATGCCGGGGACAAAACCCTTCTTGATGTTCTCTATCCGGTTCAGGACGCACTTGCGCATCGTTCGTCTTTGACGGACATCGCACGTCAAGCCGAGGTTGCTGCCGAGCGGACGTCTGCCATGAGGGCGATGCGCGGACGGGCTTCCTATCTCGGGGACCGGTCAATCGGCCATGTCGATCCGGGCGCTTCAAGCTGTGCGCTTCTGACAACCGCGATCTGCCTCTATCTCGAGGAGCACCGCAGCGCATGAATGCGAAGACGCCAAACGTCGGAATTGTAATTGTCTCCCACTCGCCGCTGATTGCGCGTGGCACCGCCGATATGGTGCGGCAAATGGTTGGCGACAGCGTGCCGCTGGCCTGGTCCGGTGGCAACAGTCACGGCGAGTTGGGAACGGATGCCGGCGGAATTCTCAAAGCCATCGAAGAGGCCTGGTCGGACGCCGGCGTAGCCGTCTTTGTCGATCTGGGTGGAGCTGAAACCAATAGCGAAATGGCAATCGAAATGCTCGGCTCGCCCCGGTCCAAGCGGGTATCGATCTGCAACGCCCCTATCGTTGAAGGAGCCGTTATCGCCGCTGCCGAGGCCTCCGGTGGCGCATCACTGACCAAGGTGGTCGCAACGGCAGAGGAGCTCTCACCCTGATGAGCAGTGGATTGCGCATAGGAACCCATGAGGCCGGGCAGGTCCATGCCAGTTGCCAGACGGAGGTCGAGGTCAAGCATGGCGTCGGACTGCATGCCCGGCCTTCGGTGACGTTCACGCGCCTGGCAAAGTCGTTCCCCTGCTCCATCGAGGTCGCTGTCAATGGCAGCGACGTCTGGCTGAATGGCAAGAGCATCATCAAGATCATGGGCGCCAAGATCCGCAAGGGCTCGGTGCTTAAAATTCGCGCCGACGGAATCCTCGCCGAAGAAGCGATCCGGGCATTGAAGGGCCTCGTCGAGCGCAATTTCGATGAGGAAAAGAAGCATGGCCGCCCCGCTTAGATTGAAAGGCACGAGCGCGGCGCCAGGTGTTGCCAGCGGATCGGCCTTCGTCGCCGAACCAATGGCCACTGCCCCGTCACCGCCATCAAGCGTCTCCGGCCATGCCGAACTCGCCAGCGCAATCGACACCGCCATCCGCGAACTACAGGATCTTGGCACCGGGGCAGACCCAGAGGGTGGCGACATCGTCGAGTTTCAGATTGAGGTGCTCCGCGATCCAACGCTGACCGAGATGGCCGGCGCGCGTATCGATGCGGGTGAAAATGTAGCTTTCGCCTGGATCGGAACGCTCGATGGATACATCCGGGAACTGGAATGCTCGGAAGAAGATCAACTAAGGGCGCGTGCCGTCGATATTCTGGACATCAAGAACCGCGTCCTCTCCGTACTCACTGGAACGCCCGTCGACGACTTTCCAGCCGGATCCATCTATGTCGGAAAGGACATGGAACCCAGCCGCTTCCTCGCCCATGACTGGTCGGCAGGCGGCGGTATCGTTCTTTTTGCAGGGAGTGCCGTCGGCCATGTGGCCCTGCTTGCCAAATCCCGGTCCGTCCCGATGGTGATTGGTACCGGCCGCTTCGCGACGGAGGGAGGGCAACACATGGGAGTCGACGGCGATTCAGGTGTTGTCATTTTGCAGGCAGCCAAGGACCATGCGACGTCGACGCAAGTCAGCCGTCCGCCAAGAAGCACCGCACCGCCACTCGACAGCGGAATCCTGCATACCGCGGACGGAGCGCAGGTTCTCTTGTCGATCAATGTCAATGCTCCCGACGAAATCGATGCGATCCCGGTCGCGACAACCGCCGGAATAGGGTTGGTGCGCTCGGAGTTCGCGGTGACGTCGCTCGGTGATGCCGCAAACGAAGAAAAGCAATTTGAGATCTATCGCCGCCTCCTGAATTGGGCTGATGGCCGGTCCGTGACAATCCGTATGCTGGACATCGGCGGCGACAAGACGCTCTCCGGCCTCACGGAAATGTCCTCTTTGCGCGGCATTCGTCTTCTTCTAGCCCGGCCCGAAATTGCGCGTGTGCAAGCTCGCTCGCTTTTGCGCGCGGCGGTCTTCGGCAATCTTCGCATCATGCTGCCAATGGTGACTTTTCCATCTGATGTCGACGATATCAGGCAGATCTATCGCGAAGAATCCAGCCTCCTCGCAAGCCGGGGTGTGCCGCACCGCATTCCCCCGATTGGCATGATGGTGGAGGTCCCGGCGGCGGCTCTCATGCTCGATCAATTCGAAAACGCAGACTTCTTTTCGTTTGGCACGAATGACCTTTCGCAATACCTCGTCGCTTCCGCACGCGAGCAGGCCGACTTTGCTCGATATCAAGCCCGCGCAGTGCCCGCAGTGCTGCGCCTGGTCGCACAGGCGGTCAAGCTTGCCGGCGGCAAACCAGTCAGCATTTGCGGAGACATGGCCGGCGATCCATCCCGTATCTCTGATCTTCTCGCCGTCGGTCTGCGGCATTTTTCCGTGGCGCCAGATCGGCTTCCCACGATAAGATCGGCCATAGTCGGCCTGAATGCCGATGGGACAAGGGCAGCCGGAGAATAGGGATGGCGCGCGAAGACACCGAAGACGCCATTATCGCCTATAAGAACATTCTGGCGCAGATCATCGAAAACCGGCCTTCGGGAACCCGTCAGCGGCTGGCGACGGAACTCGGCAAGCATCGAAGCTTCGTCACCCAGATAACCAGCCCCATTTATGCGACGCCTCTTCCGGCCCGTCATCTTGCGACGATCTTCCGGGTTTGCCATTTCAGCGCCGCCGAACAGGAACGCTTTCTCGACGCTTATCAGACCGCCCATCCCGGCAAACTGCCGGAATTTGGCGCCTCGGAAAAGTTGCGTCACCTTTCCATCATGGTGCCTGACTTCGGTGACGAACGACGCAACCGGCTGCTTGAAGAGGCCATCACCGACTTGGTGCAAAAGATCGCTGCAATTTCGGGATCGCCGGATTGAACGGACCATTGCGCGCGACGAGACGCTAGATGATCATCGCCTTGGGAGGGGCTTGATGAAGAAATTCATGAATACAGCGGAAACAATGGTCGCCGAAACCCTCGACGGATTTGTGCGCGCCCATGAGGACTTCGTTGTGTTCGGCGCTGATCGCAAATTTGTCCGCCGTCGTCACCTCGTTCCGGGCAAGGTGGCAATCATCTCCGGCGGTGGCGCGGGTCACGAACCAATGCATATTGGCTTCGTCGGCCGCGGCATGCTCGATGCGGCATGTGTCGGGCATATCTTCACCTCTCCTACTCCGGACCAGATCGTTGGCGCGATCGAGGAAACGGATACCGGGGCTGGCTGCCTGCTCGTGGTGAAAAACTACGACGGCGATGTCATGAATTTCGAAATGGCGGCAGAGATGGCATCGAGCCGCCACAAGATTGAAATGGTGATCGTGAGCGACGACGTCGAAACGGCGCGGACGCGGGACGGGCGCGGCCGACGCGGTGTTGCCGGTACCGTGATCGTTGAGAGACTTCTCGGCGCTGCAGCCGAAAAGGGAATGGCGCTCGCCGAATTGAAAGCCCTTGCCGGTGATCTTTCGCCCCGCATCAGATCGATGGGTGTCGCATTGACTGGCGTAACGGTTCCTCACACGCAGCGATCAACCTTTGCGCTCGGCCCGGGTGAGATAGAAATGGGCGTTGGCATTCACGGGGAACCAGGCCACGAGAGAGAGCCCTTTTCCAACGCAGATGCCATCATCACGCATCTGAGCGAAACAGTCTTCAACGAAGTCGCCCCGGTTGCGGATAAGGCATTGCTTTTCGTGAATGGACTTGGCGGCACGCCACCGGCCGAACTCTATCTCGCCTACAATACTGCCCACCGCTTCATGACGGATCATGACCTGAGGATCGTACGCTCGCTGGTCGGCACTTACGCCACCTCCCTCGACATGCAGGGCCTTTCCGTCACGCTCGCCATCCTCAGGGAGGACGAACTCCTCCTCTGGGATTCGCCCGTTGCGACGGCGGCATTGCGCTGGGGGTGCTAGGGCGGTCACCTATCGCAAGCGCGAACCGGCCCTGCGGCTACCCATGCAAACAATGGCATGCGGTGACAGGAGCGAGCTTGGGTCCCACCAAACGCGTCTAAATTTAGCGTCATCCAGAACCTCAGGACATCATCGTGAGACACGGAACCACAGAATTTTCCGGCGTTAGGTAGCAAAGACCACCAAAAGCAGCTTAGGCATCTGATTTACTACAGAAATTACCGACGTTATGGAGCAAGTGCCACATGCGCCAGGCGGCGCGTTGGAAGCGGCAATGCGCCCACGCTGTCGCCTCTACCGACGCGGTCTTACCAGTGTTTCTGGGGTTATCAGATGCAGCCGCTCGTCTTCTTCCGCGAAACTCTCGACATCGCTTGAAAAACCACTTCTACTGAAAAACAGGTAGTGCTTGCCCGTCGCTCCTTCCCCGTAAGTCGTTTTCTCGGATCGCTCACGCAACAATCGGACGTGGCCAAGGTCGATCACGCGCGATCGCCATTTGCATTCGCCATAGAAAAATGCACCATCCAACAATCGCCCCGCGACATCGATGTCGAAATCGGCGTGACCCCAAATCTGGCCAACCTCCTGCGTCGGAACCGCAAGGACCTCCTGCAGATGAAGCCTTGCAAATTGAAGGGTGATCGGTTCGAACGCAATTGCCATATATTCGGAGAACCGAGGCTCCACGACGCGGTCGTAAACCTCCTCGCCAAACCCGCTGCTGATCGCGCTCAGGCTTGGTCGCACGAAACGATGCCAGAACGACATCAGGCTGTCTGCAACGCGATAGCGGCGGTTTCGGCCCTTTTCGTCGGCATCCAGCGATTTCGAATTATCGATCAAATCAAGCGCGAGCAGTTTTGCCAGGTACGGTCCAATACCGTCTGCTTTGACACCCAGTCGGCTTGCGATCGCCGACTTAGTGTTGCAACCGTCAGATATAGCCGCAACCACGCTTGAGTAAAAGGACGGCTCTCTGAGTTCGGTCTGCAGCAGCGTGTTCGGTTCGTCGATCAGGGTGCCTGTCTCTGTGAGCAAGAGTTTGATGACGTTATTGCGGAGCGGTTCCTGAGCGTCGCAAAGCTGAAGATAGTAGGGAATGCCGCCGAAAATCGCATAGGTTCTGATAATGTCGTCGGCCGTGTACTCCGGGAAAAACTTGGCGACGTCGACAAGGGGCAAGGCCTTCATGTCGATCGACAGGGTTTTTCGCCCGTAAAGCGGGTTCCGTTCCGCCAACAGGTCTTCCATTTGAGAAATGGCAGAGCCGCAAAGGATCAGTTTCATCGCCCCGTCTGCAAGTGCGCCGGAATCCCAGAATTTCTGCACGATCGATGGCAGTGCTGGCTCGTTATCAAGCAGATAGGGAAATTCGTCGATCGTGACGATCAATCCCGGATGCTCGCCGGCACGCTCGGCAACATAGTGCAGTACCCCCTCCCAGCTTGACAGGGCTTCGAGCTGCGGCTTTGATCCGATTGCCTTTCCGACATCGGATTTGAACTGTTCCAGGTTCAAAAGTGATGAGACGCGGGTCGCCTGAAAGTAGATTTCTGGGCGGTTCTTGGCGGCCTCCCGAAGGAACCGCGATTTGCCGATCCGCCGTCGGCCAAATACGATGATGAGGGAAGGTCGTTGCGAATCCAATTCGATCCGCACCAGCTTGAGTTCACGTTCGCGCCCGAGAAACTGCATATGCCTGCCCTACGGTAATTATAATTACCGTAATCGCGATTACCTTAATCGTGTTTACCTTATTGACGATCAGTTTGTCAAGTTCTGCGCGCTACAGGCTCTCCAAACCGTGCCAGATTGTCGATTTTTCCTCAGACAACAGGGCAAGCCTATCCCTTTGAAACCCGGCTGTTGATCTCTCGTGGGCAGAAAGAGTTCCGAGGGGTCAGTCTCTTACTGCACCCGAACGTTGCTTCGGTCGAAGAAGTGCAGTCTCTCTGCCTTGGCGGCAATCCGCACCGGGGCGTCGATCTCTATTCTTGATCGGCCCGCGACACGAAAGACAACATTGTCGCCGGTCGGCAGCGTTGCGTGAACGTAGCTTTCAGCGCCGATCAGCTCGACAGCGGCGACGCGAGCATCGGTGGTTAGGGCTGCGGGTGCTGCGCCTTCCACCAGATAGAAATCCTCTGGGCGGATGCCGATGGTGGCGGTCTCGGCTGGAAGAAGGTCCGGGTTGCTCAATGTCAGGCTCGGATTGTCGGTCGAAAACAGGTTCATCGCCGGCGAGCCGATGAAGGTCGCGACGAAGGTTGTTGCGGGTTTCTCATAGAGCTCGATCGGTGTGCCGACCTGCTCGATCAGGCCGCCGTTCAGGACGACAAGCCGGTCGGCGAGGGTCATAGCCTCCATCTGGTCATGCGTGACGTAAACGCTGGTGGTTGCAAGTGACCGCTGAAGGCGCTTGATCTCGACCCGCATCTGTACGCGCAGCTTGGCGTCGAGGTTGGAGAGCGGCTCGTCGAAGAGAAAGGCGGCGGGCTCGCGCACGATCGCCCTGCCCATCGCCACACGCTGGCGCTGGCCGCCTGAAAGCTGGCGCGGCTTGCGCTCAAGGTAGGGCTCGATCTCGAGCGAAGCAGCCGCCTTGGCAATGCGCCTGTCGATCTCGTCCTTGGGTGTGTTGCGGTTCTTCAAGCCATAGGCGAGGTTCTGGCGCACGGTCATATGCGGATAGAGCGCATAATTCTGGAAGACCATGGCGATGTCCCGCTCGGAGGGCTCCAGCTCGTTGACCCTTCGCCCGCCGATCCCGATCTCGCCGGCAGTGATACCTTCCAGCCCGGCGATCATACGCAGCAGCGTGGACTTGCCGCAGCCCGAGGGGCCGACGAGGACGAGGAGTTCGCCGTCGGCGATGTCGAGCGACACGCCCTTGATCACTTCGATGCCGCCGCCATAGGACTTGCGGACGTCGTTAAGCTTGATTTCGGCCATTATTTCTCCGTTTCCACCAGACCTTTGACAAACCAGCGCTGCATGAGCACGACGACGAGGACTGGCGGGATGATTGCCAGGATCGCCGTCACCATCACGAAGTTCCACGGGGTCGCCGCATCAGCAAAATCCACCATCTTGCGCAACCCGATGATGATCGTCGTCATGCGCGCGTCGTTGGTCACGAGCAGCGGCCAAAGATATTGTGTCCAGCCGTAGATGAAGAGGATGACGAAAAGCGCGGCGATATTGGTGCGCGATAGCGGCAGCAGGATATCGCGCATGAAGCGGAAGGGACCGGCGCTATCGATACGTGCCGCCTCGACCAGCTCGCCCGGGATCGTCAGGAAGAACTGCCGGAACAGGAAAGTCGCCGTCGCTGACGCCATCAGCGGCAGCGTCAGACCGGCATAGGTGTCGATCATGCCGAGATCGACGATCACCTTGTAGGTCGGCAGGATACGGACTTCGACCGGCAGCATCAGCGTGATGAAGATCATCCAGAAGAAACCCATGCGGAAGGGAAAACGGAAGAAGACGATCGCGAAAGCCGACAGGAAGGAAATCGCGATCTTGCCGACCGCGATGACGAAGGAAACGACGAAGGTGTTCCAAAGCATCCGCTCGAGACTGACACCGACGGTGCGCTCGACACCACCGAAGAGCGCTTCGCCGTAATTTCCGGAGAAGTGCGCACCCGGCAGCAGCGAGATCGGCGGTCGCAGGATCTCCGCCGAGCTCATCGTCGAGGCGACGAAGGTGTAGTAGATCGGAAAGGCGACGATGACGATGCCGAGGATCAGCATCAGGTGGCCGAGAAGTGTGGCCAGGGGACGTTTTTCGATCATCAGCCTGCCTCACCCATAATGAACGCGACGTTCCACGAAGCGGAACTGGAAGGCGGTCAATGCGATCACGATTGCCATCAGGATGACCGATTGCGCCGCCGAGGAGCCAAGGTTGAGATTGACGAAGCCATCGTTGAAGACCTTGTAGACCAGCGTTTCGGTCGCCCGTGCCGGACCACCCCCGGTAACCGCGTGGATGATGCCGAAAGTGTCGAAGAAGGCGTAAACGGTATTGACCACAAGCAGGAAGAAGGTGGTCGGCGCCAAGAGCGGAAAGACGATCGTCCAGAAGCGCCGGCTGCCGCGCGCACCGTCGATCGCCGCCGCCTCGATCAGCGATTTCGGGATCGCCTGCAAGCCGGCCACGAAGAAGAGGAAATTATAGCTGATCTGCTTCCAGGCGGCTGCGACAATCACCAGCAGCATGGCCTGGTTGCCGTTCAGCAGTGGATCCCAGCCGAAGCCGTTTCGGCGCAGTAGATAGGCAAAGGTGCCCATGGCGGGATTGAACATGAAGAGCCAGAGCATGCCGGCAACGGCGGGCGCGACGGCATAGGGCCAGATCAGCAGCGTCCGATACAAGCCCTGCCCGCGCACCACCTTGTCGGCGGCGGTCGCAAGCGCGAGCGCCAGGACCATGGACAGCAACGCCGTCGCGATGCTGAAGACAACAGTTACCTGCAGCGAGTTCAGATAATTCTCGTCGGAAAGAACCGCCTGGAAATTGGCAAGGCCGACAAAACCGCTCTTGAGTCCGAAGGGATCCTCGCGCTGCGTCGACTGGTAGAGCGCCTGGCTTGCCGGCCAGAAGAAGAAGACCACGGTAAGCACGATCTGAGGCGCGACCAGGAGATAGGGAAGGATCTTGTTTGGAAAAACAACACGCTGCAAATGAGGCTCCTGACAAACGGTAGTAACCGCCCGCGGCTTCGACCACGGGCGGCAGGTGGCGTCTGTTAGTTGCCCAGGGCTTGCTGGATCGCCGCATTGCCTCGCTCGACCGCCTTGTCAAGCGCCGCTTTGGCGTCCTGCTTGCCGGCGAGCATCGCCTCGAATTCCTCGTTCATGATGTCGCGGACCTGGGGCAGGTTGACGAGACGAACGCCCTTGGAATTTTCGGTGGGCGCCTTGCCCATCATCTGCAGGATCGGCGTTTCGCGAGCAGGGTTCTTGTCATAGAAGCCGGACTTCTTCGTGTCCTCGTAGGCCGCCATGGTGACCGGCATGTAGCCCGAAACCTGATGCAGTCGCGCCTGGATCTTGGTCTGGGAGAGGAAATGGAAGAACTCGGCGATGCCCTTGTATTCCGCATCCGACTTGCCGGCGAAGACCCAGAGGCTCGCGCCGCCGGGGATCGTATTCTGCGGCCGCCCCTCCCCATCATAATAGGGCAGTTGACCGATGCCGTAGTTCATCCCCGACTTGACGATGTCGCCGAGGCCACCCGAGGATTCCGTCATGATGGCGCATTCGCCGGAGGTGAAGAGTTGCTTTGCCTCCGAGGTCCTGCCGCCGTATCGGAAGGTGCCGTCCTTGGCGAGATCGGCGATCGCCTGAAAATGCTGGACGAAGAGTGGCGAGTTGAATTCGAGCTTCACATCCGTGCCGCCAAGCCCGTTCTCATTGGTGCCGTAAGCGACGTTGTTCCAGGCGGCAAGGTTTTCCGTCTGGATCCAGGTCAACCACGTCGATGTTAGGCCGCAGGGGGCTGCGCCGCTCGCCTTGATCTTCTTGGCTGCCTCGAAGACATCAGGCCAGGTTTTCGGCGGCGTCTCCGGATCGAGGCCGGCTTTCTTGAAGACATCCTTGTTGTAGTAAAGGATCGGCGAAGAGGAGTTGTAGGGGAAGGACAGCATCGTGCCGTCCGGCTTCGAGTAATAGGCGACGATGCCGGGCAGATATTCAGACTTGTCGAACTTGTAACCGCCCTTCTCCAGCACCTGGGCAGCCGGCATGACGGCGCCCTCTGCCCCCATCATGACGCCGCTGCCGGCGTCAAAGACCTGCAGGATTGCCGGTGGCTGCTTGGCGCGGAAGGCGGCGATGCCGGCGTTCAGGGCTTCCGGATAGGTGCCCTTGAACACCGGGACGATCTTGTACTCGCTCTGGCTCTCGTTGAACTCCTTGGACAGCTTTTCGACGACCTCGTTATTGGCGCCTGCCATGGCATGCCACCATTGCAGTTCGGTCACCGCAAAGGCGTTCTGGGCACCGGCCGAAAGGGCCGCGGCTGCGACGGAAACGAAAAGTAGACGTTTGGACATAATTCCTCCCTGTGGTTTTGGCGATCGTCTTCGACCTTTTCCGGACGATCCTCCTCGATCGTTCCGGAAATCCTCTTCTGTCTTTTCCCGAAAGCGGCGAACTCCCGATGCAAAGCTGTGCAATCGAAGAGAACTAGGACGCTTTCGCAATCTGTCGAGCATCGGAGCGAAGATCGCCTCAAAGGCCGGCGATACTCCTCAAATCCTCGATCGCGCCTGGCGCGGCGGCAAGCACCGGCGCGCCTTTCGTGAGCATCTCGCCCTGTGTCGGGAAAGGGTGGTACCAGCCGCCTGCTTCTTTCACGAGGCAATAGCCGGCCATGCAGTCCCAGGCATGCATGTAGGGCTCGTAATAGCCAACCAGCCGGCCCGCCGCGACATAGGCGAGCATCAGCGCGCCGGAGCCGTTCCGGACGAAATTGCCGCCGGCGTCCAGCAGGGTTTCGACCATCTTCCCGACAAAGGCCGGCGAGACGTAGTTGTTGGCACCGATTCCCGTCACCGCGTTGCGAATGTTGCGCGAGGGGTCGAGCGTCAGCGTCTTGCCATTAAGCGTCGCACCCATGCCTGATGCTGCGGCATAGAGTTCGCCGTGGCAGGGCGCGGAAATGACGCCAAGCACGGGAACGTCGTCGTGCAGAAGGCCGATCGAAACACACCAGTTCGGCATGCCGTTGACGAATGGGCTTGTGCCGTCAATCGGATCGACAACCCAGGTGAAGCCCGAGGAGCCATGTTCGAGCCCATACTCCTCGCCGAGGACACCGTCGCCCGGATAGGCTTCATGAAAGCGGGCGCGGATCAGGTTCTCGACTTCGCGATCGGCGATCGAAACGACGTCCTGGGGGTCGCGCTTGGTCTCGATGACGAGGGTTTCGCGCTTCCTGAAATAATCGAGCGCCACTTCGCCTGCCTCACGGGCAACCGCCTCAGCAAGCGCGAGACGGGCTTCGAGACCGGAGATGACATGCGACGTCATGAACTAATATCCTTCTTGTCAAAACGGGTTTGGGGTCAGCCGATAATGGCGATGCCACGGCTCTTGAAGCCGATCGTCACTTCCGTTCGCGGCGCGAGCGCCTGTTCGACAGCCGGGTCGACGACGAAAAGCGTACCGTTGCTCGTCTTGACCTCGTATTCGACACGGTCGCCAAGATAGGCGGCATGGGTGATCTCGCCATTGAACGATCCATCGGAGGTACGCGGCGCAAGGGTGATGGCGTTCGGACGAATGGCGAGCTGCGCTGGTCCGGTGCGGATGTTGCGGCCAGCAACCCGATGCTGCAGCCCCTCGACGCTGATCGTCGCGCTGTCGCCGTCGATGCCGACGATGTCGCAGGGCAGCACGTTGGCCTCTCCCATGAAGTCGGCGATGAAGGCGGAGGCCGGCGCGTCGTAGAGGTCGCGCGGCGCACCTGCCTGTGCGATCTGGCCATCCTTCATGACAATGATGCGGTCGGAAACGGCAAGGGCTTCGTCCTGGTCATGCGTGACATAGACCGCGGTGAAGCCGAGACGCCGCTGAAGATCGCGGATCTCAGTGCGCACCCGCCGGCGAAGGCGGGCGTCGAGATTGGAAAGCGGCTCGTCGAGCAGCAGGACCTGCGGCTCCAGCACCAGGGCGCGGGCGACGGCGACGCGCTGTTGCTGGCCACCGGAAAGCTCGGCCGGCAGGCGCTGGCCCATGCCGGCGAGACCGACCAGCTTCAGCCCCTCCTCCGCCCGCTCGCGGGCCTCCTTGCGGCGAATGCGGGAGGATTCGAGGCCATAGGCTACATTATCGAGCGCCGTCATGTGCGGAAACAGCGCGTAGGACTGGAATACCATCGAGACATCGCGCTCGTTAGCCGGAAGGGCCGTGACATCCTTGCCACCGATCAGGATCCGGCCGGCCGAGGGATGTTCCAGTCCGGCCAGCATGCGCAGCGTCGTCGTCTTGCCGCAGCCCGATGGACCGAGCAGCGTGACGAGCGTACCCGGCTCGATGGTCAGCGAAAGATCGGGGATCGCTGTGAAGGCACCGAAGGTCTTGCGGACATTTTCGAAGACGACGGAACCGGCGGCGGTGTTGCTCATGCGGTTTTCTCCTGACCGAGAGGCGCGGAAGCGGCTTTGCCGGCAAGCGCGACGCGGTTTTCGCGCCGCAGCCGGCGCTCGCCGACGAGAAGCTGGAAGCCGGTGATGATGACGATCATCACCAGGATAAGCGCCGAGGAATAGGCGATCGCCACGCCGTATTCGCCGTTCTCGACAAGGCCGACAATATAGGCGGTGGACATGTTGTACTTCGCGCTGACCAGAAAGATGACCGCGCTGATCGAGGTGATTGCGCGGACGAAGGAATAGACGAGTGCTGCGGTGATTGCTGGCCGAAGCAGTGGCAGGATAACCCTGCGGATGGTGCGGAAGCTGTCGGCGCGCAGTGTCAGCGACGCCTCGTCGAGGCTCTTGTCGAGCTGGCTCATGGCCGCCACGCCGCCGCGCACGCCGACCGGCATGTTGCGGAAGACGAAGCAGGCGACGAGGATCAGCGCCGTGCCGGTCATTTCGAGCGGCGGCAAGTTGAAGGCCATGATGTAGCTGATGCCGATAACGGTGCCGGGAATGGCAAAGCTCATCATCAGCGCAAATTCGAAGAGGTTGCGGCCGACGAACCGCTGACGAACGATCAGATAGGCCGTCAAGAGGCCGACGGCTGCTGTCAGCGGCGCGGAGATCAGGGCGATCTCCATGGTCGTCCAGAAGGAGTTCCAGGCGACGCCCGTCCAGGCAATGCCGCCATCGTCGCGCCAGCCGATCGAGAAGGCCTTCACGTAGTGCTCGACGGTAAGCGTGTTGTCGAGGCCCCAGGTGCGGACAAAGCCGCCGAAGAGGATCATAGCGTAGACGACGATGGTGAAGATCATCCAGGGAATGACGATCGCATGCACGCCGATCGAAAGTCCGCGCGGCAGGGCGATATGGGCGCCCGAATCCCCCTTGCCCGTCACGGTCGCGAAACTCTTGCCGGCGAGCCAGAAGCGTTGCGCGATGAAGGCCGACATGGTGAAGAGAAGCAGGATCATCGCAAGGACGGCGGCCCGTGATGGATCGTTCTGCGAGCCGACGACGGCGAAGAAGATCTCCGTCGACAGCACGCCATGGCTGCCACCAAGCACCATCGGATTGCCGAAATCCGCCATGCTCTCGATGAAGGCGATCAGAAACGCATTGGCGAGACCGGGCTTCATCAGCGGCAGCGACACCCGCCAGAAGGTGCGCCAGCGGTCGGCACGCAAGGTTTGAGACGCCTCCTCCATCGAGGGGCTGACGCCTTCCACCACGCCGATGAGCACGAGGAAAGAGATCGGCGTGAAGGAAAGAACCTGGGCGATCCAGATGCCCGTCAACCCATAGAGCCAGCGGCCCGGTTCCGCGCCAAGAAGAGTTGCCACCGTTTGGGTGACGACGCCGGCACGCCCGAAGAGCAGCGTCAGCGCCAGACCGACGACGAAGGGTGGCGTGATGATCGGCAAGATCGTCAGCAGCCTTAACCCCTTCTTGAAGGGAAATCGCGTGCGCGTCGCAACCAGCGCAAAGCAGAGGCCGAGGAGCGTTGCGCCGCTGGCCGTCAGGATCGCGAGCCAGAGCGTGCGCCAGGCGACGCCGCAGCGGTCGCCACCAACCAGGCAGTCGAGACTCCAGACGGACGCGTCCTGAATATTGGTCAAGAACCCGCTCGGATCAAAGGACCCGTCGAAGGCCTGAAAGGCGCCGACGAACATGCTGCCTACCGGGTAGAAGACAAAGATTGCAACCAGCACGATCAACATGACGATGGCGCCGACAAGGAAGGCATCACCTTTCATGACGCCGCGTTCGGCAAGCCCGAAGGAGAAGAGAAGCACGAAAACGATGCCGGCAAGGATGGCGCCGGCACCCATCGAGGGCTGCCCATCTTTGAGCGTACCGAAAAGCATTTCGCTGATCGTCCAGCTCCAGCCGGAGAAGGTAATTGCCAATCCCTGCAGCGCCAGGAAGGCAAAGCCGAGGCCACCTGCCAAGGCAAGCAGCCGGCCGCGGCGGATCGGATCGGTCATCAGGCGCGCCGAGCCGCCCGCCAACAGGAACGCAAGGGCGCCGGCAAGCCACCAGCGTCCGTGCATCAATATCTGCAAAACGCCAGGCGCGGCGGCAGGGTCAGCTGGAAAGCCGGAAAGCCAGCCGAAGCTGTAAAAGCCACCTTCGATCCGATACCACGGAAGGAGAACGAAGGCAGCAAGGCCGAGAAGAAGAGCGACATCGAGCCGTCGATTGCTATGTGTCATGGTCGGGTCCGCGTCTTCTTCCGGTTTCAGTTGTGCCTTCGGGCCGAACATGGTCCGGCCCGGGCACGGGAGAAGTCAGGTTCAGTTCGCCTTGGCGCCGATCTCCTTGTCCCAGCGAGCAAGAAGCGCCTTGCGAACATCGGGATCGCCGTATTTCGCGAAATCGTAATCGATGAGCTTGATGTCCTCGAACTTCGGCGCCTCCTTCGGCACCTCGGCGGATTTGTTGGACGGAAGCTGATAGGACTTCGCTTCCTTCATGTGCGACTGCGCTTCGGCGGAAAGCGCCCAATCGTACCATTTCTTGGCGTTTTCCAGGTTCTTGGCGCCCTTGACGATCGACATCGAACCGATTTCGTAGCCCGTGCCTTCGCATGGCGCGACGGCCTTGACCGGGAAACCCTCGACGGTCTGGGCGACCGCGTCGTGCATGAAGACGATACCGATGGTGGATTCACCGCGCGCGGCCGCCTTTACCGGCGCCGAACCGGACTTGGTGTATTGAGAAACATTGGCGTTCAGCTTCGAGAGATAATCGAAAGCCTTGTCCTCGCCCATGATCTGCACCAGCGTGGCAAGCGTGTTATAGGAGGTGCCGGACGAATTCGGATTGGCGATCTGGATCTCACCCTTGTAGCTCGCATCGAGCAAGTCAGCCCAGCATTTCGGCTCCTTCAGCCCCTTCTTGGCAAGGATTTCAGAGTTGTAGCCCCAGCCGAGCGCGCCGGCATAAACGCCGACCGTGCGGAACTTGGCGCTCTCGGCCTGCTTCTTGGCCCAGTCCTGGAGCTGATCGAAAAGCGGCGACTTGTATTCCTGGGTCAGGCCTTCGGCGGCTGCCTGAAGATGGGGGTCGCCGGTGCCGGCCCACCAGATATCCGTCTTCGGGTTGCGTGCCTCGGCACGGATCTTGGCATAGGTCTCGCCAGCCGACAGGCGAACCATGTTCACCTTTATGTCGGTCTGCTTCTCGAACAGACCCTTCATCAGGTCGCAGACCTGCGAATCCGCCGAGCAGATGACATTGAGATCGCCGGCGGCATGAGCCGAAAAGGCAGCAAAGGATACACCCGCGGCAAGCAATGCCGCGGCCAACTTGACCGGTCGCATGATTTCCTCCTGGTTGTGACGGCGCCTCCACGCCGCTCGCTTTTGCAAGCGTGTGCAGAGCTTGCATACGGGCAAAATAACTGTCAACTCGTTTTTCGCAAAACTGTCATAAAAGTCTCTTGCAAGACCGCTTGCACGCACGTGCAACAAACGGCTAAGAAAGACCGTGCGGGAGGGAAAGGTGCGGTCGAAAATTTTCGTTAGTGCACAGGAAGTCGCCGAAAGGGCCGGCGTATCGCGTTCCGCCGTCTCGCGAACCTTCACCCCGGGAGCGAGCGTTTCGGCAGAGACGCGCGAACGGGTGCTGCGGGCGGCAGAGGAGCTCGGCTACCACGTCAACCATCTTGCCCGAGGCCTGATGCGCAACGAAAGCGGCATCGTCTGCCTTATCGTTTCCGAGGTCGCGACGCCGTACCGGTCGGCGCTGCTCAGGGAGCTGACGCTGCAGCTGCAGAATGCCGGCAAGGTGGCGATGTTCATCAACACGGATCGCTCCGACGGCAGCGTCGACCGGGCGCTGCAACAGGCCATCCGTTATCGCGCCGATGCATCGGTCATTCTTTCAGGACTTCCCGACAAGTCGATAACGCAGCTTTGTCTGCGCAATGGCCAGCGCCTGGTGCTGATCAACCGCGACGACGATCAGCCTGGCCCGCTCCGGATCAATCTCGACGACGACGAGGCCGGCGGACGCATCCTGACCGCCTTTGTGCGGGCCGGCTGCCGCCGGCTTGCCTTTGCCAATTCCGAAGCGGGGACGCCTAGTCTCATGGGGCGCGAGCGCGGATTTGTTGCCGGCGCGCGGGCGCTTGGAATGGATGTCATCGTCGAACGTCACGGCTGGACGGGCTATGAGGCCGGGCGCGTTCTCGCCCATCGCCTGCTGACGGCCAAGGAGCGGCCCGACGCCGTCTTCTGCGCCACCGACCTTCTGGCCTGCGGTTTCATGGATGCGGCACGCCACCAGTTCGGCATATCCATTCCGAACGAACTCTGCGTCGCCGGCTTCGACGATATCGAGCAGGCGTCCTGGTCATCCTACGAACTGACGACATTCGCACAGCCGGTCGCCGAAATCGCTTCAAAGGCCGTCGAATGGTTGACCAAGTTCGAGCGGGAGGACGGCCAAGGCGACGTTCAGTCCATCAGGTTGAGGGCCGAACTGCTTTGGCGAAAGTCTATTCGCGCCAGGAAATCATAACACCGCTACCGGCACGGCGAGTAAATGCTGCGCAGACGCGCAACGTCGCCCATACCGGGTCGGGGCTGGTGCCGCGACATGACGTCCTGACCACGCCGGATGGCGAAGGTCGACAGCGACGAGGACGAGATGGTGCCCGGCATCCCTGTCCGGCCAGGCGAGAGGCAAGGGGTCGTCCATGCCCATTGGCGGGAGAACCGTCAGCTTATCACGAGATGTCCTGGCGAAACGGTTCGATATTCGCGCCGTCCAGCCTCGTATTCGACAGACCGGATCGGGCTCTTCAGCTCCTCGACGACAGCCATTCGTTTCTGGCGGCGACGGTCCGGATCCGGCACCGGAACCGCGGCCATGAGTTTCTTGGTGTAGTCATGTTGCGGGTTGCCGAAGACTGCCGCGCGCGGTCCGATTTCGACGATCTCCCCAAGATACATGACCGCCACACGGTGGCTGACGCGTTCGACGACCGCCATATCATGCGAAATGAACAGGAAGGCGAGATCGAGGTTGTGCTGCAGATCGAGCATCAGGTTGATGACCTGCGCCTTGATGGACACGTCGAGTGCCGAGACACTTTCATCAGCGACGATCACCCTGGGTTTAAGTGCCAGGGCGCGGGCGATACAGACGCGCTGTCGCTGGCCGCCCGAGAATTCATGCGGGTAGCGTCTTGCCATATCGGGTGTCAGCCCGACCTTCAGGAGCATGTCAGCGACGACGTCCTTTGCCTCTCTTGCTGTGCCCATCTTGTGCTCGAGGTAGGGTTCGGCAATCGCCTGGCCGACGGTCATGCGTGGGTTGAGCGATGCAAACGGGTCCTGAAAGATCATCTGCACAGACTTGCGCATATCGCGCATCCCGCGCTTGTCGAGAGCGAGCACGTCGCGTCCCGCGACCAGCACGGATCCAGAATCCGGTTCGATCAGCCGCATGATGGCGCGCCCTGTGGTCGATTTGCCACAACCGGATTCGCCGACCAGTGACAGCGTCTCGCCGGCGAAAAGGTCGAAGGAAACGTTCTCGACAGCATGCACGCGACCGCTCAGTCGTCCAAACAGCCCCGAGTGGATGTCGAACCGCTTGGTGAGCCCCTTCACCTCAAGGATCGGCTTGTCCTTGGATACGGTGTCAGGCACTTCGACCTGCTTGTCCGTTTCACCGGTTGCGGTGTTAACAACAGGAAAGCGCAATGGCCGGGCATAGGCCTGCATTGATCCAAGCACCGGGACGGCAGACAGCAGGGCGCGGGTGTAGGGATGCTTTCCACGGTGGAAGATGTCGGCTGTGGCACCGGTCTCCACCTGCTCACCGCGATACATGACGACTGTACGGTCGGCAATTTCGGCAACGACGCCCATGTCGTGAGTGATGAACAGGACCGAGGTCCCCTGCTCGTCCTGCAGCATCTTGATGAGATCGAGGATCTGCCCCTGGATCGTTACGTCGAGTGCGGTCGTCGGTTCGTCGGCGATCAAGAGCTTTGGCTTGGAAGCCAGAGCCATGGCGATCATCACGCGCTGGCGCATGCCGCCAGAGAAGCGATGCGGGTATTCATCGAAACGAGACGCGGCGGACGGGATGCGGACCTTTTCCAGCAACCGGATCGTCTCCGCCTTTGCCTCGGCCTTCGACATCGCCTGGTGGCACAGCAATGCCTCCGAGATCTGGTCGCCAATGGTAAAGAGCGGATTGAGGCTCGTCATCGGTTCCTGAAAGATCATCGAGACGTCGTTGCCGCGGACCTTTCGCATCTCATTTTCTGAAAGTGACAGCAGGTCGCGGTCGCCCAGCATGATTTTGCCCTCGATGCGGCTCGAATCCGGCTGCAGGAGCCGCATGATCGAAAGCGACGTGACACTCTTGCCCGAGCCGCTTTCGCCGACGATCGCGACCGTTTCTTGCGGTGCCACAGAGAAGGAAACATCGCGCACGACGGGTTTTAATCCGCCATCCACCAGAAACGAGGTGGTCAGGTTCTGGACAGACAGAACCGGATCGACGGACCGTGCAGTGCTTGTCTCTGTGGCGCTCATGATCGTTCCCTTCCTTCTATCGTTTGTCGCCTGTCGGTCCTCAGTCCGGCCAGCGCAGCATGCCGTCAAAACGATGCTTGCTGCGGTTTTCGAACGGGGTGGCGATGATCTCGTTCGAGGCACGAGCCTTGTTGAGCTCTTCCGCAAGGCGGACGGCGACGATCTCTTCCTGGCCAGGGTGCAGGTTGCAGGGATCGAGATAGAAATGCTGATGCTCGACCTCGTGGTCGCGCACGATGACCGGCGGGTTGCCTTGCGACAGAGCGGCAGCGAGATCCCAGGCGGTGATGTGGGCCTCCGTCGGCGATATCACCACCCGCAAGCGGTCAAGCGGATTGTTGGTAGGATCGGGCTCGATCAGTGCCGTCACGCCCGGGCGATCGTCCAGTTCGTTCTTCCAGAGGTTAAGGCAGGCGGTCTCACGTTCCCGGATAGCCGCATGATCGCGATTTTCCCATGCTTCTAACGCAGCCATGACGCCATAGACGCTTTCCTTGCCGACCTTCATGCCGCGGCCGATCCCCATGTTCTGCAGGAAGGCGCTGCGCACCAATTCCTTCTTGCCAGCGACGATGCCGGAGGTCGGGCCGCCGAGGAACTTGTGGCCGGAGTAAAGCGCGATATCGGCTCCTTGCGCCAGGAAGAGCTTGAGATCGTATTCGGAGGCCGCATCAACGATCACCGGAACGCCCTTCGCGTGGGCGATCTCGACAAATTCGCTAAGATGAAGCAAGCCGTAGTCGACAACATGATGCGACACGACATAGACGGCCGCTGCCGTTTTCTCGGTAATGGCATGTTCCATATGGAAGCGATGCGTCGAGGTTGCCTGCCCAATCAAGACGACCTTGCCCCCGGCGAGGCGAATGGCCTGATCAACCGGCGCGCCGTAACTGACAACATGGCCCATCTGCACGAGGACTTCGTTCTTCTCGGGAGAGACATCGGGCAATTTCTCGATGGCCAGGAGATTGTCGCCGGTGATGGCGCCGGCGACGGCGAGGCTTATGCCGGCCGAGCACGATGCGGTGACAAAGCCAGCTTCACCACCAGTCAGCCGTGCGATGACGCCGCTTGCCTTGCGTTGCAGGTCGTTGATCTCGACGAACTGCGGCAGGATCGCTGCCATCGCCTCTATCGCTTCCGGCACGACGATCGATGCGCCGAGGCTTGTCATGGTGCCGGACACGTTGATGACCGGGCGCAGGCCGATCTTGGTGCGGATATCATCGGACATTCTATTTCTCCAGAGTGGCGGCAGGTTGCAAATTGCCATCGACAGTTATGCCATAGTAATGTAATAGCTTCTCGTTATCAGACGAGGAACGTTGAATTGGACACCAAGAGCTCATCCGCAGCCCCCCTCTACGAGGCCGCATCGATCGAGGCGGCCGACGCAAAAGGCGCGCGGCGCTCTCGCGTCAGCGGAATTGACCGTGCCTTGCAGGTAATTGATTATCTTTACGAAACCGGTTCTCCAGCGGGTGCTTACGCAATTGCCAAGGCAGTCCGGGCTCCGCTTTCCACCGTCTATGTTATCATCGACGACCTGGTCGAAAAGAACATGCTGGCTCGCAACTCGGATGGGTCGATCTGGCTTGGTTCGCGCCTCTATCATTATGGCCTCGCCTATGCCCGGTCGCTGGACTTCATGAGCGTTGCCACGCACGAGATGCACGATCTCTGCCGGCAGGCCGGCGAAACCGTGCAGGTCTGCGGTCGCGACGGCGATTACATGCTTGTGCTTGCGATGGCGGACGGCCCAAGCCATTTTCAGGTTGCCTCGCGTGTCGGCACGCGCGTGCCATTGAACTGGACGGCGTCCGGAAGGCTTCTTGTCGGCCACCTGCCCGAGAACGAGCGGGTAGAATTGTTCAAGCGCTGCGCCCGCACCTCGCCGACCGGGCGCGCTGAGATCGATGCGCGCACGCTTTCTGATGCCGCAGGCAAGGCTTTCGGGGAACGACTGTCTATCCAGGTCGCCGAGTCGGACTACGCGGTTGCCTGCATCGCTTCGCCGGTCTGCGACCGGGAAGGCCAATGCGTTGCCACCATTTCGATCGTCCTGCCCGAACAGAAGGTTCTGTCCGACGAAAGCCACTACACCGAACAGGTGCGAGCTTCGGCGGAGCGGATCGAGAAGTTGATGGGATGGCGCAACCACTGACCTGACCTCCTCAGTCGTTGAGCGAGACGATCGCCTCGATCTCGACAGTGATGTTGCCTGGCAGGGAGCCGAAGCCAACGGCGGAGCGAGCATGCTGGCCGGCCTCGCCGAAAACCTCGATAAGGAGGTCCGAGCATCCATTGATGACGCTTGGATGGTTTTCGAAGTGCGGCACGGCGTTGACCATGCCGAGCAGCTTGACCACCCGCTTCACCCGGGAGAGGTCGCCGAGCGCGTCATGCATGACGGCCAGCAGGTTGATGCCGGTAAGCCGTGCATGCTGATAGGCTTCTTGCGTGCTCACTTCGCTGCCAACCTTGCCGGCGTGCAGATGACCGTCCGCTTCCCGCGGGCCCTGACCCGACAGATAGAGGATGTTGCCTTCGCGAACATGGGTAATGAAGTTGGCGATGGGCGGTGGAGCTGATGGCAGCGTAATGCCGAGCGCTGCGAGCCGCTCGTAGGGTGTCGGTACCGCTGCTGCGGCCTTTTCTGGGGACGTGTCCACGTCTGCTCCTATCATGCGGTTTGGACCTTCCGCTCAGCGCCACGAATAGCCGTGGCTGTGACGGACGAGCTTGCGGGCACGCGGGATATAGCGGCTGGCCGCGATCGCCTCCGATCCGATCACCGCGTATCGCGGTTCAAACAGCTTCTGCAGGCGGGAAACGTCGCCGTTGGAGTCGGTCGCTTCGAGATCGCCATCGATGAGGTCGAAGATGGTGAAATCCGCCCTCTCGCCAACGCAAAGACGGTTTTCCATCGACAGCTTGATGACCGAGGCCGGTGCGTGCGTCACAGCCTCCACGACCTTGTCGAAGGGCATGCCGACGGACAGGAGCTTCGACATGGTGGTCGCGAGATCCCAGACCGGGAAATTCATCGAATGACCATGCAGGTCGGTCGAGATGGAGAACGGCAGAAGGCCGCGTGCGATGGCTGCTTCCGCCACCTTGAAGGAGAAGGATGCGCCGCCATGGCCAATGTCGAGGCGAATACCTTCGCCAGCGCAACGTTCGGCGAGATTGAAGAGGTCCTCGTCTTCCATGATGCTCGACCCGGCCTTGCCGTTGAAGCAATGGGTAACGACGTCTCCGGGACCGAGGATCTCAAGCACTTCATCATAGAGCGCTGGCGGCTCGCCGACATGGACCATCATCGGGATCTTGAGGATCTTGGCGATCTTCTTGCCGAGCTTGACAGGCGTGACACCCCAGGAACCGGTGATGACATGGCTCGCCCGTACCTTCAGGCCGACAATGTGTTCGCTGTTCTCAGCATAGCATTCGAGAATGCGGTCGAGGTCGATGTCTCTGATATCGCGCAGCTCGGCAACGCGGTTGCAGGCGACAAGGCCGATCGAACCAAGATTGAGGAAAGCCTTGATGCGCTCTCTCGACGGCTCGATGATATATTCGCGGAAGCCGTGGAAGTTGGCTTCCCCCGCTGATCCGGCATCAACCAGCGTCGTGACGCCTCGCTCGGCGCCGCATTCCGACGGACGGATCGAAATGTCGGTGCCGCCGTGCCAGATATGGACGTGAAGATCGACCCAGCCGGGCGAGATCCAGGCTCCCTTGGCGTCGACGCGCGCGGCATCTGCTGGCGCGGCGAGCGTCGGGCCGATTGCGGAGATCCTGCCGTCGGCGCCGACAAGGATGTCGGTCGTGCTGCTGGAGGGGAAAGCCGCGCCGAAAGCCATAGGCTTTACATTGGTGATGAGGAGCGGCTTGCCCGCTTTTTCACCGGTCATTCTAAAGGTCCTTTCGAAGTCTTGGATCGAGCATGTCCCGGAGACCGTCGCCAACCATTTGCAGCGACAGTACGGAGAGGATGATGGCGAAGCCCGGGAAATAGGTCATCCAGTCGGCCTGGCCGATATATTGACGGCCGGCTGCGATCATGGTTCCCCAGGTCGGGATTTCGGGGCTGACGCCGAGGCCGAGGAAGGAAAGTCCGGCTTCGGCCAGCATGGCGCTGGCAAACAGGAAGGTGCCCTGCACCAGGATCGGCGACAGAAGATTGCGAAGCACATGCCGCGTCATGATATGGAAGGTGGAAATGCCGAGCGCCTGCGCGGCCTCCACATAGGGTAGCTCGCGGATGACCAGGGTCGAGGCGCGAACGATACGCGCCAGGCGCGGCGAGTAGACGATCGACAGGGCAACGATGACCGTCGTCAGCGATGGCCCGAGAGCTGCGACAAGAGCGATAGCCAGGAGAATATCGGGAAAAGACATCATCGCGTCGATCAGGCGGGCGATCGGCGTATCGAGTTTCTGGAAGAAGCCGGCGAGCAGACCGAGCGTGACACCGATCAATGCAGAGAGCACGACAACGGCGGCGCCAACCAGCAGCGACAGCCGCCCGGCATAGATGGTGCGTGAAAACACATCGCGGCCGAACTCGTCGGTGCCAAACCAGAACATTTCACTCGGCGGCTTGAGCCGGTTGACGATCGACAGCTTCGAGGGCGAGTACGGCGCAATCCAGGGCGCCAATGCCGCCAACAGCACGAAGATGGTGAGCACGATGATGCCGGCGGCGACCGTCTTGCGTCTCAACAGGCGGCGAAGAAATTTGCTGCGCTCGGCTGCGGCGGGTCTCTCGGTGGTGGTTACGATATCAGCCATCAGTAGCGCACCCTTGGATCGACCAGCAGATAGAGCATGTCGATTGCGAAATTGATGAGGACGTAGAGGCCGGCAATGACCAGCAGTGCGCCCTGGATGACGGGGTAGTCGCGTCTGAGAACGGCAGAGACGACGAGATTGCCGACCCCCGGAAGGCCAAACACGGTCTCCGTTACAACAGCACCTGAAATCAGCACGGCGGCAGTGAGGCCAAGCACTGTCAGGATCGGGATCAAGGCATTCTTCAGCGCATGCTTGAGGACAACCTTGCGTTCGACCAGCCCCTTGGCGCGCGCGGTGCGAATGTAATCGTCGCCGAGCACATCAAGCATCGAGGCGCGCGTGAAGCGCAGGATCAGCGCCGAGGAGACAAGGCCGAGGGCCAAGGAAGGCAGCGTCAGGTGGTACATGCGCTCAAGAAAGGACGCGCCGGGGCCGCCGTATCCGGAGACAGGAAACAGGTTCAGGCGCACGGCGAAGAACTGCATGAGAATGAGGCCGAGCCAGAAGCTCGGGATGCTTGCGGCCAGCATGGCGATGGTGGTCGACAACTGATCGATGAACGAGCCGCGTCGGTAGGCGGCATAGATGCCGATCGGCAGTGCCACGACACTTGCAATCAGGAGCGAGAAGATCGTCAGGAAGAAGGTCGGTTCTGCGCGTTCGAGAAGCGCCGACGTCACCGGCATGTTGAGGAAGATCGACTGGCCAAGATCCCCCTTCAGAAGCTGTCCTATATAGAAGAAGTATTGAACAACGATCGACTGGTCGAGACCGAGGCGCGCGCGCAATTCGGCAACGTCCTGTGTTGTTGCATCAGGGCCGAGCATGACTGCGGCGGGGTCGCCGGGCGTCACACGCACGATCACGAAGACAATCGTGACGACGAGAAACATCACAACGATCATGCCAAGAAGGCGCTGTAGGATGTAGCGTATCATGGAAAGCGGCTCCTGTGTCCAAACACAGCACGATCCTGGACGGATGCCGGCCTCAGGACCAGCACCCGGCACGCGGGGTTACTTCTTGATCGATGCGTTCCAGAAGTACGGCCAGGGGGCGGGATCGACACCCTGAAGCTTCGTTGACATGGCCGAGACGGCGTTGAAATCGCCAATCTTCATGAACGGCACCTCGTCGTACATCGTCTTCTGGACGTTGGCCCAGAGTTCAACGCGCTTCATTGGGTCGATCTCGGTGGTGAACGCATCGACGGCACTCTTGCGCGCCGGCGTGTCCCACCATCCAGGCGAGCTCGGAGACAGGGAGCCGATCAGGGCCGGTTCCGGAAGGAACGGGCTGTGGCTGATATAGATGTCCCACAGCGCCTTGTCGGTGCGGCGCTGTGTCAGCGTCGCCCAGTCGACAACCTGGAGGTCCACCGTAAAGCCCGCCAGCTTCAGATACTCGGCCGCGACCTGGGCCATCTTGTAGTGGAACTCGTACTGGCGGCTGGTCAGGATGCGGATGGGCTCAGCGTTGTAGCCTGCCTCCTTGGCAGCTGTGGCTGCGCCTTCCGGATCCGCGACATTGTAGTTGCCTTTGACACCTGCGTCCGTGCTCCAGGCGAAGTTGCCAGGATAGATGTTGCCATCCGCCGCGTAGAAGTCCGTACCGCCGAAGGCGGCTCCCATCATGTCTTCCATACTGAGCGCCTGGCGGATTGCCTTGCGGATCGCAACGTTCTTTGTAACGCCGGCAGCGGTGTTAAAGACGAATACCGGATAGCCAAACGGCTTCAGGAGCAGCGGCTGGGTTGCCGTTGACGACTTGAGTTTGTCGTAGGATTCGACCGGCAGGGAGTCGATATAGTCGTATTGGCCAGAGACGGCGGCCTCGACGCGGGTGTTGGCATCCGGCACCGGTACAAAGCGGATTTCGTCGAGATACTGATGGCGGGCGCCACCATAACCATCACTGTCGCCGGAGCGCGGCTTGTAGTCATTGAAGCGGACGAGCTGGATATATTGGTCAGCCTTGCGCTCCTTCAGCATGTATGGGCCGGTGCCGATGAAGTCCGTCATCGTGTCGGCCTGCTTTTCCGCGGGAATGATGATCGCAGCGGAGTTGTTGAAGGCAAGCAGCGAGACCAGTGGAGCGTAGGGCTGTTTCAGCTTGATCGTGACGGTCGATGCGTCGGTTGCAGTGATCGATTCGATAAAGCCAGCGGCCTGTTTTCCACGTGAAGCAAGCTTGGTCCAACGGTTGAGCGAGGCAACGACGTCGTCAGATGCCATGTCGCTGCCGTCATGAAACTTGATGCCCGTGCGCAGCTTGATCGTGTAGGTCTTCCCGTCGGCGCTAACCTCAGGAAGGCTTTCGGCCAATAGCGGCGTTACGGCCCACTTCTTGTCGAACGTATAAAGCGTCTCGAAGATATGCTGCGTGACGATACCGACAAGGTCGGCTGTCGACGTCATCGGATCGAGTGTGGGCGGTTCGCCAATCGTAGCGACGTTAATCACGCCGCCTTTTTCCTGCGCCAGCAGAAAAGACGGTGTTGCGATCAACGCCGTGGCGACAAGGAATGCCAGCTTCATTCTCATATCCATCTCCCGTTTTGTTCCACAGTTATGTTATATGCACTTTTATAAAAGAATACATGGAGTGATGGTGGTGTCAATGGCGGGACGCGACACGAGTAGCGTGAATGCGTTCGTGAAGATGAGCGGAACAAGGTCGAAGGACGCCGGCAGTTGGAACCAGAGACCCGGCAGCGCCGACAAACAACCGGTACACCGACGCCGAAAAAGGCTCCCTGCGTGATGTTGGCGAAAGTGGCCACTTTCTTTCCACAGGAGCGGCAAGGGCGATGCTTTGGCTCGAGCCAACAACGATTGGTTCGAGCCGGACGCCCCGGCTTTACCGGAGCAGGAAAGTCGATTGGCCTATCGCCGTGAACGCGAACGCGATCGCCACAGCAGAGCGATCGGGTAAGGCCGTCCTCGAGAGTGGCGACCGTTCGGCTGCCGGCGAAGCTGAGCGCATCGTTGCCAAACGGCCGGACGTGATCTTCCACCTCGCCGCCATCGTGTCAGGTGAAGCCGAACTCGACTTCGACAAGGGCTACCGCATCAACCTAGACGGCACCCGTCACCTGTTCGACGCAATCCGTGTCGGCCACGGCCAGGATGGCTACAAGCCTCGTGTCGACTTCACCTCTTCGATCGCCGTCTCCGGTGCTCCCCTTCCCTATCCGATCCCGGACGAGTTCCACACGACGCCGCTGACGAGCTACGGCACCCAGAAGGCGATAGGCGAACTCTTGCTGTCGGACTAATCGGGTCGCGGCTTCTTCGATGGCATCGGCATCCGCCTTCCGACCATCTGCATCCGCTCGGGTATGCCGAGCAAGGCTGCCTCCGGTTTCTTCTCGAATATTCTGGGCGTGCAGCCGTCCGCTTCCTGATCGACGGCGCGACGATCAGCGTCGAAAAGTTGGCCCGCGGCGCAACCTTCCATGCCAGGTCTCAGCGCGACTGTTTGCGAACAGATCGAGGCTCTGCGCCGTGCCGCGGGCGAGAAGGCCGTATCGCTCATCCGTCGCGAGCCGGACGAGATGATCATGCGCATGGCGCTGGCAAGGCAACCGGTTTCGAGGCGAAGCGCGCCATCGAACTCGGCTTCACCGCTGAGAAGTCCTTTGACCGCACCATCCCCTCTTTTTGGTATTGTTTTTATTGATGTTTTTGCAGAGCACGTGGATCCTTTGTGGCACAGTTTGTGCGGGGTTTGTGTCGCGCCGCAGATGGCCTTGTCGACCGGTCGAACCTTCAACAAAATTTATGCTGGTTGATAGGGGAGGCCGCTTTTTCAGATCTGGCCGGCGGCGCCGACCCTTGCTGGTGCCCAAAGACGAATCCTTGCCCGTGCCGGGTCCGCCCTTTTCGTGGCGCCGCAGGGTAGCTCCTGATTACGCATAGTTGCGGGTCAGTCTACTTTAACGGACTTCATTTTATTTGCTCGGACTACATCCGCGAGCTTCTTGCGCATCTCAAGAAAGAAGTCCTTTGGAACCATCCCGTAGTCGCAACGGGTGCTGTCGTGAGGAAGGGGAGCCAGCCGGTCCGAGGGCCATTCGAAGCGATTGACCTCAGATACGCGGACGTAGTTGGCTTCTTGATCCAATCCCATGGCCTTACAGATGTCCTCTGGGATTAGAATAGACACGTCTTCTTCCCCGATTTCAGGAAACGAGTGGGTGATAGGAACCACTGTGACCATACCTGACTCGTTTGAAGCGAGCACAATCGCGCAGGGCCGATCTTTCCTGAAGTGATCTTTGTACCAAGTGTAGCCAAAACGGATCACAAGACCCGGAACAGGGTCTGGGAGCTTCACTTCGAGATCACGCCATACTGTGCGTTTTCGATCTCAGCCAAAAGATCATCGTCAATCTCGCTGGCATGAAGAACTTGGACTTCCCGACTTTTCAATTTATTGAAGTGTTCGAGTTCCTTTGGGCTAATGTAGGCGCCTACCACGCGGTCGTGCGAAGTGACCTCGATCACACCAGCTTCGTAAACCTGGTCGCGAATTTTTCCAAACTGGCGGGAAAAAGCGCTGGCAGGAACTTGAATTGCCATATGCTTGTCTCCTTATATTGAGTACGCAAAATACGTAATTTGCGCAAAATATCAAGGCCAATTCAATATTGGTTGCCGCCTGTCCTGATGGGGTTCCGGAGCCGTTGGCGCTAAGGCTTCAGGAACTTCACATTTCTGAAGGCGTGGATTCGCCAGTCGGCTCCAAGATCGAAACGATAGCAACGAGCGGCTGAGGCGTGCATATCGTCCTCGCCGGCCGGCGCGACATTAATTTTCCATCTGGCTGCAGACGGGAGTCTTGTGGCGGCGGCGGGCCTCGGCAAGGGAACGCAGTCGCACGCGATCCGGCTCGCCGAAATGCTGAAGAATGCGGGACGCGTACGGATCCGGAGGTGCTGAGGGACCCGACCTCGAAGCTAAAATTCCTGCTTCGAGCGGCGTGAAGGTGGTGCGGCGGAGGTCAAGCGAAGGACGGCGTCGGTGCCAATGTCAGACCCTGGAGAACAGCTATCCTTCGAACATGCGGAGGGCCCCCTGGAGAGGCCTCCGGTCCTGTCGTTCGAGGCTCCTTGCATGCGGGTAGGACGGCATGCTCCTGCAGCCGAAGCGAGGGCCCAGACCTGTCCCGGCATTTCCTCCTAAGGTCGCCTTCAAACTTTCACATCGGCGGCACGATGCCGTGGGTGCCGACAACGACGCGAAGGGCGGATATCGAGCCATCGGCAGCCCGTTCTGACGGAATGAATACTGTCGCACCGCTCTTGATGTCGCTCTCGGCGGCCGGAGCGAAGGTGACGACGGGCGTGCCGTCCGGAATGGAGATTTTCTTCTCACCGCCCTTGTACTTTACCGTCACGGTTCGGCCGTCGACCGATTTGACCGCATCGGCCACGGTCGCGTTGGTCATCGAACTGTTTGGCTTCAGGTCCCAGGCATAACTGCCCTCGCCGGTGCCTTTCATTGCGGCAGGGAAAATCAGCACTTCGAGTGCCCCATCACCACCGCCCGCGGTAGGCAGGGACGCGATGCCAACGAAATCGCCTGGCTTGATGTCGTCAATCGACGCCTTGGCGACGCTCGAAACCTTCCAGCCGTCCTTGAGCATGATCTTGGCATCGGTGCCTTCGCGTGTCTTCACCGACAGCGTGCTGCCCTCGAGGCTTTCGACCGTGCCGCGGACGCGGATCGGGTCCGCAGCGTTTGCCGAAAAGCCCACGGTGACGGCCATCAACGCGCCTGCAAGCAACGCAAAACCGGTTTTGAAAATAGGGGACATCTGCTCTTCCTTCTTGAAACCCTGACATCGAAACGGCCGGCGGATGCGGGTTGAAACCGTCGGCTTCCTCGAGGCGCTGCCAACAGGCCGGCCCCGCGAACATCAAATTCCGGCGTACCATTCGTAGCCGCGGTCTTCCCAGAACCCACCATTGCCGCCATAAAGACCAGACAGATCGGCGAGCGCCTCGATGCGCATCAGGTATTTTGCCTGCTTGTAGCCGAGCTGCCGCTCGACCCGGAGCCTGAGCGGCGCGCCATGCGGCACTTCGAGGTCCCGGCCATTCATCGCATAGGCGAGGATGGTTTGCGGATGGAAGGCGTCGACGAGATCGATGCTCTCGTAATACCAGCCGCTGTTGTCGAGTGTTTTCTCGTATTCGTCGGCGCAATGGAAAACGATATAGCGCGCCTCTGGCTTCAGGCCGACCTGATGCAACAGGGCGCCGAGCGGAATGCCGGTCCACTGGCCGATGGCGCTCCAGCCCTCGACGCAGTCGTGCCGGGTGATCTGGGTTCGCGACGGCATCGCTTTCAACGCGGCGAGCGAGAAAGCCGCCGGACGCTCGACCAGACCGCCGACCTGCAGCTGCCACGTCTGGAACTTCCGGCCGAGCAGCTCCTGATATTGCGCCCCGTCCGGCATGCTCGTGCCATTGGCTCGAAAGGTCGGCGAGATGTCCGCCATGGTGAATTCCCGCGCGAGTGTGTCATCTCCGATCAGCAGGCGTTGCGTGCGCATCGTCAGGCCCTCGGCGATCTTCAGGACCGACTGCACTTTCGGGTTTTCGACCAACATGTCGCAGCCGCTGAGACCAAGCGCCGATGCGCCAAGCGTCGAGCCAATCAGAAATCGGCGGCGGGTTATGAGGCGGCTCATGGCTTTGGCTCCGTCTGGATGGCGTAGCGACCGGTGATCATCGAACGCATGTTGTTAAAGACGCCGGACACCAGAACCATCGCAACGTGGACGACAACGAAGGCAACGAGTGAGCTGGCGGTAATGAAATGCAGCGTCCGGGCCGACTGACGACCGCCAAAAAGATCGATGAGCCATGGTGCGAAAGCATCGAACCCCGGTGACATGGTGAGGCCCGTGGCAATCATCAGCGGCAGAGCCACGAAGATCACCAGCAGATAGGTCAGCTTCTGCAGGGCATTGTAGCGGCGCGCTTTTTCGCCCCTGGGGAAACGCAGTCGGGCATGGTCGACAATCTCCTGAGCCAGATGCGCGGGCGCCAGTTCGTCAGTCGTCGGCAACAGGTCGCGGCGGAAATGGCGGGTAAGAAGACCGTAGCCCAGGTAAACCAGGCCGTTGACGACGAACAGCCATGCAAAGAAAAAGTGCCACCGGCGCCCGGTTGCGAGATCCTGGTAGCTCGGGAGCGTGATCCAGGCGGGGAACCCGCGCGCCGTGGGTTCGCCATCGACATTCGATACCCCGAGCGTTCCGGTCGTGTCGAAGGAAAGCCCGCCGACGCGAGTGACACCCCGGATGGCATCCCCCTCTTCCACCGCCTCCAGGGAGAGAAAGGATGGATCGCTGTCAGCACCATATTGGCCCCAGTAAAGGGCCGGATGGGCATTGAAGATCTGCAGCCCGCTGAACAGCAGGACCGTCATGCACAACACGTTGAGCCAGTGCGACAGGCGCACAGTCAGGCTGTGGCGACGGATCAGCCTTCGTCCGCTCGTCATGCCAAGATCAGCAGTTTCCATTGATCGCGTCCTCACAGCAGTCGTCATCTTGCTATACGGCGCCACCCCCGCCGGAGTTTCACCGGCAAAGGCGCCACCTGATCACTTCATCGCATCGCAGCTCTTCATCATTTCGGTCTTCTTCATGCTGTCCTTCTCCATGCCGGCCTTGTGCATGCAGTCGGCCCTGTTCATGCCCATCTTCATGCTGTCTGTTTTCATGGAGCCGGTCTTCATGCTGTCCATTTTCATCGTGTCGGGCTTCTTCATCGTGTCCGTGCTCGTCTGTGCGCTGGTCCCGCCAGCGGCAAGGAAAAGACCGAGAAAGACCGTGCCTGCAGTGACGGCGAAAGGATGAATGCTCATGCTGGTTCTCCCAGGTTGCGTGGTCGCCGCAGGATGCGACGACGGTCACATTGGCTCCTTCGGCCGCAGCGCTGACCGGTTACAAGCATCACGGTCATGTGATCGTGAAAATTCTGTCGCTTCAGTTTTCTCGCTTTTCCTTTCGCCCGCGTGTAACGGTTTCCTCATCTGGCCGTATGAGTGCTCATAGACATGAAGCAATTGACCGAGCCCGAGCTGAAAGCCCTGATGCTCTTGTCCCTCGATGGCGACGAGGCGGCATATCGCTGTCTGCTCGAGATGCTGCGGCATCTGCTTGCAAGCTACTACTCGCGACGGCTTTACCGCTCAGCCTCGGCCGACGTTGAGGACCTTGTCCAGGAAACACTGCTCGCCCTGCATCAACGCAGGATCACCTATGATCGGGGCAGGCCGTTCACGGCATGGTTCTTCACCATCGCGCGCCACAAGCTGGTGGATCACCACCGCAGGACGGGTGGACGTTCCTATCTCGGACTGGAGATGGTCGAAGACATGGTGGACGCCTATAGCGAGGATTCGATCGCCGCGGGCATGGATATCGACCGGTTACTGAAAAGCCTGCCGGCATGGCAGGGTGAGATGATCCGGGATGTCAGGCTCAAAGGACATTCCGTCGCCGAAACTGCGGTAAGCAGCGGGCGCAGCGAAGCCATGGTCAAGATCAGTGTGTTCCGCGGCATACAGGCAATGGCGGCGAAATTGAAAGGCGAAGGTAAGTGACGACCGATGACCTCATCAACGCTCTGGCAAGAGACCTGCGGCCGGTTTCGCCGGGTGCGCTCGGGCGGCTGCTGGCATTGGCTCTGGCGCCTGGTCTTGTGCTGTCGGCAGCCCTGATATTCTTTGCGCATGGCTTGAGGCCCGACCTGTCGACAGTGCTTCATCTGCCGGCCTTCTGGGTCAAGTCCTTCTATCCGCTGTTGCTCGCGCTGACCGGCATCGGCGCGCTGATGATCGTCGCTCGACCGGGTGGCGTTCCACGCAGCTGCGGTATTGCCGCTCTTGTCATCTACCTGATCCTGGTCGCACTTGGCCTGTGGCAGTTGCACGCATCTCCGGCAAGCGACTATCCGGCATTGATATTCGGCATTTCCTCCTGGTTTTGCCCGCTCATCATCCTTGGTGCGGCCCTTCCGGTCTTCGCCGCCAATATCTGGTTCCTGCGCCGCGCGGCCCCCACCCATCTTCGTCTGGCGGGATTTGTCGCCGGCATCACGGCTGGGGCCGTTGGTGCCTGGACCTATTCCTGGGGCTGCATCGAAAACGGACTGCCTTTCGTAGCGCTCTGGTACACGCTCGGCATCGTCCTGTGCGGCATCCTCGGCGCGTTGACATCGCGGTCGCTACTGCGCTGGTAAGCCAAGCCGGACTGGAGGTTCAGGAAACTTCTAAATTAAGTGCAATGGAACCGGCGAGAGGCAATCGCGCGGGGGCTTAACAGGAATTCGAAGGCTCCAGATTGGCCCCGGGCAAGCGATGCACCGTGATACCTGCATCTGTGTGTGCGCCGAAGGAAAACTGCCGCAACTCGATCCCGGCATTTGAGCGAGACATGGCCCAAAAGCAAAAAGCCTGCCGCGGGAGGAGGTGCGGCAGGCTTTTCGAAAAGAACCGAACAGCAACTGGGAGGAGGAGTGTCGCTGTTCCTTCAGACGCCCTGGGAGGAGATTGGCCGTCTGAAACTCGAAGCTTTGCGGGAGGAGTTGCATTGCTTCGACAGCTCCAACACTACATCGTTCGGCGGCAGTTTCCATGCCTTATGTTGCACTGCAGCTATGCAAATAATTCAAGCTGGTATGACTGGCGATGAGTATGGGGCCCGAACCGACCTCAGCTACCGAGATCGACGCAAAAACGCCCGCGTTACCAGCGGGCGTCGAGCAGTCTTGGAGACGGAAGGTATGCGCGGTCAGCGGGCGACAGCTGCGCGGGCAACGCTGCGGATGTCGGCGCGGTCGATGCCAAGGTCCTGCAATTCGCGGCTGGACATACGGCCGAGTTCGTTAACAGTCTGACGGAACTTGCGCCAGTTGTTGAAAGAGCGTGCTACGTTCATGATAATCCCCTTTCCTGAGGGCTAATGACGTCAGCAACCTTGCTTGGCTCCGGCGTCGTTTCGATGGTTGAGATATAGGCGGTTCAATCGGTTTAAAACAGTGACAATACCTCACCTCACCTATGCGTGCTGCGCATAGGGCGATCGTCCAATTTCGGAAGATGCTTGTTTTTTAACCCCGCGAGCGAGCCCGTTTCGCTGGATGACGCCAGGGACGAAGGGTCGCTTTCTCAGGCCGCCGAGCCAGCTGGCAAGATACCTGTTTGCCTTTGAAAGAGGTTGGCGCCCTGATCGACTGTCCTCGGCTCCTCATGCCAATCTCGGTTCGCAAAATCGGTGGAAGTGATCCTATGGGAGTGCTCGAAGGGCGCTCCTGGGACCACGCGGGGGGCTCCCACTGTCCGCCGACGAGGTCAGCGATCTCCGTAAAAATGAAGCCTGGTTAAATTGCCCTGGCGGTGACCGGCTACGGCGCGGTTTTCTCCTCCAGAACATACCGGAAGTCACAATGTGTCGCGCCTTGCATGATGGTCTGCGTGCGAGACATTTTGATGCGGGCATCGTAGCCTTTGCAGAAGACGGCATCCCGGTTACAGGACAGGAGATGGCCTATGTGGCCGAGCCCCATCTCGCGGTAGGTTTCGGCATAACGACAGCGCAGGACGTTGTAGTCAAATACCTTGTCATCCGCCCGCACGACCTCGATTTCAAGCGCGTCATCTTGCGTCCAAAGGCTTTGCAGCGCCTGAAACGTCAACAGACTGGTGCCTTCCTCCGTCGCGTCTGCGAATTCACGGGCGGCCCGCATCGCCGCCTTGCTTACAGCCGCATCGATAATCGCCTGTGCCTCTGCTTCGCCCAGCCGCTGCCTCAACTCATCATAGATCGGCGCGATAATGGCCGCTTCGATCTTGCGCCGCTGGAGGATGCCCATCGGTTTTGGCGCTTCCACAGTCGCTAGGTCCGGGCAACCTGTCTCTTCAGTTGGCAAATCCGACATGCCGAGTTCCCTTTGCTTCGTCTGTCTAGGGCGGTGGCCGCAACCTTGCCACACGCTGCCGATCACGTTCAAGGCTCGACGTGGCGGTCAGGGCAGCGTTGAATATCACTCGCTTTCATCCGGTGAAAGGAGAATGCGAGCCTGTCGGTTTGTGAGATCCCCCGTTTTAGATCGGAGATCCGCGAAAAGAGCCGTTTCGTGTGCTGTCGTTGACACGCGTCCCAATGCCCGGTCAGCGGCACTAAGACGTCTAAAGACGGAAGAACCGGCCTAACACGGTTCAGAATGGATAGTGTTGCTTCGCATCCTCGATCGTGATCCAGCGAAGATCGGTGAATTCGGCAATCGCCGCCTTGCCGCCGAAGCGGCCGAAGCCCGAAGCCTTTACACCGCCGAAGGGCATTTGCGGTTCGTCGCTCAGTGTCGGGCCGTTTATGTGGCAAATGCCCGTCTCCAGTCGTTCGGCAACGCGCATCGCCCTCTGGATGTCGCGACTGAAGACGGCCGAGGACAATCCGTACTCGGTGTCGTTGGCGATCTGGAGTGCTTCTTCGTCGCCACTGACGCGAATGACGGGTTTCACAGGTCCGAAGGTTTCCCTTTCATAGATCGCCATGCCGGGCTTTACGTGGTCGACCAGCGTTGCCTCGACGATGGAACCGGTGCGTCCACCGCCTGCAGCGACCTTGGCGCCCTTTGCGATCGCGTCGGCCACAATGCCGTCCATTTTCTCCGCTGCCCCGGGCGTGACGAGGGAGCCCAGCACGACCTGTTCTCGCGGATTGCCGGCCACCAGCGAGGCTACGCGCCCCGCCAGCTTTTCAACGAATTCGTCGGCGATCTTTTCATCGACGATGATACGTTCGGTCGACATGCAGATCTGGCCCTGGTTCATGTAGGCGCCGAAGACTGCGGCATTGACCGCACCGTCGATGTCAGCGTCATCCAGTACGATGAGCGGCGCCTTGCCGCCGAGTTCGAGCAGCATAGGCTTCAGGTTCTCGCCGGCAAGGCGGCCGATGATCCGGCCGACAGCGGACGAGCCGGTGAAATTGACGTGCTTGACTTTCGGATTCGTGATCAGTGCCTCGACGATTTCGGCCGCGTTTTCCGGCGCATTGGTGATGACATTCAAGACACCGGACGGGAACCCGGCATCAGTAAAGCATTCGCCGATCAGGCGGTGCGTTGCCGGGCACATTTCGGATGCTTTCAGGACAACCGTGTTGCCACAGGCAATCGCCATTGCAACAGCTCGGGTGCCAAGGATCACCGGTGCGTTCCACGGCGCTATGCCGAGGCAAACACCCTTCGGCTTGCGGATTCCCATTGCAAGCGTATTGGGTTTGTTGGAAGGAATCACTTCGCCGCTGACCTGTGTCGTCATGGCTGCCGCTTCCCGAATCATTCCCGCCGCCAGCATGACGTTGAATCCTGCCCACGGCGCTGTCGCGCCTGTTTCGGCAACCATGGCGGCGGTAAATGCCCCGACTTTTGCCTCCATCGCGTCCGCCGCTTTCATCAGCAGCTTCCGACGTTCGCCCGGGCCGGTCTTCGACCAGGTATCGAAGGCCGCCGCGGCCGCGTTGACCGCACTGACCGTGTCATCCACGGACGCGGCAGCGGCACGGCTCGCTACATCACCCGTGACGGGGTCCATGCGATCGAATGTCTTGCCGTTTGCAGCGCCTTTGGCTTCGCCATTGATGAGCAAATTGATAGTCATGTTTGTTTCCTCCCAGGATCGATCGTGGCCGGATTTTCCGGCGCATTCGCGTGCGGTCTGGCCCTATCGCCGGGTTCGGTCTGACCGCAGTCACGAGGTCTCATTTCAGTTCAGCCGTGATTTTCTTGAGCAGCCGCAAGAATTCCGCTTTCCGCTCCAATCCCACCAGTTCATCAAGTTTTCGGTCGTGTTCACGTGCATGCGCCAGGAGCGATTGGAGAGCCTTTTCCCCTGATTCAGTAAGCCAGAGCGTCACGCTGCGCCGGTCCTCCGGCGAGGGACGCCGCTCGACAAGGCCGTCCTGTTCCATCGCCTTGACCAAGGGCGTGACTGAGGACTTGTCCCGGGCAATCGCTTGCCCGAGGTCCCTTTGAGTCAGTCCGGGATTCCGGTGAATAACCATGAGGCTGGCGAAGCGCCCTGGCCGCAAATGAGGTTCCCCGGTATGCTGTGCGAAGACCTGGAATGACGCGTCTTGGGCGAGACGCAGGTTGAAGCCGACGAAATCTTCCAATGGGCCGAGATCGATGCTGCTGTCCAGCTCGGGGAGTGCGGAAGGGCGCTTGCGCTTCGTCTCGCTCATGTGCTCATCCCTCCATCGACCGCAAGCATCGACCCGGTGGTGAAGCTGCTCTGGTCGGAAGCGAGAAAAAGAACGGAACGTGCCACTTCGTCCACCCTTCCATGACGCCCCAGCGGAATCATTTCATTAAAAAACTCGGCCCCATCGCGACCAATGGCGGCACCGAGGCCATCTTCGACCCGGTGCTGGAACTCGTTGTCGAGTGGGCCGGGATGGATGGAATTGACGCGGATCCGGCGAGGCGCCAATTCTTTCGCCAAGCAGCGCATCAGGCCAACCTGGGCGTGCTTGGCGGTGATATAGGCGTAGACACCGGGATCTCCCCGGGTGGCGGCGACCGAAGATGTCAGAACGATGCTTCCGCCGTCGCGCATGCAAGGCACTGCGTATTTGGCGGCCAGAAACGCGCCACGAACGTGAACAGCGAAAACCGCGTCGAACACCTCCTCGGGGTATTGGTCGATAGGGGCGACGGTACCGAAGTTGCCGGCATTGCTGAAGAGCACATCGATTGGCCCGAAACGGTCCACAGTCGCGTCGACATAGGCCGCCGAATCCCGCGCCTTGCTGACATCGGCTTGAAATATGGCCACCCTGTCGCTCGCCAAGGCGTTGGCGGCGCCGGCAAGTGCCTCTGCGTGAAGGTCGACCAGCATGACCGAGGCGCCCTCGTCGAGGAAGAGACGCGCGGTCGCCTGGCCCAGGCTTCCAGCGCCGCCTGTAATGATGCAAGTCTTATTTTCCAGCAGTCGCATCGGCATTCAGAGCCCCGGTGTTGATGATGAATCGACCAAAACGGATTAGGCCGGTCAGCGAATGAGATCGTCGATCAGCTTGGCGCCGAGGCCGACGCTGTCGTAGTGGCGCTTGCACATGTCGATGTAGTCGAACACATCGAAATGACCGCTAGGCTTGCCCTCATCGTCCAGCCAGATCAAGGGCCCGGTGACGATGAAGAAGGCACGCATGGGCTCCTCGTGGTCATAGGCGACCAGCGTATGGCCTTCTCCCGGCGACTCATAGACGAAGTCTCCGGCGGTCGCGATCCAGTCGTGCTCCAGATAGCCCCAATTTCCGGAGATCGTGTAGGCGAAAACCTCGTGCGGATGATAGTGCCGGTTCACCAGTCCGGCGCTCTTGGCAAACAGGATGTCCGCCCATTTGTTCTGACCAGGCTGGATCCAGAGCGGACGGGAAAAGACCGTATCGCTGAAGGGCACATAGTAGCGTTCATCGCTGGTCGGCGCGTCGTGAATGTATGCTTCCGGCTTTGCGCCTTCGCGAAACACGTTCTGGATCGGCTGCAGATTCCGCCAGAATTCGCCTCCCTGAAATTTCGGCATGCTTGGTCCTCCCGCGTGTTTTCCAACAAACTACCGCAAGCGAAACCGTTTTGGCAATTAGTTTGCCTTCAAACTGTTTTCGATCTATGATTTGTCTATGGAGGCCGCTTGCGCCGGCGGAAAAATAAGGCGCACTCAGGACAAGGGGAGGATGTCAATGAGCAGAATCAATCTATCGATGAGTCGCCGCCACGTGGTCAAAGGGCTGACTGTAGGAGCCGCCGCCACCATGGCGCCGGGCTTTATGACCAGGGCGCTGGCAGCACCAAAAACCATTAAGATCGGCCTCGTGCAGCCGACGACAGGCCCGCTCGCCTTTTTCACCGAACACATACCTTTTGTATTGGATCAGGTGAAAAAGGCCACGGGTGGCAACGTGACGATCAACGGCACGAAGCATCCGTTTGAAATCATCATCAAGGACAGTCAGTCCAACCCAAATCGGGCTTCGGAAGTTGCGCAGGAACTGATCCTGCAGGACGAGGTCGATCTGATTGCCACCTTCGCCACGCCGGAAACTGTCAACCCGGTATCCGACCAGTGCGAAGTCAATGGTGTGCCTTGCATCAGCAATGACGCCCCGCTGGAGCCCTATTTCTTTGGGCGGAACGGCGATCCGAAACTTGGCTGGGACTGGACGTACAACTTCTTCTTCTCCGGCCAGGAACTGGCAGAGACGATGGTGCCCTATTGGAAGAAATTGCGTCCGGAGGGTGTGATTGGCGGCCTGTGGCCGAATGACGGTGACGGCATCGCCCAGTCGAACAAGGAGCGCGGCTTCCCGCCATTCTTCGAGAAACACGGCTTCAAGGTTATCGATCCCGGCCGGTTCGACATGCCGGCATCCAATTACAATGCGCAGATCGGCGCATTCAAGGCCGCAGGCGTCAACATCATCCAGGGCGTGCTGCCGCCGCCCGAATTCACGACGTTCTGGAACAGCGCCGCGCAGCAGGGATTCCGGCCGGATATCGTCTATGTCGGCAAGGCCTGCGAATTCCCGGCCGCGATGGAACCACTCGGTGACCGAGCGATCGGGCTCACGGCTGAGGTGTGGTGGAGCAAGTATCATCCCTATCATTCGGGTTTGACCGGCCAATCCTCGGAGGAGCTCTCGGATGCCTATGAGGCGGCCAGCGGCCGTCAGTGGTCGTTGCCTCTGGGCTTCCGCCATTCGCTCTTCGAAGTGGTGTTCGACACGCTGAAGAGAACACAGAACCCGACCGATCGAGGTTCGATCCGCGACGCGTTGAAAGCGACTAACTACAGGTCGATCGTGGGAACAATCGACTTCAGCAAGGGGCCCTTCCCGAACACCGCTCTGACGCCGCTTGTGGTCGGCCAATGGCAAAAGGGAAGCAAGTATCCGCTGGAGCTTGTCATCGTTGATAACACGACGACACCCGAAGTGCCGGTGAATGGTGAACCCAGCGTCATAAAATACAGCTGATGAGGAACGCCGGGCCACGCCAACGGTTTGGCGTAGCCCGGCGCCATCCGCAATGCAGTCGTATCGGTAATCGACAATGCCCGACGTCAATGAATCTCATACAATCTTGGAACTTTCAAACCTTGAAAAGCACTTCGGTGCATTGCGCGTTCTCGATGGAATCAATCTGAAAGTTCCAAAGGGCTCGATCCTTGGAATGATCGGCCCGAACGGTGCCGGCAAAACGACGCTATTCAACGTCATTGCCGGCGTCCTGCCGGTCAACGGGGGAACCATTCGCTTCCAGGGCAAGGACATCACGAAAGTATCGGTGTGGAACCGGTCGAGGCAGGGCATCGGACGGACGTACCAGATACCCAAGCCTTTCTCGAACATGACTGTTTTCGAGAATGTCCTGGCGGCAGCCCTGCATGGTGGCGGACTTGCGATGGGAGATGCCAGTTTCCATGCCGAGGAAGTGCTGGAACAGGTGAACCTCGCGCATCGCTCCGAAACGCAGGCCGGGGAGCTCTCCTTGCTCGATTTGAAGCGGCTCGAACTTGCCAAGGCCCTCGGCAGCGCGCCGCGCCTGTTGCTGTTGGATGAGATTGCCGGTGGCCTCACCGATGCCGAGTGCGACACGCTGCTTCAGATTATAAGCGACGTCAGTTCCAGGGGAACGACGATCGTCTGGATCGAGCACGTGTTGCGAGCCTTGAGACGCGCGGCGGATTCGATTGTCGTGCTCTACGGGGGAAAGCTCATCGCAAATGGGAGCCCCGATGCCGTGCTGGCCGACAAGGCCGTCAAGGATGTCTATCTCGGAGCGGGCGAATGACACCGCTTCTCTCGGTTGAAGCCCTGTCGGTCTACTACGGAAAGTTCCGTGCCCTTTTCGATGTAAGCCTGGAGGTGGGCGCCGGCGAGATCGTCTCGATTATCGGCGCGAACGGCGCAGGAAAGTCCTCGTTGTTGAAGGCGATCGTCGGCCAGGTTCCCCGCATCGAAGGCGGCATCCACCTGGATGGACGCTCGTTGGATTGCATGTCGACGTCGGCAATTGTCTCGAGTGGAGTGGCGCTTGTCCCGGAGGGGCGGCGTCTGTTTCCGTCTCTGACAGTCGACGAAAACCTGGATATCGGGTGGCAAATCGGGCGGCGAGGATCAATCCGCCACGAGGATATCTTTGGCTTCTTCCCTGCTCTTGCCAGCCGGCGAAAGCAGCGCGTTCGAGAACTGTCTGGTGGACAGCAGCAGATGGTGGCGCTCGGACGAGCCATACTCACCAATCCCAGCCTGTTGCTGTGCGACGAGATCAGCCTCGGATTGGCTCCAGTCATCATCGCAGACCTCTATAACATCCTTCCCGAGATCCGGAAAAAGGGGACGGCCATCCTCCTGGTCGAACAGGACATCTCCCGTTCGCTGGCGGTCTCCGACCGCTTCTACAGCCTTCTCGAAGGCAAAGTCGTGCTGAGCGGCCGTCCGGGCGACGTGTCCCGCGAGGGCATTATTCGTTCCTATTTTGGAGGTTGAACTCTTGCTGGGCGCCTGGATCAATCAAATCGTGCAAGGCATTCTCCTCGGGGGGCTCTACGCAATGTTTGCGATGGGGCTGTCGCTGTCTGCGGGTGTGATGCGCTTCATCAATATCGCCCACGGCGACCTGATCGTTCTCGTCTGCTTCATGATGCTGTCCTTGACGGTTTCGCTGGGCCTTTCGCCGCTTCTGTCGGCCCTGCTCATCCTGCCCATCGCGTTTTTCGCCGGCTATTTGCTCCAGCGCGGTATTCTGGAACGGGTTCTCGGCAAAGGGGTATTGCCAGTCATCCTCGTCACCTTCGGCTTGTCGGTTATCATCCAGAACGGACTTCAGGGGGCTTATGGAGCGGATACGCGAAAAGTGCCGGCTGGCGCGATCGAGGCGGCGACGATTCACGTCGCCGGCGGGGTAAATATTGGAACCCTACCGCTACTCATCTTCGCTTCGGCAATTCTGCTTGTATTTGTGCTCGACCAGCTGCTCTACCGCACCGGCATTGGCGCGCGGATTCGGGCAGTCTCCGACGATCCGGATGCAGCCAATCTGATTGGATTGCCATCCGCGCACATCTATGCCGTCGCGATGGGAATGGTGGCCGTGACGATCGCCATTTCGGGTGGTTTCATGTCGCTCTGGACCAATTTCGATCCGACCAGTGGCCCCAGCAGACTGCTGATCGCCTTTGAGGCCGTTGTTCTCGGCGGCCTTGGAAGCCTGTGGGGAACACTCGTTGGAGGCATTCTTCTCGGTGTTGCGCAAACAGTCGGTGGGCAGATTGATGCCGCTTGGGAAGTGCTCGCCGGCCATATCGCTTTCCTCATCATTTTCACATTGAAGCCACAGGGCTTGTTTCCGCGGTACCCATAGATGAACCCGTCCATCCTTATCGGAAGAGTATTGTTGCTTGCCGGCGTCGTTTTTCTGCTCGCCGCACCAAGCCTCCTGTCCCTCAGAGGCCTGCAGCTTTCGACCGAATTCCTGACTTTGCTCGTACTGGCGTTGATGTGGAACCTGCTTGCCGGCTATGCCGACATCGTTACGGTCGGGCAACACGCATTCGTCGGCATCGGCGCCTATGCCTTCTTCGGCTTTCTCGTATTTGCCGAAATGAACCCCTACCTCTCCGTGCTCCTGGCCGGCCTAGTGGCCCTGGTGCTGGCAGCGCCGATCATGGCGATCATATTTCGGCTGCGCGCCGGATATCTCGCCGTCGGGAGCTGGGTCGTCGCGGAAACCTTGATGCTTCTAGCGGGAAAACTACCCACATTCGGCGGCGGGTCGGGAAAGAGCATGCCGGTCGCCACGGTCAAGCAGTTCGGTGGCAGCGCGATCGAGCGCTATGTCAATATCTATTGGCTGGCCCTCGCCCTTGCCGTGATTGCGCTGCTCGCGACCTGGTATCTCATTCGAACCCGTGTCGGCGTGGGATTGACGGCCATGCGCGACAGTGAGGAAGGGGCCGGCGCGATCGGCGTCAATCTGCATAGAACGCGCATCCTCTGCTTCCTCTGGACCGCGCCGTTCCTCGGAATCGCCGGCGCCATCATCACATCGCAGAAATTGCGCGTTGCCCCCCCCGCGTCCTTCAGCATTATTGATTGGACGGTTTACGTTATCTTCATCGTGGTCATTGGTGGAATTGGGTCATTCGAAGGCCCGATTATCGGAACGATTGTGTTCTTTTTCTTGCGGGAAACACTGGCGGATCTCGGGGTGTGGCATCTCATCATTCTCGGCGCCGTATCGATCACCGTCGTATTGATCGAGCCCAAAGGCATCTGGGGCATATTGCGGCGCTTCCTTCCCGGCGATCTCATCCCACTCGGACATCGTCCGAAAGGCCGGCCCAAGCCAAAGTCAGTGGAGTAAGGACTTGCGCACGACAGACCAGACAGAAAAGTCAGACCTGACCGCCGGCGCGGCAATTTTTCCACGCCTGAAGAAACTCGGCGTCGACTATGTCTTTGCCAATTCCGGCACCGATTTTCCGCCCATCATCGAGGGGTTGGCACAGGCGGCAAGCGCAGGGATCGAGCTACCCAAAGCGATCGCCGTTCCCCACGAACATGCCGCTCTTGGCATGGCTCATGGCTACTATTTCATGTCCGGCAGACCGCAGGCGGTCATTCTGCATACCAATGTCGGGCTGGCGAACGGAGCGATCGGGGCACTTAACGCGGCGATCGACCTTGTCCCGGTAATTCTGATGTCTGGCCGCACACCGGCAACGGAAAAAGGACGATTCGGAACGCGGACCGTTCCCATCGGCTGGGGTCAGGAAATGCTGGACCAGACAGCCTTGGTCCGGGAAGCTTGCAAGTGGGACTACGAATTGCGCTATCCCGAACAGATCGGAGAGATGCTGGACCGGGCCTACGCGATTGCGCAGTCCAGCCCCAAGGGCCCCGTCTATCTAAGCCTTCCCCGCGAAGTGCTGTCCGAAACGGTCAGCGACGAATTGCTTGAGGTTGAGCCGACGATGGCGGCGGCGCAGGCCGAGCCACCAGCCGAAGCGATCCGCAAGGCAGCGGATTGGCTTCTGCGCGCCAAGAGCCCGGTGATTTTCGTCCAGCGAGGCGCCGGTGGCCGCGAGGGATTTGCCGCGTTGACGGCACTTTCGGAAAGGTGGGCAATCCCGGTCGTTCACTACTGGGCCACGCAGATCGGCATTCCGACGGACAGTCCCATGTTCGGCGGCGCCGACCCGGCACCCTGGCTGGCTGAAGCGGATGTCATCCTTGTCATCGACGCCCTCGCCCCCTGGTCTCCCGATATTCATAAGCCGAAGGCCGATGCACGCATCATCCAGTTTGGGCCCAACCCGCTCTTTACCCGGACACCGGTGCGCAACTTCCGATCGGATCTCTCGATCGCCACTGAAACGGCGCCTGGTCTCGTCGCTTTGTATGACGCAATGAAGGAACACGGCTCCGCCACCCACCGCGCTGCGCGCCTCGCTCGGATTTCCGCGGCAACGGCAAAAATTCGAGACGAAGCCAGTGCCGAGGCCGAACGTGCTGCGGAGCCTGTCATGACCAAAGCCTACGTCAGCTTCAAGCTCTCCGAAGTACTTGAAAAACATGACGCGACGGTTCTTTCCGAGCTTGGATGCCCGCTTGCCCCGATGACCCTGAAGTCGTCCGAGAGCTGGTATCAGGAACCGTTTTCCGGCGGCCTGGGCTGGTCCTTCCCGGCCGCCATGGGCATGAAGCTTGCACGGCCGGAGAAGCTGATCGTCGCCACCATGGGTGACGGCTCTTACATGTTCGCCAACCCCGTCGCCTGCCATCAGGTCAGCCAGGCGCACGACATTCCCGTGCTGATCGTCGTCCTCAACAACGCGGAGTGGGGCGCGGTGCGGCAGTCAGTAACTGCGATGTATCCGGACGGTCACGCCGCCAAGGCAAACCAGATGCCGCTGACCACCCTTGCGCCAAGTCCCAAATTCGAGCTGGTCGCCGAGGCATCTGGCGCCTGGGCGAGATCGGTGGAAACCGCCGCCGAGCTCGGGCCGGCGCTTGAGGAGGCGATCATGCAGGTCACCCAGCGGCAGCTTACGGCGCTGCTGAATGTCCGCATCAGATGAGGTGTTATAGAAGCAGGCTGATCACAGCTGCACGCCGCAAATGGCGTACGGTGGACCTGCTGTAGAGTACATGCAGCCCTCCCATGGGGGCTCGATCCCGCGTTCGTGTGCCTGCACCTACGTCTGGAACACCGCCTTCACGTGGCTCGGCCTGCTCGCAAAATAAGAGTCCTCTAATATTATGTGGCCTGCGCCAGGAACCCATGTTAGGTTTTTGCCAGAAGTAACGGAGCAGGACATGGGCATCTTCGATAATGTGATTTCCGGGCTGACTGCGCTTGAGGCAAGCATCGCAGCGATCAACGCGAAACCGCTTCTGGTCGATGCGCAACCAATTCCATCGCGGATAAGCCTGCGAAGCCGGTTGCGTTCGAATCCCGGCAAGGGCGGGAAACGCAAGCGAGCTTCGTCAAAGAAGCCCGCCGAGGCTCGTCGCTCCGATTAGTTCTGGCCAGCCTACATGTTTACCTGACGGCAGTTTCAGCACATACCCAAAGTGTACCCATGTCGTTTACCTCGCTATTTTGATCTATAACGAGGCGCGCAAAGCGAGTAGATTTCCGATACATGGGCATCCTCGACCTTGGTGATCGTTCGTATCGGCAGTCTATCCGCGTTTGGCTTCGTCGCCTCGAAACGAGCGATGACGCCAAGGCGATGGCGGTGCAGGCTGCTTTCATGGCGGTTGACATAGCCATCCTCGCGTTTTTCGTCCTCGGGCCCTATCTGCGAACGGGACCGTCCTACCTGATCATCGATTACGCGATTGCGGCGTGGATCATTCTCGAGATGGTGGCCCGCGCAGTCGCAGCCCCCTCAGTCGGCGCATGGCTCGTTCGACCGATGACATGGGTCGACCTGATCATTCTGGCGACCCTGCTCTTCCCGTCCCTTCTCTTCAATTTCGCCTTCCTCCGGGTCATGCGCCTCTGGGCGCTCGGCCGTAGCCCCCTTCTTCTGGCAGGATTGCGTCGGATTGGTTGCAGCGAATTCGTTGAGGTTCTGCGCGCAATCCTGAACTTCCTGGTCTTCCTCTTCCTGATCACCGGATTCGTCTACACGTCGTTCTTCTACGACAGAAACGGTGAGGAAGGCTTCGTCGACGCCCTCTATTTCACGGTCGCCACTGTCACAACGACCGGCTTCGGCGACATCACGCTGCCCGGAACCCTCGGAAAGCTCACGTCGGTGGTCACCATGATCGTCGGCATCTCGCTTTTTGTACGGCTGGCGCAGGCGGTCGTGCGTCCGCACAAAGTCTCTTTCCCGTGCCCCAGATGCGGCCTGCAGCGGCACGATACCGATGCCGTGCATTGCAAGGCCTGTGGGGAGGTGCTGAACATCCCCGACGAAGGAAACTGAAGGGCCTTGCCGATGGCAGGGTTTCGAGGCGGATTTCAAACCCGGGCGTCATGGGGGGCGATGTCTGTTCGAGCGTGGTCAGTCCGAGGCGATCTCGATCGAGGAGAGAAGCGTTGAGCGGGCGGTCTTCAGATGCTCGGCGCAGGCATGCCGCGCCTGTTTGAGGTCGCCACTCTGAAGGGCAGCGATATAGGCCAGATGTTCCTCGACCGCGACGTGATTGCGCTGTCGCTCGTCTTTCTTGCTCCATTGATAGTGATAGTGGAAAATGACCGACATCACGCCCTGGATATTGATGAAGAACCGGTTGGGGGCGACGCCGTGGACCAGCTTATGGAACCGGTGGTCGAGATCGGAGAAATCGCGGTAGCGCCAGCTGATTTCGGCCAGCATCTCCCGATGCTCCTGTTCGAGGAACGCAAGCGTGCGCCACGCGGCATGGTCGGGCGGTAGCGCCATGAAGCGCTCCACTGCCCGGATTTCCATGAATTCGCGCATGTCGAAAAGCTCGGCCACGAAGTCCACCGTCAAACCGAGGGCCTTCCAGCGTCCGCTGCTCTGCCGTTCCAGCAGGCCGAAATGGCTGAACGTGTTGAGGCATTCGCGGATGGCAGACGTGGAGACCCCAAACTGGCGGGCTAGATCGAGCGCATTGATGCTCTGGCCAGGACTGCAATCGGGCCCCACCATCCAGGTCATGAACTTGCGCTCCACGATCTCCGCGAGCGGCCCGAGATCAGTCCCTGCCTGATAGTCCTTGGCGCACGGCAGGCGCAGGAGCACTTTTGAGCGCCCGTCGAGCGCGACGATACCACTGCTCGAAAGCTCCGCCAGCACGGCGCGCAGCGTCGTCCGGCTGACGCCGAGTTCGGCCGCCAGGACCGGCTCAGACGCAAGCTTTGATCCCGGCGACTTGCGTGCGAGTACGTCAAGACATTGATTGAGCGTCCGTTTGTAAAGCGTGTTGGTCTTCATGCCGCCCCCCGACGCTTTGTCTTTTACAATGATTTTTTTATAAAAAAAACAGATTGCCCGCCCAAATAATGTCTTTTATACAAAAAAAACAGACCAGCTGTGTGGAAGGAGGAGTTCATGCACGCGGACAATGGATGCGAAGCGCATCCTCACACCCTTTTCTGTTGCTGTCCTCTTCTGGGCACCGGCCGCCTCCCGGTGTTCGGCCTATGACAGGGCTCATCCTTCAATTCGGCACGAGCCGCTTCCTTCAGGCGCATGTGGATCTGTTCCTGCACGAGGCACGGGAAGCGGGTCAGGACGTGCCATCGGTCGTCATCGTGCAGACCTCGGGCTCTGCCGAGCGGGCCGGTCGGCTTGCGGCCTTTTCCGATCCGGCGGGGTTTCCTGTCGTTCTTCGCGGCCTTGAAAACGGCATGGCCACCGAGCGTCGCGTGGCGGTGAAAAGCGTATCGCGCGGCCTTTCGACCGCCGGCGACTGGGTCGAGATAGTCGATCTCTTCGCACGCGAAGCCGATTTTGTGGTCTCCAACACGGGTGACTCAGGCTATGCGGTCACTCCCGGCGAGGCGTCCACCGGCCTTTTTGCTGACACGCCGCTTGTCTCGTTTCCCGGCAAGCTCCTTCAGCTCCTCCATGCCCGCTGGCAACGTGGCGGGCGTCCGCTGACGGTCCTGCCCTGCGAACTCGTCAACCGCAACGGACCGGCGCTAAGGGCCATTGTCCGCGACCTTGCGGCGACGGCCAGCGCCCCTGCGGATTTCCTGAGGTTCCTCGACCAGGAGGTGGTTTTCGCCAACACCCTCGTCGATCGCATCGTCTCCGAGCCGCTGCAGCCCGCGGGCGCGGTGGCGGAGCCTTATGCGCTCTGGGCGATCGAGCGGGCGCCGGGCCTCAGCCTTCCCTGCACGCATCCGTCCATCGTGCTGACGGACGACCTCGAACCCTACGAGCGGCTCAAGCTGCATATTCTCAATCTCGGCCACAGCGTCCTTGCCGATATCTGGCAGCGCGACGGACGTCCGGAGCATGAGACCGTTCGTGCCATCCTGGCAGACCCTGCCGTCAAAACCCGCCTCGACGCGATTTATCGCGACGAGGTCTTGCCCGGATTCTCCGCACGCGGGATGGAGGATGCGGCGCGTGCCTATGTCGCCACCACCATGGACCGCTTCCGCAATCCCTATCTCGACCACCGCATCGCCGACATCGCTGGCAATCACGCGCTGAAGGTCGAACGGCGTATCGCGGCCTTCCTCGACTGGGCCGGTACGCCAGCGCCAGTTCTTTCCTCGATCGTTTCCCGGCAGAAGGCGACGGCATGAGCTATACATTCGACTTTTCCGCCCTCCTGCCGTACTGGCCGGTGTTCCTGCAGGGGGTCTGGCTTACGCTGAAGCTTTCTGCGCTCGCAACAGTCCTTGGTTTCGTTGTCGGCACGCTCTGCGCCATCGCGCGGGCGGACGGTCCTTCCTGGCTGAAATTTCTGGTAGCGGTCTACGTCGAGACGATCCGCAACACACCGCTGCTGGTGCAGATCTTCCTGGTCTATTTTGGCTTCGCCTCGATGGGCTTGAAGGTATCGGCGAACACGGCAGCCGTCGCAGCCCTTGTGGTCAATGTTGGTGCCTATACCTGCGAGATCGTGCGGGCGGGCCTCGAATCCATTCACAAGTCCCAGTTGGAAGCCGCCGAATGTCTTGGGTTGACGCGCACCCAGACCTATTGGCACGTCATCGTGCGTCCTGCGATCGAGCGTGTCTATCCGGCACTGACCAGCCAGTACGTACTCCTGATGCTCGCCTCGTCGATCACATCGCAAATTTCCGCCGAGGAACTGACGGCTGTGGCAAACCGCATCCAGTCGGACACGTTCCGCTCCTTCGAGACCTATATCGTCACAGGGGCTCTATACATCGTCTTGTCCTTCGTGGTGCGGGTAGCCTTCATCCTGTTCGGCCTCGTTATTTTCCCCCGTCGGCGCAAGCTGGGCACGGCCATCTGAGGAAGGAACAGGACATGTCGCTCACGCCCGTCCACATCGAATTCATCGCCGTCGGGGCGCTCTGGACCATCGGTCTTTCAGCTGTCGGCTTCATCGGCGGTTCCGTCCTGGGCTTCTCCATGGCGCTCGCCCGGATTTCGCCAAGCCCGCTGCTGCGGCGACTTGCCAGCGGCTATATCCAGATCGTGCAGGGCACACCGCTGCTCGTCACGCTCTTCCTCTTCTATTTCGGCCTTGCCGTCATCGGCCTCGATAGCCTGCCGGCCATTGTCGCCGCCGGCCTTGGCCTTGTCATCTACTCTTCTGCCTTCCTTGCGGAAATCTGGCGCGGTTGCCTGGAATCTGTGCCGAAGACCCAGTGGGAGGCGGCCGAATGCCTGGCGCTCAGCCGCTGGCAACGCATGACCCGGGTGATCCTTCCGCAGGCCATGCGCATCGCCACGGCGCCGACCGTCGGCTTCCTCGTGCAGATCGTCAAGAACACCTCGCTGGCCTCGGTTGTCGGCTTCGTCGAGCTCGCCCAGGCCGGCAAGCTTGTCAACAACACGATCTTTGAGCCTTTCACGGTGTTCATCGTCGTCGCCGCCTTCTACTTCGCCATCTGCTACCCGCTCTCGGCCTGGAGCCGCAGCCTTGAAAGGAAACTCAATGTCGGCCGTCGTTAGCCTCAGCAACGTGCACAAAAGCTTCGGGGCCGTGAAGGTCCTGAAGGGTGTCAGTTTCGATATCGGCGCCAGCGAAGTGATCGCGGTGATCGGTGCTTCGGGCTCAGGCAAGTCGACTGCGCTACGCTGTATCAACGCACTCGAGACCATCGACAGCGGTGAGATCCTCGTTTGCGGCCACAAGGTCCACGACGCTGCTCTCGACCGGCGGGCGCTGCGTCGCGATGTCGGCATCGTCTTTCAGAGCTATAACCTCTTCCCGCATCTGACGGTGGCACAAAACATCATGCTCGCGCCCTCCTGCGTGAAGAACATGGGCAAGGCTGAAGCGCGCGCGCTTGCCGAGCAGGTGCTGGCGAAGGTCGGTCTCCTGGAGAAGGCCGACAATTACCCCGAACAACTTTCCGGCGGCCAGCAGCAGCGCGTCGCCATCGCCCGTTCGCTCGCCATGCAACCGAAGCTGATGCTCTTCGATGAGGTGACCTCGGCACTCGACCCGCAGCTCACCGGCGAAGTGCTTCGCGTCATGGAGGATCTCGCCCGCGCGGGCATGAGCATGATCCTCGTCACCCACGAAATGGCCTTCGCCCGTAAGGTGGCGAGCAAGGTGATCTTCATGCACCAGGGCAAGGTCTGGGAAACGGGCCCCGGCGCGATGCTGGATAATCCGCAGACCAAGGAACTAAGCGAGTTCCTGAGCAACGGCCTCTAATTCGATCGAACTGTCTCAAGGAGGAGATTAAATGATGAAACGCAGAACCCTGATGACCAGCGCCTTGGCGCTCGCTCTCTTTGGTGCCGTCCCGGCAATAGCCATCGCCGATACGCTTGACGACATCAAGGCACGCGGCACGTTGCGCGCGGCCATCGACCTCGGCTCACCGCCCTTCGGCATGCAGGACGCCAACATGCAGCCGACGGGCTCCGAGGTGGAAAGCGCAAAGCTGCTCGCCGATCACCTTGGGGTGAACCTCGAAATCATCGAAGTGACCAGCCCGAACCGCATTCCCTTCCTGCTCACAAACAAGGCCGACGTGGTCGTCGCTTCGCTCTCCATCAGTGAGGAACGCAAGAAGGTGATCGATTTCGCCGATCCGCACGGCGTCATCCAGGTCATCGCAGCTGCTCCGAAGGGCCTTGAGATCAAGGGGGTGGAAGAGCTGGTGGGCAAGGATGTCGCAACAACCCGCGGTACGACCAACGACAAGGTAGCCACAAGCCAGGCAACGGGAGCCAACATCGTGCGTTATGACGACGACGCGACCCTCGTCACCGCACTCGTCTCCGACCAGAACAATATCATGATCTCCGCTCCGCAGATCATGAATGCCGTCAACGAGCGCCGGACGAACGACCCGCTCGAGGTCAAGTTCGTGCTCAAGGTCAATCCCTATGCCGTTGGCCTGCGCAAGGGCGACGATGCGCTGAAGGCGGCGGTCAACGACTGGGTCAAGACCGATCTCGCCAACGGAAAGCTGAACGAGATCTACAAGAAGTACAACAACGTCGACCTGCCGGCGGAAATGCCGAAACCGTAAGCGAACAGCGGGGCGGCCGACCCACGGTCGCCCATGCACCTCCCTCGTCCGGTCGGGTTGCCTGCTGATGATGAGGCGTAAGGACCCTGTCGATATGCCCGGCGGCTCTTTGGTGCCGTCCAAACCTTCAGACAATCAGGATGAACTTCATGAAAGCGCTTCTCTGCGAAGAACCCGGCCGTCTTTCGCTTGTCTCCCGTCCGGCACCGGCACGCGGCGCTGGCGAGGTTCTCGTGCGCATCCGCCATGTCGGCATCTGCGGGACCGATTTTCACATCTTCGCCGGCAAGCACCCCTTTCTCGAATACCCGCGCATCATGGGCCACGAACTTTCCGGTACGGTCGAGGAAGCCCCTGAGGGCAGCCGTCTCAAGACGGGCGAACACGTCTATATCGTGCCCTATCTCTCCTGCGGTACATGTCATGCCTGCCGGAAGGGGCTGACAAATGCCTGCCAGTCGATCCGCGTGCTGGGCGTGCACTGCGACGGCGGCATGGCCGAATATGTTTCGGTGCCCGAGGCCAACGTGGTGCCGACGGGCGGTATCGCGCTAGAAGATGCGGCGATGATCGAATTCCTGGCGATTGGCGCGCACGGCGTCAAGCGCGGCGCGATCAACGCCGCCGACCGCGTGCTCGTCACCGGATCCGGTCCGATCGGCATGTCGGCAATCATCTTCGCCAAGACGCGCGGAGCGCAGGTGACTGTCATGGACACGCGCGCCGACCGGCTCGCCTTTGCCACAGACCGGCTCGGCGCTGACGCTGCAATGCTCGCCGATGCCTCCGCCGAGGCGGAAGCGAACCGCCTGACCGGCGGCGACGGTTTCGATGTGGTGATCGACGCGACCGGCAGTCCCGGCCCCATCGAGCGGGGTTTCGCCTTCCTCGCCCACGGCGCGCGCTATGTGCTGCTCTCCGTCGTACGGCAAGACATCACCTTCTCCGACCCCGAATTCCACAAGCGTGAGGCGACGCTTCTGGCCAGCCGCAATGCCCAGCCGGACGACTTTGCCGAGGTCGTGCGCCAGATCGAGGCCGGCAAGGTGCCGACCCGTGCTCTCAATACGCATCGGGGACGCCTGGAAGATGGCGCGGCGCTGCTGGTGGAATGGGCCCGTCCCGAGGCGGGCGTTATCAAAGCGATCCTGGACGTTTGAAAGCATCGACGAATTTCAAGCGCGAGCTCGGGTCCCTGACGGGCTATCGCCGAAGCATCGAATGCCTGCGACAGCAGCTGTGAGGCAGCGACAAGATCATGGGCGCAACCGCATTGGGCTGCGTCGCAGTTGTATCTGCGACCTGACAGGAGCAAGATGCGCATTGAATAGCCGGAGATAGAAACCGGCCATGTGTTTCAACCCGTGAACAAGCAGCCGCGGACCATGGAACTCATACTCGCCACCGGATTGATCGTCTTCAAGGTCGCGTTGCTGATTGCGATGCTGCTGCTGCTGCCTCTGCCTCTCACCTGGCTGGAACGCAAGATCGCCGGGCACATGCAGCAGCGGATGGGGCCGATGCGGGTTGGGTGGCATGGGCTGCTGCAGCCTATGGCGGACGGAATCAAGCTTCTGACCAAGGAGGACCACATTCCCGCCGAGGCCGATCGCTTGCTGTTCAAAATGGCCCCCATCCTGGCGCTCGCTCCGCCCTTTGTCGTCTTCGTCGCGATCCCCTTCGGCGAATCCGTCTCGGTGCTCGGCAACGAGATTTCCCTCTATGTCTCCGACATGAATGTCGCGCTTCTCTTCGTCTTCGCGGTGCTTGGGATCGAGGTCTATGGCGTTATCTTCGGTGGCTGGGCCGCCAACAGCAAATACGCCGTCCTCGGCAGCCTCAGGACTTGCGCGCAGATGATCAGCTACGAGATCCCGATGGGGTTCGCGGTGATCGGCGTGGTCATGCTGGCGCAATCCATGAGCCTGCTGGAAATCGTGCGTGCGCAGGCCGATGTGTGGAACATCGTCTACCAGCCGATCGGCTTCTTCGTGTTTTTTGTCGCCGGCCTGGCCGAGGCCCAGCGCATTCCTTTCGACCTAGCGGAAGCGGAAGGCGATCTCGGTGCCGGGTTCCATACCGAATACAGCGGTATCCGGTTTGCGTTGTTCATGGTGAGCGAATATGCCATCGTCCTTTTGGTGTCGGTCCTGGCGGTGATCCTCTTCTTCGGCGGCTGGAACGGCGCGCTCATTCCCTTGCCACCGCTCCTGTGGTTCGCGCTCAAGGTCGCATTCTTCGTCTATATGTTCATCTGGTTTCGTTTCACCTTCCCACGCTACCGCTACGACCAGCTGATGGCGATCGGATGGAAAGTCTTGCTTCCTCTCTCGATGGCGAACATAATTATCACTGGTCTTGTCTTCCTTTAGGGCCAGAGCGGGCTCGGTAGTGAGGCAGCGATGTCGCACGCGCAGGACAGAATTGGCGCATGGATCGGCTGGGCGTTCTTCGCCGACCTGGCGAAAGCTTTGGCTCTGACCTTCGGTTACATGTTTTCCAAACCGGTAACCATGCAGTACCCGGACAAGGAAAAATGGCTCCCCTATTCACGCTACCGTGGGCATCACTTCCTGAAGCGTGACGATGAGGGTGAGATCAAGTGCGTGGCCTGCGAACTCTGCGCGCGCATTTGTCCATGCGACTGCATCGAAGTCGTCCCCTACGAGGATGAGAAGGGCAAGCGTCACCCGGCAAAATTCGAGATCGATACGGCACGGTGCCTCTTCTGCGGCCTGTGCGAGGATGCCTGTCCCGCCGACGCGATCGCGCTTGGCCAGGAATACGAATTCTCCAGCTTCTCTTCGCGCGAGCTGGTGATCGGGCGTGACGATCTGCTTGCCAAGCCGGGCAAGGCAGCGACTGGCGGCAGCGTGGTGGCTGCGCGCCTCAGTGTCGAACCGAAGGTCCTGGTCGAGACCGGCGGGCGGCAGGGGTACAATTGGTGGCGTAATATCCGACGAAGGTGAAAATGCGCCAGCCGTCTAGGCAAAGCGCGCAGAGAGGAGGCCCACATGCATGTGCGCCAGATCTTGAACAGCAAGTCTCCCGAGGTCATCTCGGTTACACCCAACCACACGATGGTGGAGGTCCTGAGGTTGTTCCGCGAAAACAACATCGGCTTCGTTATCGTCGCCCGTTACCCGGGGGAATGCCTGGGAACGGTGTCGGAGCGGGACTGCTGCAATGCCGTCGCCAAATATGGCACCCAAGCACCCGCCATGCGCGTCAGCGATATCATGAGCCAACGTGTGGCGACCTGCGCCACAGACGATTTACTGCCTCTCGTGATGGCGATCATGACCGAGCGGCGTACGCGCCATGTGCTCGTCATGGAAGGCGACAACATCGCCGGCATCGTCAGCATCGGCGACGTGGTCAAGTACAGGCTCGAGGAAGCGATGCGCACTGAGCAGGATCTGCAGGATTACATCTGCGGGGTCAGCTATCATTGACAAGGCACGCCAGGGTCAGAGGCGGCCACCGGTGCTGCCCTGGGCGTTGTCTTCGGGGTCAGGTGCTTGGACGATCGCGGCTGCGGTTCCATTGGCCACCCGCGCCTTTCGAACCTCCACCGGACACGGGTATTCGCCCCGCTGCATCAGGCTGTTGAGGCGCAACGCGCTGTAGTTTTCAGGAACGAACACAAGGTTCCTTGGGAAGCGCCTGTTGACCTTGAGCTTTGCAGTCAGCTCGCCCTGGGCTGAGCGCACGACAAGCTGATCGCCATCGGAAAGGTCCAACTCCTCGGCATCCTGTGCGCCCATCTCGACATAGGGGTCATCTGCGACCGTATTCAGGATTTCCGATCGTTCGGAAAGATATCCATTGTGGAACAGGCAGTTGCCGGTAACCAGCATGAGACGGTCGGATTGAGCGCAAGCAGGCGCCGGGGCGAAGAACCCGCCAGCCGGCGGCGCAAGTCCCCCTTTGGTGAACGCTCCGTCTGCGCCAAGGCCGTCCCAGTTCAAGCCCTCGTAAGCAGGAACCAGCCTGGCAATCTCGTCGAAAATCTCGCGTTGGATCGATGGTCGCAGTGAGTGGCCGCGAAGTGCCGCGACGAAGTCGAAGATCGCCAGATTGCCGCGTGCCTCGCCGAAGGGTTCATGGAACTTGCAGACCTTCTGGAGCCGGCCCTCATTGTTGGTGAAGGTCCCGGGCTCCTCGCCGTAACTCGCGGCCGGCAGCACCACCTCGGCCATGCCGACAGTCTCGGTGAGAAACGCATCCTGCACGATCAGGAGCTCGGCGGCACGAAGGGCCTGCTGTACGTACGCACGGTCGGGATAGGACCCAAGCGGGTCGCTTCCGGCAATATAGAGCGCGCCCATCTGCCCCTTGTCGCAGAGGCCGAGCATCCCGTTGAAATCCGCGCCGGGCTCGGACGGTATGTCAGTGCCCCAGCTCCGTTCGAGTGTTGTGTGTGTCTGATCGTCAGCGACCGGGCGCAGCCCCGGCAGAGTTGCCGGCAGCACGCCCATATCCCAGGCTCCAAGCTGGTTGGCGCGGTCGAAGAGAAACTGCATCGCCAGTCTTTTGCCAAGCAGGCGGACAAGCTGCATAAGGTTTGAGAGTTGCTGCAGTGTGTCACGTGCTGTCGACGACCTCAGGAGCTCGGCGCTGACAAGCAGTGTGACGCTCTGCGCGTCGAGCAATGCCCGCACCAGACGAGATACCTCATCGCCAATGGCCGCCGGCGATCCGCCGAGGTTCGCGGGAACGGCGCCCAGCAGGTTCGGATCAGCCGCTGCCATGAGCCCAGCCACCACCCCAGCGAGACCTGGCCCCTCACCGCCCGGTGACACACGAACGACCGCCCTGGCATCGGCGTCCAGACGGGATGGCCGGGCCGAAAGCATGAATAATCCGGTCTGTCGCCGCCGCGCAGCGTCCCGCAGGAGGTATTCGGTGACCGGGTTTTCCTCGGTCGGGTTACCACCGATGACAAGCACGCAATCGTTGCCGATCACGTTCGCCAGCGGCGCGCGGCTGTAGTGGCCGGTGACCAACGCAGCGAGCGGATCGTAGGGTGTCGACCAGCGCGAGGAACAGTCCATGTTGTTGGTCCGGAAGACCGTGCGCATCATTTTCTGGAATTGATAAAGCGTCTCGTTTGGAAGGCGTGGCGAGGCAAGCCCGCCTGCGGCCTTTCCTTCCACCGCCGAAAGGCGCCGTTTCAGGTGGTCCCCGGCCTCTTCCCAGGAAACTGCGACAAGGGCGCCATCACGGCGGACCATCGGTCGCCTGATCCTCTCCGGGCTTGTGACAAAATCGAGGCCAAAGCGCCCGCGCACGCAGAGCGTTTCGCGGTTGACCCCCTGGTCCCATTTTGAGCGAACGCGCATGAACTCGCCCTTGCGCGTGCCAACTGTCAGCTGGCAGCCGGTACCGCAATGCGGGCAGATGGTGTCGGTCTCAGTCAGATCCCAGGGCCGCGCCTTGTAACGATAGGGGAAGCTCATCAGCGCACCGACCGGGCAGACTTCGATGCAATTGCCGCATTGGTCGCAGCTCGCGAGACTGCCCTCAAACCCGGTTACGGCAGTATCCATGCCTTTCTCGACCGTGCCCAAGGCGACCGCGCCGACCACTTCCTCGCACATCCGCACGCACCGCTGGCACTGGATACAGCGATTGACATTCATGATGACGACGGGGCTCAGTCGGATATCTTCGGAATGGAACACGCGTTTGGCATCGCGGAAACGGCTTTCGCGTGGCCCATAGGCCATCACCTGGTTCTGCAGTTCACACTCGCCGCCCTTGTCGCAGATGGGGCAGTCGAGGGGGTGATTGGCGAGCAGCATGTCGAGCATGGACGAACGTGTTTCGTCAATCAGCGGCGTGTTCGTTCGCACGACCATGCCGTCTGTGACCGTGGTGGCGCAGGACGGCTGCAGCTTGCGCTGTCCTTCGATTTCGATCAGGCACATCCGGCACGAGGCCAGCGGCGGCAGCCGCTTCATATAGCAGAAAGTCGGGATGTCGATGCCCAGACGCTCAGCCGCCTGCAGCACCGTAGACCCGGCCTCCACGTCCAGTGTCTGGTCATTGATCGTGACGCGAACCATGGCTTCCTCGCGGTCTTCTCCCGATGCACCCTAGTGGTACGGGCACCTGTGCTCCTTGATATGGACGTCGAACTCGTTGCGGAAATGCTTGAGCGCAGCCCGCAGTCCCATCGCCGCGCCGTCACCGAGCGCGCAGAACGTATTTCCGAAAATGCCTTTGCACAGGGCGTCCAGCTGCTCCAGATCACCGGGCTCACCCTGCCCCGCCTCGACCCGGCGCAGTACTTTCACCGCCCAGTCCAGCCCTTCACGGCATGGAGTGCATTTGCCGCAGGATTCGTGATGGAAGAACTCGACGATCCGTGTGGCGACCTTGACCATGCAGGTCGCATCATCGATCACGATCACGCCGGCCGAGCCGAGCATCGAGCCGGCGGCAGCAAGCGAGTCAAAATCCATCCCCACATCAAGCCCGCTCTCCGGTATGACCGGCGCCGAGACCCCGCCCGGGATCACCGCCTTGATCCTGCGTCCCGGCAACGGGCCGCCGGCGTGGCTCTCGACGAGTTCCCGCAGCGGTATGCCCATCGGCAACTCATAGAGACCGGGTTTCAACACCTGTCCGCTGACGCAATAGAGCTTCGGGCCGGGGCTCTTGTCCGGTCCGATCTCCCGAAACCACCTCGAGCCACGCATCACGATATGCGGCACGCAGGCAAGCGTCTCGACATTGTTGATCACCGTGGGGCTGGCATATAGCCCCTCGACTGCCGGAAACGGCGGTTTCAGCCGGGGCTGGGCGCGTTTACCCTCGAGCGAGTCGAGCATCGCGGTCTCCTCGCCGCAAATATAGGCGCCAGCACCGCAATGGATATGCACGGTGAAATCGAAATCGGTGCCCAGGATTTTCCGCCCGAGGTAGCCTTTATCGTGGGCCTCGGCGATCGCCTGCTCCAGGCGACGGATCGCTGTCACATACTCTCCGCGAACATAGACATAAGCGGTCTTGGCGCCAATTGCGTATGCGCTCACCGCCAACCCCTCCACGAGCTGGTGTGGGTCGCGCTCCATGATGATGCGGTCCTTGAAGGTACCGGGCTCGCCCTCGTCGGCGTTGCAGCAGAGATATTTCGGCTTGCCTGTTTGCTTCGGGACGAAGCTCCATTTCATCCCCGTCGGGAAACCGGCACCGCCGCGACCTCGCAGGTTTGCCTCCTTGACGAGGTCGATGACCTCGTCGGGGGCGTGCTCGCGCAGCGCCTTCTTCAGCGCCTGGTAGCCGCCGCCGGCTTCATAGGTCGACAACAAATGACCATCCTGCGCGTTGATGTTCTTGAGGAGAACCGGCTCGAACATGGCTTTACTCTCCCGGCGGCCGCGCCGAAGCGGGCTCAATGCCTGCCGCTCGCGACACTCCTGCCCGCAGACTGTCGAGCAGTTGATTCACCCGCGCGTCATCCAGCTTGCCATGGTAGTCGTCGCCAACCTGCATCACTGGAGCCATCTCGCAGGCCCCGAGGCATTCCACGGTCGAAAGCGTGAACAGCCCGTCCGGGGTCGTTTCTCCCTTTTTGATCTGCAGCACGGTTTCGAGATGTTTCAGCAGATTCTCCGAGCCGCACAGCATGCAGGAAACATTGTCACAGAGCTGCAGGTGGAACAGGCCAATCGGTTCGGTATGGAAGAGCGTGTAAAAGGTCGCCAGCTCGTAAACCCAGATCCGTTCGACGCCAAGGATGTCGGCGACCTCCTCGAGCACGGGGCCCGGCAGATAACCATGTTCTTTCTGCGCGATCAGAAGCGCGGGCATGATCGCCGAGCGCTGGTTCGGATACCGCGCTGCCGCCGCTTCTATTTTTTCGCGCATGCTCATTGCGTCCAGATCTCCAGTTACTTGTCCACCTCCGCCATCACCGGGTCGAGGCTACCCAGCACGGCTATCATGTCGGCCAGGTAGTGTGCGTTGGTCACCCCGAAGAGCCCCTGCAGATTGACGAAGGACGGGGCGCGCACTTTCATGCGGAACGGTTTCGGCGACCCATCGCTGATAATGTAGAAGCCCAATTCACCCTTTGGCGCCTCGATCGCCGAATAGACCTCGCCCCTGGGTACGTCAAAGCCGTAGGCCGACAGGTCGAAATGCTGGATCAGGGCCTCCATCGAACAATGCACGCGTTCCTTGTCCACCGGGAACGCGATCGTCGGCATGTCGATCTGGAATGGCCCGTCCGGCATCTGCTCGAGGCATTGTTCGATGATCGCGATGCTTTCGCGCATCTCGTCAACGCGGCACCGCCAGCGCGCATAGCAATCGCCCTCGTTGCGGGTGATGACGTTGAAGGCGAGCCTTTCATAGATCTCGTAGGGCTCGTCGCGGCGGATATCCCAGTCGACACCTGAGGCCCGCAGGTTCGGGCCACTCAGACCAAGATCGACCGCATCTTCGCCGGAGATCACGCCGATCCCCTTCGTGCGCTTGAGGAAGACCCTGTTATCTTCGAGCAATCGCTCATAGTCGCGGATCCGGTTCGGGAAGATGTCGCAGAACTCCCTGATCTTGGGCAGGAAGCCGTCGGGCAGATCCTCGCGCACTCCGCCAACCCTGCAAAAAGACGTGTGCATGCGCGCGCCGGTAATCATCTCCAGCAAGTCCATGATCATTTCGCGCTCACGCATGACGTAGAGCAGCGCAGTCATTGCACCGAGATCCATTGGCAGCGCACCCGTGATCAGGAGATGACCGGAAATCCTTGCCAGTTCGGCCATCATCACGCGGATATACTGAGCGCGGATCGGCGCTTCGATGCCGAGGAGCTTCTCCACCGCCAGCGCGAAGGCCAGGTTGTTCGACGGCGGACAGAGATAGTCGAGCCGGTCCGTCAGCGGGAAAATCTGGGTGTAGGTGAAGCTCTCGGCGAGCTTTTCCGTGCCGCGGTGGAGGTAGCCGATATGCGGGTCCACGCGCTCGACATACTCGCCGTCCAGTTCGAGAACGAGCCGGAGCACCCCGTGAGTGCTGGGGTGCTGCGGGCCGAGATTGAGAAGCACTTCCTTGGTGTGGAGCGCTTCGCCTTGCGGCCTGCTGAGCTCGGTGACTTCGGTCATCTCAACCCTCCGACGTAGAACGGCCTCCTTATGGGATGTCCCTGGTGGCAATGTCCGGCTGCGTCGGCGGCGGACCTTYGGCACCGAAGGGATTCAGTTTGTCCTTGTAGCCCCTCAAGGGGAAATCCTTGCGCTGGGGAAAGCCCTCGAAGCCTTCCCACATGTAGATCCGGCGCAGATCGGGATGGCCCTCGAACTTGATGCCGTACATGTCCCAGGCTTCGCGCTCATGCCAATTGGCCGTCCGCCAGACGCCCGTCACCGACGGGACGCTTGGCGGATCACTAAGGCGGCACTTGATGCGCACGCGCCATTTGTTCTCCAGCGAATAGAGGTGGTACACGGCCTCATAGCGTGGCAGCTCGGGGTAATGATCGACGCCACAGATATCGGACAGGAAATTGAACTGCAGCGGCGGGTGCTGTTTCAGAAATCGGCAGAACTCGACGATCATTTCCGGTGGAACGGCAAAGGCATGAACGCCGTGCCTGGCGCCGAGATCCTCGATTGCGGCGTTGAAATGTTCCATGACCAGAGCGGGATTGAAAGACGACTTGACGCTCATGAGGCTGCAATCCGATCGAGAGGCGTCCCGGCCAGCGCGCGGGATTTCTTGATCTTCTCCTGAAGCAGCAGGAAACCGTGCATCAGCGCCTCGGGCCGAGGCGGGCAGCCGGGAACGTGCACGTCCACCGGCACGAAGGTTTCCGATCCCTGCACCACCGCATAGGTATTGTAGACCCCGCCCGAGATCGCGCAGGTGCCCATCGCGATCACCCAGCGCGGCTCAGGCATCTGGTCATAAAGCCGGCGCACGACGGGAGCGAATTTCCGGGTCACGGTCCCGGCGATGATCATCACGTCGGATTGGCGCGGCGAAGGCCGGAACACCACACCGAACCGGTCGAGGTCGTAACGCGCGCATCCTGCCGAGATCATCTCGATGGCGCAGCAGGCAATGCCGAAGGTTTCTGGCCACAGCGCCGAGCGTCGGCTCCAGCCGATGATGCTGTCGGCAGTCGTGAACAGCACGCTGTCGCGGATCGCATCGCCTACGCCTCCCATTCCAGCGCTCCCTTCAGCCAGGCGTAGGCGAAACCCACGATCAGCAGCAACATGAACACGAACATCTCGACATAGGCGACCAGACCGATGTCCTTCAGGACGACGGCCCAGGGAAAGAGAAACATCGTCTCGACGTCGAAGACCACCAGCAGGATCGCCAGCATGAAGAACTGCACCCTGAAACGGCCGCCGGCGGCCTCCCCGGCCGGGTCCATGCCGCATTCATAGGCCACGTTCTTTGCAGGATAGGGATTGGATGGCCGTAGCAGTGACGAGACAAAAAGCGTTGCTCCCGTCACCAGAGCAACTCCGGCGACCATGACGAGGACTGGCAGGAATTCCATTGCAGTCATAGCCATATCGCATTGCTGCGGTCGCCCACCGAGGGTTCTTTTCAGGCCGCCGCCGGCGTCAGTTCGGAACCGGAGGTGCGGTCGCAAAGGGAGCGACTTTGGCAATCCTTTCTAGAATTGTCAGTGTATTCCGTCGGGTGGATCATTGCAAATTCAATAGATCAGCCGCCAAATACCGAGTGCTGGGCAAGCCTCAGAAACCATGCCGGAAACAGGCCAATTCCTATGGTGCCGGCGGCGGTAAAAGCAAGCGTGGCGCGCAACAAGGGAGACAGTGCGGGGGAAAACACCCTTTTGGGTTCGCGCATGTAGATCAGCATGGCGATGCGGATATAGAAATAGGCCGCCACAACACTGAGCAGCACTGCGCTCACCGCCAGTATGACGAACCCTTGCTCGACCAGCGCGACAAGCACGTAGAACTTGGCGAAGAACCCGGCCGTCGGTGGAATGCCCGCCAGTGAAAACAGGTAGAGTAGCATCAAAAGTGCCAGCCCGGGATGCGACTTGGAAAGACCTGCATAGTCATCGATAGTCTCGCCCGAGAAATTGCCGTTGCGCATCATGATGATGGTGCCGAAAATGCCGAGATTCATGAACGAGTAGATCAGCAGGTAGAGCATCACGCTGGCGATCCCATCTGTGCCGCCGGCAACCACGCCGAATAGGGCGAAGCCGGCATGGGCAATGCTGGAATAGGCGAGCAGGCGCTTGAAATTATCCTGCACCAGCGCTGAGAAACTGCCGAGCGCCATCGTCGCGACAGCGATGACAGCGACGATGATCCAGGCATTTGAGGCTGCGACCAGCGGGTTGAGAAACACACGCAGGATCACTGCAAAACCCGCCGCTTTTGGTCCGACAGACATGAAGGCGGTGATGGTTGTCGGCGCCCCTTCATAGGCGTCCGGCAACCACATGTGGAACGGAACCGCGCCGACCTTGAAGACAAGCCCCGCGACAATGAAGACGACAGCAAGCAACAATCCGGGATCGGGCCGGGCACCGGCCACAGCCGCAGCGACCCCATCCAGTTGTGTCGTGCCGGTCAGCCCGTAGACCAGCGAGACGCCATAAAGGAAAATCCCGGTCGAGGCCGAGCCAAGGATCACATATTTCAGCGCTGCTTCGTTCGACCGCCGTTCTTTGCGCAGGAAGCCGGTCAGAACATAGGTGCAAAGCGCCATCAGTTCGAGCCCGACATAGATCGACAGGAGATCGATCGCCGAGGCCATGATCATCATTCCTGAAAGCGCAAGGAGCAACAGGACATGATATTCGCTGGTCCCGATGCCTTCGATCTCCGCATATTTTCTGGAAAGGAGGAGTGTCAGAACGGTGGCCAGATAAAAGACCATCTTGAAAAAGACCGAAAAACGGTCGGCGATGAACATGCCCGTGTAAGCGGGGCGCACCTCACCGGCGAGCATGATCGTCAGGACAGCGGCTGTCAGTACCACCGCGACCGATGCCGAAAGAAGGAATTGCTCCTGCCCTTTCCGGACAAGCTGTCCGAGGATGAGGAGGATGCAGGCCCCCGTGACGACCACGATTTCGGGCAGGCTTGCTACAATCGACTGCAAGAGCGCGGCAGCAGTCATTGGACACTCCCCTCACCGTGCACGTGTAGCATGAGCTGCTTCACCGAGGCGTCGATGATGCCGAGAAAGGGCTTTGGATAAAAGCCGACCCAGAGCACGAAGAGCGCCAGCGGCAGGATCGCCGCCATCTCGCGGGCGTTGACATCGCGTATCTTGAACTTCGCACTGACGTTTGCCGGACCAAGCGCAACTTTCCCGTACATGCCGAGCAGGTAGGCGGCGCTCAGCAAGGCGCCAAAGACGGCTGCCGCACCGACGACAAGGTTGGCCGCAAAGCCACCTGACAGCACGAGCAGTTCGCCCACGAAGGAATTCGTTCCCGGGAGCGCCATCGACGACAGCGTGAACAGCAGGAAAAACGCGGTATAGACAGGCGCTGCCTTCATCAACCCGCCATAATCCGCGATGCTGCGCGTATGTGTCCGCTCGTAGATCAGGCCGACGAACAGGAATAGCGCGCCAGTCGTTACGCCGTGATTGAACATCTGGAGGATGGCGCCCTCTAGCCCGCGCAGGTTCAGCGTAAATATCCCCAGTGTCACGAAGCCCATGTGACTGATGCTTGAGTAGGCGACCAGTTTCTTGAGATCATCCTGCGCCAGCGCAAGCAGCCCGCCGTAGACGATCGCAAGGGCCGAAAGCGCCAGCATCAGCGTGGAATAATGGGCCGACGCTTCCGGTAGCATCGGCAGAGAGAACCTGAGGAAACCGTAGGCGCCCATCTTCAGGAGCACGCCAGCAAGGATGATGCTGCCTGCCGTCGGGGCCTGGACATGGGCGTCCGGCAGCCAGGTGTGGAGCGGAACCATGGGGACCTTGACTGCAAAGGCGACCAGGAAGGCGAAGAATAGCCACGACTGGATTCGGAACGGCAAATCCTGCGCTGTCAGCGCCAGGATGTCGAAGGTCTCGCCGCCATTGAAATAGAGCACGATGACGCCGATCAGGAAGAGGACGCTGCCGGCCAAGGTGTAGAGGAAGAACTTGAATGCCGCATAGACCCGGCCCTCGCCACCCCAGACGCCGATGATGAGGTACATCGGGATCAGCATCGCTTCCCAAAAGACATAGAACAGGAACAGGTCGAGCGCGCAGAACACTCCGAGCATCAGCGCCTGCATGGCTAGCAGGCTGACCATGAACGCTTTCACCCTCCGGTCAATCGCGACCCATGAGGCGAGCACGCAGATCGCGCCAAGGAGCGCGCTCAGGAATACGAAAAGCGCGCTGATCCCGTCCACGCCCAGCGCATAGCTGATCCCAAGCGCGGGTACCCAGAGGTGTCTTTCGGTAAACTGCATCGCGTGCGTCGTGGTGTCAAAACTCGCAAGCATGATGATGCAGAGGACGAGATCGAGGATGGCGATGCCCAGTGCTGTCCATCTGATGGCATCTTCGCTGCGCAGGAGCATCAGCACCCCTGCCCCGATGGCGGGCGTGAATACGATGAGGCTGAGCAGCGGCAACCCCATGAACGCCCCCTACCGCCACGCCACGGCGAGAATGACGGTGGCTGCGATCACACCGACAATCATCGCCAGTGCGTAATGGGTCACGACGCCCGTCTGGAGCCGCCGCAGCGCGCCCCCACCGCGCAGGATCGAGTGGGCGACGCCGTTCACGGCGCCGTCCACGGCGACGACATCGATCCGCAGTCCTGCCCGCGCCGCGCGGTTTAGGAGGGGCAGCGCTGCTGTCTCCGATGCGTTGCTCACCGCCTGCTCGTAGCGCGCGACCGGCTTTTCGGCGAACCACATGAATGCGCGCGCCCCCTTGCGATAGAACCAGTCGGTGTCGAGGCTGATCGTATTCTCGGGGTCGAGCGCCCTGAGGAACAGTATAAAACCCAGGGCGGTAAACATCAGTATGCCGAGGCTCTCGGTGACATGGGAGCCCGTATAGGGTTCAAAGTCGACCGGGTATGGCAGGAGCGCGTAGAGCGGCTGCGGAAAAACCCCGATCGCGATGCAGAGCGACGCCGCCATGGCCATTGCGACCAGCATGTTTGCTGGCGGCTCCCGCGCCTGAAGCTTTCGGTCCGTACCGAAAAACATGTAATAGGGAAGCTTGAGCCCGGTGTGCAGGAAAGTGCCGGAGGACGCCATGGTCAGGGCCAGCACCACGAGCGCCCGATGATCCTCGCCCGCAGCGGCAATCACCATCGACTTGGTCACGAAGCCCGAGAAGAATGGAAATGCCGAGATCGCGAAAGCACCGATCATGTAGAGTGCAACGGTTACCGGCATGCTCTTGTAGAGCCCGCCGAGTTCGGTCAGCTTGCGCCTGCCCGTAACATAGATCACCGCCCCGGCGCCCATGAACAGTAGGGACTTGTAGAGGATGTGCGCGAAGGCATGACTTGTGGCCCCGTTAACCGCCATCTCGGTTCCGATCCCGATGCCGGCCACCATGTAGCCCACTTGACTGACGATGTGATAGGCCAGGAGGCGCCGGCAGTCGTTTTCCAGGACCGCATAGACGACGCCGTAAAGCGCCATCGCGGTGCCAAGCCAGACAAGAAGCTCGGTTCCTGGAAAGGCACGGGCGAGCACATAGACCGCGGTCTTCGTGGTGAAGGCGCTCATGAACACCGCTCCCGTCACGGTCGCCTCGGGATAGGCGTCTGTCAGCCAGGCGTTGAGCGGTGGGACGGCAGCGTTGAGCAGGAACCCTGCAAGGATCAGGTAAGTCCCGGTGCCCATTTCCCCGATCGGTCCGAAGAGGAGCGACCCTGTTGAATGTCCATGGAGAATGATACCGCCAAGCAGGACGACGCCCCCCGTGACATGGACCATGAGGTACCGGAAACCGGCACCGATGGCTCGCTGCCCCCCCTGTGCGAAGACCAGATAGGCCGAAGCAAATGCCATGATTTCCCAGAACAGGTAGAGGGTCAGGTAGTCGCCGGCGAACACCACGCCAAGCGAGCTTCCGACGTAGACGAACGCCGCGACGTGCTGGCCGGGGTGAGACAGGTGCAGGGCGTAGACCGTTCCGATCAGAGCCATGATCGCAAAAACCGTGGCGAAGACGATGCTGAGCTTGTCGACCCTGGCAATCAGGATGTCCTGCCCCAGGAACTGCGTCGCCCCATAGCTGCCCGGCTGCATTGTGACCACTGCAAGCAGGCCCAGCAGCGGGACCAGCACCAGATAGATCCTGCGGATCGGATCCTTAAGGAACGGGATCGGTACCGCACCAAGAACGAACAGCAGGGCGGGATGGGCGAAGTCAATCATAATAGTCCTCGCGCCGCATGAGCCCACCCTGATGGCCGAGGAACTTGGAAACGAAGATCAGCAGTACACAGGATACGAATCCGTAGACGGCCGACCAGCCCGGCAGGCGGTCCCAGAGGTATTCTGCGTGTTCGCGCGGGACCAGAAAGTCCGCGATGACGATCAGAACAAGCGCAAGGTAGAACAGCCGGCGTCGCTGGCTGGCATATCTCTCCTCGCCAAAGAAATCGACCACGCGCTTGATCATCTGACAACTCCTTCCGCCAGAGCGAGGAAATAGTTGGGAAAGACACCCATCGAGACAGACAGGATCGCGGTTGCGACCAACGGGATCGTCATCATCGGAATTTCCCGGACTGTTTCCGGGCTCCCCTCCGCCTCCGTCCTGAAGAAGGCGAGATAGGTCACTGGCAGGAAATAGGCGGCGTTCAGAACCGAACTCACCAAAAGCACGATCAGGAAGGCAACATCCCCCGCCTCCATAGAGCCCAGCGTCAGATACCATTTGCTGACGAAGCCCGCGGTCGGGGGCACCCCGATCATGCTCAGCGACCCGACGAAGAACGCCCCCATCGTCCAGGGCAGCCGGCGGCCGATCCCGGCCATGTCGCTGATGTTGCGCTTCCCCGACGCGCAATAGATCGACCCGGCGCAGAAAAACAGGGTGATCTTGGAGAAGGCGTGCGCCGCAATGTGGATGATGCCGCCGACCATGGCGACCGGCGACAGCAGAACCGCACCGAGCACGATATAGGAGAGTTGGCTGACCGTCGAATAGGCGAGCCTCGCCTTCAGGTCGTCCCGCGTAAGCGCGTAGACAGACGCCATCAGGATCGTGAACGAGACCAGATACGCCGTGGCGATGCCGAGATGCAGACTGCCCATCAGCCCGGTGCCGAAGACATGAAAAACCACCCGCAATACGCAAAAGACGCCCATCTTGACGACGGCCACGGCATGCAGGAGCGCGCTGACAGGTGTCGGCGCCACCATCGCGGCTGGCAGCCAGGCGTGCATCGGCATCACCGCAGCCTTGGCGAAGCCGAAGAGATAGCAGAAATAGACCACCGTCAGCAGCGCTGCAGTGGCATTAACCCCAGCCAGCAGACCACCCGCCACAAAGTCGAGCGATCCCGCAATCGAGTAGGTCAGCGCCAGAGCGGCCAGAAGTGCGCTCTTCGAGGCGCCCATCAGATAGACGAGGTATTTGCGGCTGCCAGTCCATGCCGCTTCGTCCTCGTGGTGATAGACGAGCGGGTAGGTAACGAGGCTGAGCACCTCATAAAAGATCACCAGTGTGAACAGATTGGCCGCGAAGGCGCCGCCGGCGGCGGCCGCAAGGCTGCTGGCGAAGCAGGCGAAGAACCGGGTCTGCGCGTGCTCCTTCAAATGTCGCATATAGCCGATGGAATAGACCGCCGCCGCGATCCATAGCAACGATGAGACGGTGGCAAACACCATGCCGAGCGCGTCGACCCGGAAGGCAAAGTCAATCCCCGGAAGGACCTCGAACAGGCGCAAGTCGATTGTCCCGCCGGAAAGCACTGTTGGCGCCATCGAGGCGACAATCGCAAACATGGCGACCGCGGCGATCGGCGAGACGACGTCGCGGAGTTTCTCGCGGTTGTTCAAAAGGAGAATCGCAAGGGCCGCCAGACCTGGTATGGCGATGGCAAGCAGCGGCCGGATCGATGTCACCGGGTCCAAACCGCTATCCTTTCATCATCGTCACATCGTCGACCTTGAGAGTGGATTTGTTCCTCACAAAGGCGACCAGGATGCCAAGGGCGACTGCAACTTCCGCCGCGGTGATCGCGATTACGAAGATCGCGAAAACCTGGCCGCGGAAATCACCATGCTGGCGCCCAAATGCGATGAAGTTGATGTTGACCGAGTTGAGCAGCAGCTCCAGCGACATCAGCACGACCAGGATATTGCGTCTCAGCAAGACGCCGGCCGCCCCAATCACGAAGACGACCACTCCGAGCAGGATGAACCAGGAGAGCGGAACCATTATCGCTCGTCCTTTCTCGCCAGCACGATGGCGCCGACCAGGGCGGCCAGCAGGATGACGGAGGCTGTTTCAAACGGCAGGAGATAGTCGGCGAAAAGTGCCGTGCTAAGTTGCCTGACCGAGTCGTCGCTTGATATTGCGGGGGGCAACGCAACCGAAAAGCGGCTGCTCCATAGCACCAACGCAAGCATCTCGATCCCAAGCAGGGCCAGCAGCACAAGAGCGGGCAGGTTGGGGCCCGGCAAGAACCGCTGCAACACGGCTTCGCGTACATCGATCATCATGATCACGAACAGGAAGAGGACCATGATCGCGCCGACATAGACGAATATCTGGATGACGGCGGGCAACGGTGCGTCAAGCAGGATAAAGATTGCCGAGATCTGCAGGAAGCAGGCCATCAACGCCAATGCGCTATGAACGGGATTGCGTGCCACGACCACAATGAGGGCCGCAATCACGCACACCGTCGCGAACAGAAGAAAAAACCCCTGACCCATCGACGCGACCCTCCCACGCAAACTGTCACCCAGCGCGAGATGGCCGGATTTGAGATAGTTGCGCACCTCAGGTGCATTTATAAATTGTGCCCTAGTCTCGGATCTTTCACAAGATTATTGTCATGGTGGCAGAAAAGGCGGGCCAACCCGCGCAGCGCGAACAATGCTCAAGGGAACCACTGGCCGGGGAGCCACCGGTTCCGTCACCGGCGCGCTCTGCGTCGCTGCGACTCGCCAGAAAACTCCGTCTTGCCGCTGGCTCAAAACCGAAAGCAGATCATCGCAACTGGTCAAGCGCGGGGTGAGGTTCACGCAACCCATATCTGAGGCTGACGAGCGCGATATTGGTTGCACTTCAGCGAGCCTCTGGAAGGCACTCGATGTGCTACAGATCCTGCTTCATTACGCCGTGATCTGGGTGTGCGTTTGCACCGCCCGACAGCAGCGTCGCGATCCACTTTCCAGATGGCGTGCCTGCGCAATAGACGATGAAGGAGATCAGAATAGGCACGCCGATGAAGGCACCGGAGATGCCCCACATGAAGCTCCAGAAGAAGACTGCGAAAATGACGGCGAAGGGGGATATTGCCAGCGACGCGCCGGTAAGGCGCGGCTCCAGGTAGCTCCCGATGATGAACTGGATCACGTTCAGACTTGCGAAGATCAAGACCACGGATTGCCATTTCTCGAATTGGGCAATGGCAAACAGCGTTGGGAGCGCGGTTGCGACAAACGGTCCGAGGAAGGGGATGTAGTTGAGCGCGAATGCGATCGCGCCCCAAGCGGTCGCAAGTTCAAGCCCCGCACCCAGCGCAAACAGCCAGACCACCAGTCCGGTCAGGATACTGGCAAACGTCCGCACGGTCATGAAGCGACGCAGCTTGGCACCAATCTCGCGATTGGCAGTCAGGATACGCATTCCGTGAGGTTGCGCTTCGGGAGAGACAAGGCGTTTTTTAAAGTCTTCGACCTCGAGGAGGCCGAGCATGACGAAGATGAAGACCAGCAGCGCGAAGCCGGCGAAGCTGTTCAAGCGGCCGGCCATCCCCTGCACGAAACCGACCAGCCAGGCAACGTCGAAACGGTCGGCCAATGGACCAGCGACCGCAAGGCCCCGCTCTTCCAGCCAATTTGTCCAGTCGACATAGACCGCCTGGAAACGGTCAGCATTGACGAACAGCCATTGCGCGAGATTGCCAAACCCCCACGCTACCGCAGACCCGATCGCGATGATAACGGTCATTGTGACGATCAGCGTTATCAGGAGGGCGACGAGCTTGGGAAGCCAGCGCTGCAGGGCGGCCTGGCATGGCCAGACCAGGGCTATGACAAAGAGCGAAAAGATCAGGGGCGCAAAGATCGATTGGGCGACATAAAGCAAAGCAAGCACCAAGATACCGGTTGCTATCGAACCGATCATGCGACCACCGCCCGCTTCCTGCATGCTCGCCCCTTGAATAGTGATAGAGTTTCCGGATGCCGCCCGATGATAGCGGAGCTCGACGGCAAATTGAATACTTCGCGCAGGACTGGAATTTATCTACCGCAACTGCTGCGGATAGCTTAGAACAATAACGTGCTTCGGCTCATGCATGTTGCCACAGGAGCGACCGGACCGCTTGTCTTTGTTGTTGACCCTTTTGATTAGCTTGGCAGAAGATTAGGTCGAGCCCGTGTCCTCAATCCGTTTGTCGGTCATTGTTGTCATCCTGTTGGCTCTCGTCGGTTGTGGCGGACCGCGTGCGGTCCTTGGCCTCCCGGTCGCATCATCATCAGGCGCAAAACCGCGAGCCATCGTTCCGATCTATGTCGCGACCAACCGCGCCCGATCCAATAATCTCTCCCTGCCATACTCGGCTGAGCGGTCGAAAACGTTGAATTTTGCAGAAATCGACGTTGGGATCCCGCAAAACCATGTTGCCGGCCGCGTCGAGAAAAGTGGCAGGACCCCCGATCCGAGAAGACACTTTTCGGCAAGGACCTATCAGCCAATTGCCGGGCGAGAGGACTTCATCCGACGGCTGAATGCGGCGCTGGCGCAGAAGGCGCCCGAAAACCGTGAGATCTTCATCTTCGTCCACGGTTACAACAACAACTTCGCCGACAGCGTCTTTCGAAACGCCCAGATCAGCTACGACTTCGATGTCAAGTCGGTCTCGTTGCATTACGCCTGGCCGTCAGGCGCGTCGGTTCCGCTCTACGTCTTTGATCGTGACAGCGCCCTTGTTGGCCGGCGGGGCCTTGCCGAAACAATCGAGATCGCAGCCGAAACCAATGCGAAGCGAATAATCCTGGTTGGTCATTCCATGGGCGCCTATGTCGTCACCGAGGCACTGCGCGATCTCGCCCTCAGGGGGCGCACCGGTGCATTGAAGCGGCTGGGGGGCGTGGTTCTTGCTGCGCCCGATATCGATGTCGACGTGTTCCTCAGCCAGCTTGACGACATTGGTGACATACCGAAACCGTTTACAATCATCGTCTCGCGCCGTGATCGCGCGCTCGGGTTTTCCCGGCGATTGGCAGGCGGCCGTCCGCGCGTCGGCAGTGGCTCCGAGCTCGCCGTCCTTCAGGCGAGAGAGATCGCGGTCATCGATGCCTCTGCTGTTGATGGCGGCACACACAGCGTCTTTGCGAGTTCACCGACGCTGATGGACATGGTCAACAATGATACTTTGATGCGTGGTCTTATCAGAGATGACGAGCCCCCCGCCGGCCAGACAATGCTTGCCGACGGCGCATCGGTGATCGAAGGCGCTGCATCGCTGATCATTTTTCTGCCAAGCCGCATTCTGGGCGGGATCACACAGGCAGCCGCCAGCCAATAGCGATCGTGCCCGATAGCCGGCGGGATACGCTTGGCAAACGGTTCGCCTGCTTCAGTAACTGCAGGGCCGATCGTTGCCAAATCCGCCGCTGCACGCTGGCCGCAGTGCAAAGTCGGCATTGTGAGCGCCATAGCCGACTGACCCCGTCGTTCTGGGAGCCTCCGAGCTCGTCGAGCACGCCGTTGCGACACCCGCGACGGCAAGCACTATTCCCAGGCACATCATTTTTCGAAGCGTTTTCATTGCATCCACCCCTGCGTAGCCTGCCACCAGTTGTGACAGAAACTAGTTCGCGGCGGGATCGGGGAAACGGCACGTCAGATCAACACTTCGGCATCGAACGCTGCCAAGGGCGTCTTTCTGCAGCCGTAAGGCCGCCCGTCACCAGTTTGGCACGGCGTATGCATGACCTTTGCCGGGGTTCCTTTGTCAGGAGGGAAAAATGACGGCTTTGGTTACCGATATCGTCAGCGCCACTGGTCAGCTTGAAGCAGCGATTCTCGATGCGACCACTGCAGATCCGGATATTCTGGTCTGCTCCAAGTCCATGAGAGAGAAGGCAAAATTTCTCCCGCAGGTTCTGGTGGAGCACTACCCGGAACTCTTCTGGATCGAGAGCGAGCTGCGCGGCGTATTCGAAGCCTGCTCTGATGCTATTGATCGCAAATCAGTCAATCCGTTGGTCGCAAAAGCGGCAATCTCGATCGCGGAGGAATACCGGCAGGTTATCGATGAGGTGAGGCGAAACAACTGACGGCTCACGAGAGCCGGCACCAGTTCGGATTGCCCATCACAATCGCGTCCAGACAAGCGAGACGCAGATCACCTTCATCGTGCAGCCGCGCATACGCACGGTGTCGCCGCTCAGGGTCAGTACGCCAGTGAATGTCTTCTTGCTCTCGGGCTCGATGATGCTGCCGGTGAAATTGCCGTTGCTGCCTTTGAATGATCCTATGCGCCTTCCCGCATTATTGCCGGTTTTCATGGTAATGCAGTAGCCTTGGGCGCATTCGTCGATGGTCGCGGTGGTGCCGACTTGTGTCTTCCAGTTACCCACAACAGGCTCTTGAGCCAGAGCGGTGAAGGTCACGAGCGCCATTGGCGCGGTGATCAGTGCCAGCCTTAGCATGGTTTGCTCCCCTTCTTTGGCAATCAGGGTGAGGCCGTGGGAGGCCTAAAGCGTTCCACTATACGCCCCGATGGCGCCCCGCTCCAGCGCTGCGTGCTCCCCATGCTGTCTCGGCAGGTCATGCGCCCGGGACTGGTGTTAGGCAGACCCGGGCGATTGTGCTGTCGGCTCAGCCTTCCAGCCACCTCACCTGTTCTGGTGTGAGCTTGATGTCGAGCGCCGAGACGCTGTCTTCCAGTTCGGCGATCGTGCGCGGCCCGATCAGGGGAATGACCGGGAATGGCTGGGCGATCACATAGGCGAGCGCGATATGGATCGGGCTGCGGCCGAGCTTGGTTGCCAGCTCGATGGCCTTGTCCCGGCGGTCGAAGTTGCGATCCGAATACCAGCAACGGACGATTTCTTCATCGTCGTGCTTGCCGCGGTCCGCACGGTCGGTAAAGAAGCCTCGGCCCTGGCTCGACCAGGCGAAGTTCGGGATCTGCTTTGCGTTCAGCCATTTCTTCCAGTCGTCGTCGGAGGCCGCCACGCATCCAGCCCAGATCGGATCAAGCATTTCGGCAAGCGAGAAGTTGTTGGATAGGGCAGCCGGCGCCGTCTTGCCGTTCTTGGCCGCATAGGCTGCGGCTTCGTCCATGCGTTCGCGGGTCCAGTTCGACCCGCCGAAGATGCCACGGATTCGGCCGCGCCTTACTTCCGCGTCCATGGCGTCGACAAACTCGCCGACCGGAATATCGGTGTTGTCGCGATGCATGAAGTAGATGTCGACATAATCGGTCTTCAGTCGGTTCAACGACTGATCGAGCTGCTTGCCGATCACATCGGGATAGCAAAGTGGGGAGTGAACGCCCTTCCCGATCAGCACGATCTCGTCGCGCGGAACTTTCCGGCTGGTATGCCAATCACCAAAGATGGCCTCCGTCTTGCCGCCGCCATAGACGAAGGCCGTGTCGAAGACATTGCCGCCTGCCTCGTAGAAGGCGTCGAGGGTCAGCGACGCGGCAGCGAAATTCGGGAAGAACTCGAAGCCGAGAGTGACAACCGAAGCAGGCTTGGAAATGCCGGGGATCTGCCGCTGTGGAATACTGCTGCCACTGCGAACGATACCGCCTGCAAGGTTCGTGGTCCGCCTGTCTGACTTCTCGACCCCATATTCCAGGCCGATCGAGGCGCGCCATTGATCGAGTACGCGCAGGTTTCCGATGGAATCGCTCCAGCCCATGCCGGGTGCTCGGAATTCCTTTTCGCCGGCGCGGATTGCATCGCCAGCTGCGTCTACTTCAAATGAATAGAGCCAGCGGTCTTCCTTGACCTCGACGGTCTGCTGCTCGCTGCCCTTGAAGATCTCGATGCGACCGACGCCGCCCTTGTGACCGGAGGCAAACCAGAAGTCCTTGACCTCGATGCGACCCTCCGAACCGATGATGCGCAGCGTGTTGTCCTGTTGCGCCATGATGGAGCAGGACACTTCGGCGATAACGCCGTTCGGAAATTTCAGGACCGCGGAGGCCCATTCATCGACACCCGACTGACCGAGATGACCGACACCGGAGACCTTGTCCGGTTCGAGGAACGGTTTGCCCTCGGCCGCACCCGCAATCAACCGCGCCATGGAGACCGGATAGCCGCCGACGTCGAGGATGCCACCACCGGCGGTATCATTGGAAAACAGACGATGTTCGGGTTTGAACGAGCCCATGTTGAAACCAAAGCTCGAACGGATGATCCGTACAGTGCCAATGACGCCGCTCTTGACCAGTTCGACGATCTTGGCGGTCTGCGGGTGAACCCGATACATGAAGGCTTCCCCGGCGAAGACGCCAGCCTTTTTGGCTTCATGATAGATCGCATCGGCATCGAAGGCGGAAAGCGCAATTGGCTTCTCGACAAGAACGTGCTTGCCTGACCGGATCGCCTTGATCGCCCATTCAGCATGGCCGGTATGAGGGGTCGCGATATAGATCGCGTCGATCTCTGCATCCGTCAGCAGCGCGTCATAGCCTTTGACAATCCGGGCGCCTGGGAAGTTTTCGACAAGCCCCGGCCTTTCAGGATTGCGGGTGGCGATGGCAACGAGCTTTCCGGTGCGCGAATGCGCGATACCGTCCGCGAAGGTGCGGGCGATCGTACCCGGGCCGATGATGCCCCAACGGATCGATTGGTCTGTACTCATGGGAATTCCTCTTTCATTGAATAGGTCTTGGGATGAGGTGGCAGTCACCGGAGGCGGTTGCCGGCGCTGTCGAACAGGAAGCTGCGGTTGGCGCTCAGACCGACAGTCAGCGTGTTGCGATTGCCGGCCGCCCGCGATTCGGGACGCTCGATGATCAGCTGTTCGCCTGCCGCCGTGGTCGCATAGATGTAGCTGGTATTGCCGAGGTGTTCAGCGACATCGATCGTAACGGTAAGATCCGCATCGCCCTGCCCCGCGTCGACGAAGTGCTCCGGGCGCAACCCAAGCGTTACCGACTGACCAGCCTCGAGCAGGCCTGTCACCGGCATGGTCAGACGAACATTCTTGTCACCGGCGACCGCAACGGTGACGCCCGCGGCATTCCGTTCCAGGATTTCGGCCTTGAGGAAGTTCATTTTCGGCGAACCGACGAAGCCGGCAACGAACTGGTTGGCGGGATCATCATAAAGGTCCAGCGGCGCGCCCACCTGCTCGATGTTGCCGGCCCGCAGGACGACGATCTTGTCGGCGAGCGTCATCGCTTCGGTCTGGTCGTGGGTAACATAGATCATCGTCGTACCGAGCTGCTTGTGCAGTCGTGATATCTCGACACGCATCTGCACCCGCAGTTCGGCATCCAGGTTCGACAGCGGTTCATCGAACAGGAAGACCTGCGGTTCGCGCACGATGGCACGGCCGATGGCGACGCGCTGGCGCTGGCCGCCGGACAGTTGCTTCGGCCGTCGCTGCATCAACTCGTTGATCTGCAGGATGTTGGCCGCGTGCTTGACGCGCTTTTCCGTATCCTGCTTCGGGTTGCCGTTCATGCGCAGGCCGAAGCTCAGATTTTCCTCGACAGTCATGTGCGGGTAGAGCGCGTAGGATTGGAAGACCATGGCGATGCCGCGCTCGGCAGGTTCGACGTCATTGACGACCTTGCCGCCGATATTGATCTCGCCGCCCGTGATATCCTCAAGGCCCGCGATCATGCGAAGCAATGTCGACTTGCCGCAGCCGGAAGGGCCAACGAAGACGACAAATTCGCCGTCCTTCACTTCAAGATTGGCGCCATGGATGATTTCCAGCGCGCCGAAGCGCTTGACGACATTTTTCAACGAAAGTTCCGACATCAGCCGTTCCCCGATTATTTGACTGCGCCGGCCGCGATGCCGGCGATGAAGTGGCGTTGCAGGAACACAAAGACGACCAGGATCGGGGCTGTCAGCATGATCGCACCCGCCATGATGCCTCCCCAGGACACCTTGGTCAGGCCGATCAGCGTTCCAAGGGCCACAGGCGCCGTCATCATTCCGGGCTTGGAGTTGATGAGGAGCGGCCAGAGGTAGTTGTTCCAGGAGTGCAGGAAGAGGATGATGGCGAGCGCTGCCATCGTCGGCCTTGCAAGTGGCAGGGCGATGCGGAGGAAGATTTGCCACTCCTTGACGCCCTCGACACGTGCGGCATCGAAGAGCTCGCCGGGCATCATCGAAAAGGCCTGACGCATGAAAAGAACGCCGAGGGAATTGAAGAGCGGCGGGACGATCAGTGCAATCCACGTGTTGGCCAGCCTGAATTCGCGGGCCACCATGATGAACTGCGGAATGACGACGACGGCAAAGGGCAGTGTGATGGTCCCAAGAATGATGCCAATCACGATTGACCGCCCGACGAAGCGGTAGCGCGCCAGCGCCCAGCCGGCCATCGAAGTGAGAAGCACCGACAGGAACGTATAGATCGCCGCGACGCCGATGGAGATGAACATCGCGCGGAGGAAGTCGGTGTCCGCCTGCAGGTTTTTAAAGTTCTCGACGAAGTTGGTCGACGGCCAGAGAACAATCTCGGGGCTGAAGATGCCGAAATCCGACATCGTGGAGAAGACGAACATCATCCATAGCGGAAACAGCCAGATGATGGCGAGCGGCGTCAGGGCGGCATGAAGAGCGATCTGTCGCAGCAGCAGGGATTGAGACTTCGATCTCATTTGGGTTCCCTTCCGATCCAGAGGTTGAGCAGCGAAATCGCCACCGCCAGAGCTGCCATCGTGTAGGCGACAGCGGAGGCGTATCCGAAATTGAGAGAGCGGAAACCTTCGCGATAAAGCAGAAGGCCAAGCGTTTCGGTTCCACCGCCCGGGCCGCCGCGATTGGTGATCAAGAATGGCTCGGTAAAGAGCTGCATCGTGCCGATGACCGACAGGATGACGCAAAACAGGATGATCGGTTTCAGCAGCGGCAGGGTGATGTGGAAGAACTGCTGCGTCTTGCTGACGCGATCGAGCGTTGCTGCCTCGTAGACGTCGTCTGGAATGGATTGCAGGCCGGCAAGTATGATGATCGCGTTGTAGCCAGCCCAGCGCCAGGTCACTGCGATGATGATCAAGGCCATGGCGGCGTTGGCATTGTCGAACCAGGAGACCGCCGGGAGGCCAACCAAGGTGATGATCTTGTTGATGATCCCGAAATCGAAGCTGAACATCAGGCGGAAGACTGCGGAATAGGCCACTTCGCCGACGACGACGGGTGCGAAAAACGCAAAGCGAAACAGGGGCCGCGCCTTTAGAAGCGGGGAGTTCAGCAGGACCGCCATGACGGTCGCAATCGCGATCATGACCGGTACCTGGATGACCAGGATGATCAGCGTGTTGTAGAGCGCGTTGTAAAAGGCAGGGTCACCAATGAGACGACCCCAGTTAACGCCGGGACTGAATTTCCAGKGGTTGACACGGGTATTCTGAAACGAGGTCAGAAACGAACTGATGATCGGCCATATCCAGAAGGTGGCAAATACCAATAGATAGGGCGCAAGAAAAGCGTAGGCGTTCCGGTTCCGGATCGGCATTCTATTCTCCTCACAGACGAGACGAGCCATCCCTGAGGATGGAGGCCGGGCGCCAAGCGACGCCCGGCACCGTTACTCATTTCGCAAGGGGAAGACCGGTCGCCGTCGCGATCTGTTTTGCGGCGTCGTCAAGCGCGGCCTTCGCATCAGGATAGCCGCCGGCGAAGTACTTGGTCTGCGCTGCCCTGTAGATCGAGTCCGCATCCGTCTGGAACGGCGTCCCGCGGCTTGGAACGATCTTCGGCAGGGTCGAAAGGATATCGGCCCATACCTTCTGGTCGTGCCAGTAGGCCTGTGGTTCGTTGACGAAGGGATCCTGGACTGCGGTCAACAGCGACGGGACGAGACCAAAGGATTTCAGCATCGTCACCTGGCCCTCATTGGTGCCAAGTGCGTAGTTGATGTAGGTCCAGGCTGCTTCCTTGTTCTGGGAATTGGCAGCGATCGCAAGCGACGAGCCGCCGAGATTCGCAGCATGCGGGCCATCGGGCGTCAGGCTTGGCATCATGTAGACGCCCCACTTGCCGGAAAGGTCGGGCGAGCCGGAGCGAATGGTGCCTTCATACCAGCCGCCATACATCTGGCTTGCCACCTTGCCAGCGGTATTGGCCTGGATCTTCTCGTCCCAGATGGCTGCCGTCAGCGTTCCGGCGTCCTTCATCTGCTTGACTTTTTCGAGTGTCGCAACGCAGGCCGGCTGATTGATGGTAATCGTCTGGCCGTCCGTCGAGAAATAGCCGCAGCCCTGCTCGTTGGAAATCATGCGGAACCATTCGCTGTCGCCGTTGAAGTCGGCTTGCGCCATGACGACGCCCGGATTGGCCGCGGAGATCTTCTTGCCAGCCGCAATGAAATCGTCCCAGGACTTGATCGTCGACGGATCAACGCCGGCCTTTTCATAGAAATCCCGGCGATAGAAAACGGCGACCGGACCGGAATCCCACGGCATGGCGTAGGCGACATCACCGACCTCGAGCTCCGTGCGCTTGAAATCCGGGAATTTCGCCTGGATTTCGGGAGTGTAGCCCAACTCTTTCAGATTGGCGAAGCAGTCAGGGAAGCGGCTCCAGAAGATTTCAGCCTCGAAGTTTTCCACGCTGACGATGTCGGGCAGTCCTTCGCCACCGGCGGCGCAGGCGGCCAACATCTTGTCGAAGACCTGCTGGTTGCCGAGATCCTCGACCGTGACCTTGATGTCAGGATGCTGCTTGTTGAAGCCTTCGAGCGTGGACTTCAGCGCCGATGCGGCGATGTTCCAGCTCCAGATGGTCAGATTGCCCGACTGCTGTGCGAAAGCAGAACCGGAAGCAAGAAGTGCGACTGCAGTGGTCGCACCGATGAGTTTGAAGCGCATTGAAAATCCTCCCTTTTCAATTGCCGTCCCTTAGCGAACGCGGCTAGACTATCTACAAGGGAGCCGCTGTCTCCTAAAAAGGGAACATGGACTTGGCGGAAAGTAAGATCGTAAGGCGGGCAGTCTATCAACCGGGAGCGAGCAGCATCGAGGGTTTGCCGACGGCCCTTCAGATGTTTCACAACCATCCACCAGTGATGCTCATGCCTCATTGGCATGTGCAGGTCGAAGTGAATTATATCATGCAGGGTAGCGTGCACTACCGCATGAACGGCCAGAAAATCTCGATGAAGGCGGGCGATATGTGCCTGTTTTGGGGTGGGCAACCGCACCAGATGGACGATTGCTCCGAGGACGCGATCTACGCCGGCGGCCACCTGCCACTGGTCTATTTCTTCCGTATGCGCCTGCCCATCAACATCTCCAGCCGACTGATGAAGGGTGAGATCCTGTTCACCTCGGCAACTGATGCGGCCGACCTCGAGAACTTTCCGCGCTGGGTGCGCTATACCAAATCCGGCGATCCCGCCAAGGCGCAGCACGCCGTCGACGAGATGCTGTTGCGGGTGGAGCGAATCGCACTCGAACCCTATTCAATGATCCCGACCCTCGGGCCGACGGATGCCGACGATATCGAGCAATGCTACCCGCAATCGTCGCGAAGCGTGGCGCGTATGTGCGACTTCATCGCCGTCAACTTCCTGCAGGAAATCGATTCGGTCGATATCGCTCGCGCCGCCGATCTTCATCCGAAATATGCGATGAACCTGTTCAAGAAGACGACAGGCATGACGCTCAGCAAATATGTCAATCTGCTGCGTCTGTCACGGGCACAGGCAATGCTGATGAACGATGAGGCGAACGTCTTGCAGGTCGCGATGGATAGCGGCTTCGGGTCGATCAGCGCCTTCAACAAGTCATTCCGCCATATCGCCGGGATGTCGCCTTCCGATTTTCGTCGCGATGCGCGCATGGTCACGCAGTATGCGCCCTAGTCCATGGCCTCACAGATTTCGTGTCGTGGCAAACACATTGTAGACAAGCTCGGCGGAGGCCGACAGTTCACGTTCCTTGAGCTTGATGAGGCCGAAACCCGGAACGGAGATGTCTCCCTCGATCTGCAGCGCCTTGACGAGACCATGCCTCTCGAGGAGCGCGGCAACAGGCTCGGCGAAGATGCCGAGCCGCTGGCTCTGCAGGATCAACAGCATGGTCAGGAGCGCATCAGAGGTCGAAACGACGCTGGCCGGTACGATGCCATGGCGCCGGATGAAATCATCAATGACCTGCCTGAGAAACGAGCCATGCGGCTGCAGCACCCAGCTCTGGTGCCGGAGGTCGTCCTCGGTGACGACAGGCTTTGCCGAGAGCGGATGATCCACCGCCACGATGACGCGCAGCGTCTCCTGGCCAACAGGCAGATAATCAAACCAGAGTGGGTTCATGCCGCTCGGAATTCGGCAAACGGCAAAGTCGAGCCTCCTGCTCAGCACGTCCTCGAGCAGCACGTCGCTGCTTCCTACAGCGATGCTGATGTCGATTGTCGGATGGGTCTGGAAGATGCGTTTCAGCGCGGGGGCGACATAGTCGGCGGCTGGCGTCATGATCGTGCCGAACGCGACACTGCCGCCCTGCCCGGCTGCAGCGACCACCATTTCGTATTCGGCGCGCTGCGCCTCGGAGATCAACATCTTGGCGTGGCGAACGATCACCTCTCCTTGAGGGGTGGGGATAAGTCCACGGTTGTGTCTCTCGAAGAGCTGGTGTCCGGACATTTGCTCCAACTCGTTCAATGTCCTCGACAGTGCCGGCTGCGAGACGCCGAACATCTCTGCAACGACACCGAGCTTTCCGTGCTCGCTGAGCGCCACGAGCATCTTCAGGTGGCGTAGCCTGAAACCATCCAATCCCATGCTTGCCTCACTTGATATAAGGGATTTGCATATCAAAATGCGAAAGACTGATTATACATTCCTGTATCGATCAGCTAAGTGCATGACAACAACGGCGTCAAAGCAAGGAAATTCATCGTGGTTGAGAAAACACCTTCCCCGAATCAGAACGCAGTTCAAGAGCAGGACGGATCGCGCCAGCTTCGCTCGAAGGCCTGGTTCGACAATCTCGCAAATCCCGACATGACCGCGCTCTACCTCGAGCGCTACATGAACTTCGGTCTCAGCCAGGAAGAGCTGCAGTCGGGTCGCCCGATCATCGGTATCGCGCAGACGGGCTCTGACCTGTCGCCGTGCAATCGTCACCACATCGAACTCGCCAAGCGCGTTCGCGAAGGCATCCGTGACGCTGGCGGTATCGCCATCGAGTTCCCGGTCCACCCGATCCAGGAAACCGGCAAGCGCCCGACGGCGGGCCTCGATCGCAACCTTTCCTATCTCGGTCTCGTCGAGGTTCTCTACGGCTACCCGCTTGACGGCGTCGTTCTGACCATCGGCTGCGATAAGACGACCCCGGCCTGTCTGATGGCCGCGGCAACCGTCAACATTCCCGCGATCGCGCTGTCGGTCGGCCCGATGTTGAACGGCTGGTTCCGCGGCGAACGCACGGGCTCGGGCACGATTGTCTGGAAGGCACGCGAAATGATGGCGCGTGGCGAAATCGACTATCAGGGCTTCGTCAAGCTCGTCGCATCCTCCGCGCCGTCGACCGGATATTGCAACACGATGGGCACGGCAACCACGATGAACTCGCTTGCAGAAGCACTCGGCATGCAGTTGCCGGGCGGCGCCGCCATTCCGGCCCCCTATCGTGACCGCCAGGAAGTTTCCTATGAAACCGGCCTGCGGATCGTCGAAATGGTTCGGGAAGATCTGAAGCCCTCCGACATTCTGACCAAGGAAGCCTTCATCAACGCGATCAAGGTCAACTCCGCGATCGGCGGCTCCACCAATGCTCCGATCCATCTCAACGCACTTGCCCGCCACATCGGCGTCGAGCTCACGGTCGACGATTGGCAGACCTACGGCGAGGAAATCCCGCTGCTCGTCAACCTGCAGCCGGCTGGCGAATATCTCGGCGAGGACTACTATCACGCCGGTGGCGTTCCCGCCGTCATGGGCGAACTGATCAAGCATAACCTCCTCAACACCGGCGCAATGACCGTCAACGGCAAGACTGTTGGCGAGAATTACACCACGGCGACGATCGAAGACGACAAGGTGATTCGCCCGTTCGAGCGTCCGCTTAAGGAGCGCGCCGGGTTCCGCGTCCTGCGCGGCAACCTCTTCTCGTCGGCAATCATGAAGACGAGCGTGATCTCGCCCGAGTTCCGTCAGCGTTATCTCTCCAACCCGAATGATCCGGAAGCCTTTGTTGGCCGCGCTGTCGTCTTTGACGGACCGGAAGATTACCATCACCGCATCGACGATCCGTCACTGGCGATCGACGCTTCGACGGTCCTCTTCATGCGCGGCGCCGGCCCGATCGGCTATCCGGGTGCGGCCGAAGTCGTCAACATGCGCGCTCCGGACTACCTCCTGAAGCAGGGGATCAGTTCCCTGCCCTGCATCGGCGATGGCCGCCAGTCCGGGACGTCCGGATCGCCCTCCATCCTCAACGCTTCGCCAGAAGCGGCAGCCGGCGGTGGGCTTGCGCTCCTCAAGACCGGCGACCAGGTTCGTATCGATCTCAAGAAGGGGAGCGCCAACATCCTCATCAGCGACGAGGAGCTCGCCGAACGCCGCAAGGCGCTCGAGGCAGCCGGGGGCTATGTCTATCCGGAAAGCCAGACACCCTGGCAGGAAATGCAGCGTGCCTGCGTTGGTCAGATGGAAACCGGTGCCGTGCTCGAGCCTGCCGTCAAGTATCAGCGTATCGCTCAGACGAAGGGAATTCCGCGCGATAACCACTAAGTCGTCGGCGCGCGTGCGAGAGCGCGTGGCGCCGAAGACCGTCTGATCGAGTACAATGGGCGCGACGCTGTCTCCGGCATCGCGTCCTTTCGCGTTTCGTCCATTTGCGTTTCCGGAGGTCGAGAATCCTTGGTTTTGACCTTGTCGTCAGGCAGCGATTGTGATCGATTTCCGCGGCCGCTGGGTTGGAGGGCGGCCGGTTCGTTTTTCATTTTGAGCGCGTCCATCGCTCGCGTGACGGAACATGACGATGTCTTATACTCTTCTGGACTCTGCTGCCGCCGGTGGCTTGTTTGTAGGTCGTGCCTGGAACCCTGGTGTCCAAGGGCCGAGCGTCGTGGTGGTTCGGGATGACCAGGTGGTCGATATCACCTCCAAGGCCGTGCCGACGCTGAGCGCACTTCTGGAGCAGGCCGACGCCGCAGCAGTTGCTCGTAATGCACAAGGCCCTGTGCTCGGCACGCTGGAGGAGATCGCTGCCTCGGGCATCGGCACACCCGACCTGTCGCGCGTCCATCTGCTTGCTCCGGCTGACCTTCAGGCTATCAAGGCCTGCGGCGTGACGTTTGCCCAGTCGATGATCGAGCGGGTCATCGAGGAGAAGGCCGCTGGAAACCCGGATCGTGCAGCGGCCATCCGGGAGCGGGTCAGCACGCTCATCGGCGGTAGCCTCAACAACCTGAAGGCCGGGTCGCCTGAAGCTGCCAAGGTCAAGCAGGCGTTGATCGAGGAAGGCATGTGGTCACAATATCTCGAGGTCGGCATCGGGCCCGACGCCGAGGTGTTCACCAAGTCGCCGGTGCTTTCTTCTGTTGGCTGGGGTGCCGATGTTGGTCTGCATCCGATCTCGACCTGGAACAATCCCGAGCCCGAGATCGTGCTTGCCGTGAATAGTCGCGGGGACATCAAGGGTGCAACGCTTGGCAACGACGTCAATCTGCGCGACGTCGAGGGCCGCTCGGCGCTTCTGCTCGGCAAGGCGAAAGATAACAATGCTTCCTGCTCAATCGGCCCGTTCATCCGTCTGTTCGACGAGACCTTTGGCCTCGATGACGTGCGCAGCGCAGAGCTCGACCTCAAGGTTACCGGGACAGACGGTTTCGTCCTGCACGGCAAGAGCTCGATGTCGAAGATCAGCCGCGACCCGACTGACCTCGTCAAGCAGACCTGCGGCGCCCATCATCAGTATCCGGACGGCTTCATGCTGTTTCTGGGAACGCTGTTTGCCCCAACGCAGGATCGCGACGCGCCGAATCAGGGCTTCACCCACAAGGTTGGCGACGTCGTCGAAATTTCTTCGGCGGGTCTCGGCTCGCTCGTCAACACGGTGAGGCTTTCGACCGAGTGCCCGCCCTGGAGCTTCGGGATTGCGGCCCTGATGGCAAGCCTTGCAAGGCGCGATCTGCTGTAGGTTTTGAAGATGTGGTGCGGCAGGCGCCGCTGAAATCTTGCGCCGGACGGGCAGGCTACCTGTTCCGGCGCAACTGATCACATATATGCTTCTGAAACAGGGCCGAAGCGTTGAGGATGCCATGAAGAAGAGAGCTCTTGTACTGGTTGGAGCATTCCTTCTTGCTGCATGCACGGCTGCGAAGGATTTTTCATCGCCCGGCCTCGAGCCGATCCCCGGCAGTGTCACTTATGGCGGCCAGCCACGCACCAAGCTGACGAAATCCCCGCCCGGATCGACGTTCCCCCACAACTTCATAGACCAGTGGGGTCGACAAGTGGATGAAACCTACATGATACAGCCCGACAGGTCGTTGAAGATCGTCCACAGGGAGTTCCGGCCAATTCGCTTCAACCGGTAAGCAATGTTGACACGGGGCTTTAGCGAAGGCCGTAGCCTGGCGGTACTTGTCAGCGAGCCCTCGCCGCATGTTCAGGCTGGAGTCGCATTCTTGTCAGGTGATATTACCCAACTAGGAAGAACTACCAATTGAATTTGGCCCATGCCTAATACACATTTATGGGAGTGCTATACCGGAGATCGAGCGATGATCGCCACGCCGGCCCGGTCATGGAAACGCGTATGATGAATGCAAAGACACCAAATGCCATCGATACCTATGTCGGTTCTCGCGTGAGGATGCGCAGGCAACTCCTAGGTCTCAGTCAGGAAAGGCTAGCCGACCAGATCGGTGTTACGTTCCAGCAGGTGCAGAAATACGAGAAGGGTCTGAACCGGATCGGTGCCAGCCGGCTGCAACGGATCGCCGAGGTCCTGAGTACGTCGCCGAGTTTCTTCTTCCAACAGAACGAATCCGAGCCAATGAGCCTGGTTGAGACGAATGTCGCGGCTGACCCCGTCGCGGAATTCCTGCATTCGAAGGAGGGACTCGCACTTAACCGCGCGTTCCTGAAGATCAGCGATACGCAGCTGCGCGAAAAAATCGTCGCCCTGGTCAAGGCCATGGCGCAGGCGCAGGAAGGGCGTGACGTATCAGGTGAGCGAGGAAAACACGGCGAAACCTTCGCCTGAGCATCAGGCTCATGTGATGTAGGGCCGGTCGGCAAGATGCAATTCCGCCTGTCATCCCCGTGCGTTGTTCGGGCGGTCGGGCAACTCATGCTCGCTCTTCCCAAACCCTTGCAAGCTCAACCAGAGTGGCGACGGCCCTTTCCATGTCCTGCCTGCTGATCCATTCGCTTGGTGAGTGGAAGGCGTGCCCGCCTGCAAATATGTTCGGACACGGCAGTCCCATGAAGGAGAGACGCGAACCGTCGGTTCCGCCTCGAATACTGCCGCGAACCGGCGACATTCCGGCACGGCGGATCGCTTCGATTGCGTTTTCGACAATCTGCGGGTGGCGATCGAGAACCACCTTCATGTTGCGATACTGCTGCTTGACGGCGAAGGTGTAAGACGAGCCCGGATAGTCCTTCATCACCTCCCGCACGATTGCTTCGAGACGATTCTCCTTGTCGGCGAGGCCGCTTTCTTCGAAGTCCCGGACAATGAGGCTGATAGCCGCCTTTTCCATCGATCCGCTCAGACCGGTCGGATGGATGAAGCCTTCTCGTCCGTCGGTCGTTTCCGGTGCGATATTCCTGGGCAACCGATCTATGATCGCGCCGGCGATCTTGATGGCGTTCTCCATCCTTCCCTTGGCAAAGCCTGGATGGATGGCGACGCCTTCGATGGCAATTTCCACGCCGTCGGCCGAGAACGTCTCGTCTTCTATGTGTCCGGCTGTCTCCCCATCCATCGTATAGGCAAACTGCGCAGCAAGCTTGGTCAGGTCGACCTTGTCGACGCCGCGACCGATCTCCTCATCGGGCGTGAAAAGCAGCTTGATCGTTCCGTGCCTGATGTCGGGATTGTCCATCAGGATTTGCGCCGCCGTCATGATTTCGGCGATGCCGGCCTTGTCGTCGGCACCGAGCAGCGTCGTCCCGTCGGTTGTAACGATATCGTTGCCGATCTGGTCTTTGAGCGCCGGATTCTCGGCAACGCGAATGACCTGCTTCTGGTCGCCGGAGAGCTTGATATCGCCACCGCCATAGTTGTGCAGGACTTTTGGCCTCACATTCGTTCCCGTGAAATCTGGTGCCGTGTCCATGTGCGAGCAGAAGCAAATGACCGGGACTGTCTTGTCGGTATTCGACGGAATGGTCGCATAGACATAGCCATGCTCGTCGAGGTGAGCATCGGACACGCCAATCCCCAGCAACTCGTCCACGAGCAATCGACCCAGCTCCTTCTGCTTGGCTGTCGACGGCTGTGTTGGTGATCCCGCATCCGATTGAGTGTCAATAACGACGTAGCGGAGGAAACGATCGAGGACAGTGTCGGTCATGGCGGCTCCGGTTTGTGTTTGGCGACGCACGGGTATAGCCTTCCAGGACAGGTCTTGAATAGTGGCCTTCGACGCCCATGTTCGACCGCACGTTGGCGAAAGACCGGGGTCCTGCCGTCCAGCGAATGCCAGTGTCAGACCTAAGTCCGATGGAACCTTGAGACGTCCGACTTAGTTCCTACGCCGTAACGCAAAAATCTATTATGGTTGGAGTGGAAGATGAGAAAAATTATCCTGGTTGGAGCATTTATGGGCGCGTTGGCCTCGTGCACCGCGACCGAGAAGGGAACGGCGATCGGCGCCGGTTCGGGAGCCATCATCGGCGGTGCAGTCAGCAATAGCTGGGAAGGTGCGGCCATTGGTGCCGTGGCCGGCGGCGTGGCGGGTGCCCTGATTGGACGATCTACCGAGCATCGCGGCTACTGTGTCTATCGTGACCGATATGGCCGCAGGTATGAGGCGCGCTGCTAGGCGCATGCCCGATGACCGCCTCCTCCTCAAGAGGCGGTCATTTCCATCATGTTCTCGCTAGTGGGCACTTTGTTGTTTTGCCCGCGCGACGATCTGCGTCGGGTTGACGAACTGCAGCGCGAGAACCAGCCAGAACAGTGTCGTGACCATGTAGACCACCGCCATCGCATCGATGGACTGGCCCGCCCGGACGCCTGACGCAAAGACGGCATAGTAGAGTGAGACGACGAGTGTTTGGGTCGTGGCGCCGGCAATCAGGAAGGTGAGTTCGAACATCGCGATGGTCCGAACCAGAACCAAAAGCAAGGCAGCCAGCATTCCCGGCAGGAGCAGCGGTAGCAAGATCCGCAGAAAGAGGCTCGTCGTTCCTGCACCGAACACGCGGGCTGCCGCTTCGATACGCGGGTCTATCTGCTCGATGAAGGGGATCATCACCAGGACCACAAAGGGCAGCGAAGGCACGATGTTGATCAGCACGACACCCCAGAATGTGCCGCCTAGGCCGAGCCGATAGAGGACGGTTGCAAGCGGAATACCGTAGGTCAGCGGCGGGATCAGCAACGGCAACAGGAATAGCAGGACGACAAGGCCCTTTCCGGGAAAGTTGCGCCTCGCAAGCGCATAGGCGGTCGTGACGCCCAGAATTCCAGAAATGATGACGACGGTGAAAACGATCTCGAAGGTGACGAGAACGACACTGGAAAGCTGAAATTCCTTCCAGGCACTGAAGTACCAGCGTGTCGTCCAGCCGGCCGGCAGCCATGTGCCAAGCCAGCGCGTCGCAAACGAATTGACAATGACGGCTGCGATGACGGCAAGCAGGTTTAGCACAAAAAGGATGGCTAGCGCCCAAATGGCGAAACGCCAGATCTTCGAGGTGAGGCCCTGATCTCGGATCATGATTAGCCTTTCGTGCCGCCGGCGGGGCCGCGGTAGAAGAGTGAGCGTATGGCGAGAACCGTCAGCACGACAGCGAGCTCCACGGCACCCATGATGAGCGCGATCGCCGAACCGAGTGAATGATCATATTGCTCGAAGGCGGCCTGATAGGCGGCAATGGAGATGACACGCGTCGGCCCTGCCGGCGCACCCAGAAGCACGGCGGAGGGAAAGACAGCGAAGGCCTGGACGAAGGCAAGGCAAAAGGTGACGGCTAGGCCCGGAACCAGAAGCGGCAGGAAGACGCGGAAGAAGCGCTGCCGTGGCCCTGCGCCCAATGTTGCGGCTGCCTGTTCAATCGCGGGATCGATACCGGTGACGTAGGACAGAGTGAGCAGGAAGGCAAACGGAAAGCCGGTGATCAGCAGCGAGGCAAAGACGCCCCAGTAATTGTTCGTCAGCTTCACGGGGGTGTCGAGGATGCCGAGCAGCAGGAACGTATGATTGAACCAGCCACGCGGTCCGAGAAAGGTCAGCAGTCCGTCGGCCACGAAGACCGTGCCAAGGGTGATTGGCAAGACGAGAATGGTCGTCAGCAGGCGCTGTCGGCGCATCAGACGCACGCGCAGGGCAACCGGCACCGCGAATGCGAGGTTGATTATGGTTACCGGCAGGGCCAGCCACATGGTCGCAGCGATCGTTTGGTACTGGAACGGATCGCTGAAGAATTTTGTGTAGTTGGCATACCAGGCGCCCTCTTTCGGCATGAGTGAATCGGCCAGGCCATAGAGGAAGGGGTAGACGAACAGCGCGATCATGAAGATCAGGCCTGGCAGAAGCAGCAGCGTCGTGCCGTCAAGCCCACGAGCGGCAAGTCGAGTTTGCAGCGAGGGCTGGTTCATCCCGCCGCCCCCGAAAAGACCAGGGCCCGACCGGCAACCGGCTGCAGCCTCGTCGATGCGCCGCGGCCCAGCGGCTCGTCCGCCCGGAAATAGAGTTCCGAACCGTCGCCTGCCCGCGCCATGCCGAAAAATGCGCGTCCGCGATATTCCATGCTGCTGACGGTGGCGGCGATCCCCTCGCCGTTGGACGCGACAAGATCCTCCGGGCGGACGGACAGGATGGCTGCATCACCTGCCTTGAGGGGCGAACGCATCGTGCCGACGAGGCGAGCGCCGGCGACCTCGATCTCAGCCTCATCGCCGGACACGCGCGTAATGCGGCCCGGAACACGGGTTCTGAAGCCCATGAAGTCGGCGACATCAACGTTGACAGGCCGCTGGTAGAGATCCTGGGGCGAACCGATCTGCTCGATATGACCCTGGCTCATGACCACGATGCGGTCGGCAAGCGACAGCGCCTCGTCCTGGTCATGCGTGACATAGATGGTGGTGGACCCGATCTGGTCGTGGATGCCGCGAATTTCGGCGCGCATTTCAAGCCGGAGCTTTGCATCAAGATTGGATAGCGGCTCGTCCATCAGGACAATTGGCGGGCGAATGACAATGGCGCGCGCGATCGCGACGCGCTGCTGCTGCCCGCCAGAGAGCTGGCCCGGCAATTTGTCGGCTTGGCTTTCGAGGCGAACCAGGGCCAAGGCATCGCGGACGCGCTGGTCGGCCTCGGGACCCTTTATGCCCTGCATGGCAAGCCCGAAGCCGACGTTCTTTCGGACAGTCATGTGTGGAAACAGGGCGTAGCTCTGGAAAACCATCCCAAAGCCGCGGCGCTCCGGTTCGAGCTGGTCGATGCGCGTGCCACCAAGGCGGATTTCGCCACCGGTCAGTGCAAGCAAGCCGGCAATGCAGTTCAGCGCGGTCGACTTGCCGCAGCCGGATGGACCAAGCAGCGCCACGAACTCGCCGGGCTCGATCGCAAGATCGATGCCATTCAAGGCGTTGAACGCCCCGAAGGCGCGACGCATTCCGTCGAGTTCCAGGCGCGCGTTCTTGCGCGTCGATGCTGCGGCATTCGATACCGAGGTCAAACCAATCTCCATCTGCAGAATGAGGTGGCCGGCCTGGGACGAAATCCCGGCCGGCTGATGTCCTTCGATCAGCCCTTCTTGGCGCCGATCTTCTCGTCCCAAATGCGGAAGGCTTCGACCAACTGCTTCGGCTCCAGCGGAACCTCCAGGGGATTGTTGGCGATCCAGTCGGCATATTCCGGCCGGCCGAATTCCTTGAGGGTGTCCTGGCTTTCCTGCGGCGCCATGTCAATTGTGACGTCCTTGACGGCCGGACCCGGATAGAAGTAGCCGGCGTCGTAGGCGATTGCCTGCTGCTTGGGCTGCAGGACGTAGTTGAGGACGTCGATCAGCACGCCGATCTTCTCGTCGGACACGCCCTTCGGGATCACTGCGTAGTGGGCGTCGGTGACCCAATGGAAGCCATCGAGCTTCTGCACCTTCGCTTCAGCCGGAACGATGCCGAGCGCGCGGGGATTAATGTCCCAGCCGGTCGTCGAGACGACGATGTCGCGGGTCCCCTCGCCAAGCTCCTTCATCACCTGGCCAGTGCCGGTCGGATAGTATTCGATGTGTTCGCCGAGTGCTGCGAGATAGTCCCACGTCTTTGACCAGCCCTTGGCGGGATCACGCGGGTCGCTGTCGCCGAGCAGATAAGGCAAGCCCATGAGGAAGGTGCGGCCGGGGCCGGAATTGGCCGGGCGAGCGTAGATGAAGCGGTTCTTGTTGGCCTTCGCCCAGTCAAGCAGCTCCTGCGCCGACTTTGGCGGCGTGGGCACCTTGTCAGGCATATATTCGATGAGGGGACCGGACGGGTAATAGGTGACGACGACGCCCTGATCCTTGGCAAGGGCCTGCATCTTGAAGGCCTGCGGCTGCAGGATTTGCTCGAGGTTGGGAAGCTCGGACTTGTGCGCTCCGAGATCGATCCAAAGTCCCTGGTCGAGGCCGGCCGAAAGTGCATCCGTGCCCGTCAGAACGAGATCGATATCAACCTTGCCGGCTGCCTGCTGCGCCTTGATCTTGCCAGGGAGTTCCGGCGCCGGTGCCTTTGTGAAGGCGAAGCTGGAGACCCATTCCGGCTTCTCCGCGGCATAGGCCTCGAACATGCCCTGCGTGAGCGCGAGGTTGCCGGCGACATCCGCGATCGTGATGGTGACTGGACTTGCCGGTTTCTTGGCCTGTGCAAAGACCTTCAACGGCAGCATGCTCGCGACGGCCGCGCCTGCGGCGGTGCCGACAAATGTTCTGCGGGTGACTTTCATATTGTTTCTCCTCCTCTTGTTGCCGGGCACCGCAAAACGTGGTGCTGCGCGTCCCCGAACCGATCGTTGCAGGGATCGGCACCTTCTCTTAGATGCGTGAAACATCTGAAATGATTGCCGAAAACACCATTCCTCCAGGTGCAGCTTGGCAGTCGCGATAAATTGATATACTAGTATTCACGAACGAGTCAATGTCAGGGCCGCACGTAATGCAGGCATCAGTTGTTTCCATTCCCGCGACCTTGCCTTCCGGGGCCGAGAGGCCGGCGAAGCTTCGTCGCGTGACGACCGCAGATGCCATCTACGACAGGCTGTACGCCGACATTCTTGCTCTGCGTATGCGACCTGGAATGCAACTGCAGGAAAAGCGCATTGCCGAAGAGTTCAACGTCAGCCGCACCCCTGTGCGTGAGGCGCTGCTTCGACTGTCGGAAGGCGGGCTTGTCGATATCTATCCGCAATCGGGCACCGTCGTGTCGCGCGTGCCCGTCGCGGCCATCCCGGAGGCAGTCGTCGTTCGCAAGTCGCTTGAGGGTACCACGGTGGAACGTGCTGCCGAGATCGCGACAGCTGCCGATGTCAGTCGCCTGGATGGCATCATCTCACGACAGAGATCACTGGCCGCACTCGGCGACCCCTCGGCCTTTCACGAAGAGGATGAGGCGTTCCACGAGGCGATTGCCAGCATCGCTGGATATCCCGGGATCTGGACGATCCTCAAGACGGTCAAGGTGCAGATCGACAGGGCGCGTCGGCTGACGCTGCCGGTTCTTGGCCGGATGGACAATGTCGTGCACGAACACGAACTCATTCGCGATGCGATTGCGGCCCATGATCTTCAAGCGGCGCGCGCGGCAATGATGCATCACCTCAGCGCCGTCATACCCGATGTCGCCGAGCTTCGAACGCAGTATCCAGATTACTTCTGCTGAGCCGATCGGCGGACAACGACAAGACGATCCCAAGGAGGAAGTGCATGCGCCAGGGTTGGAGATGGTTTGGGCCTGAGGCTCCGGTGACACTTGATGAGGTGCGCCAGACCGGAGCGACGAATATTGTTTCGTCCCTGCATCAGGTTCCGATCGGGCGCGCGTGGACTGAGGCTGAAGTGCGTGAGCGACAGGCGATGATCGAAACCACGCCGGCTGGGCGCTCGAGCCTGACATGGTCCGTCGTCGAGAGCATCCCCATTCCCGATGCGGTCAAGCGCAATGGCGGGCGGGCAAAGGCGGAAATCGAGGCCTGGATTGCCAGCCTGGAAGCTGTTGCCGCCTGCGGTATTCCAATTGTTTGCTACAACTTCATGCCCGTCGTCGACTGGACGCGCACCGAACTCGACCATGTGATCGATACCGGCGCCACCGCCATGCGTTTCGATCACGAGAAGTTTGCTGCCTTCGATCTGTTTGTCCTGCAGCGCGCAGGTGCCGAGGAGCAATACAGCGCCGAGGATGCGGCGCGGGCGCGCGAAGTGTTCGACACGATGATCGAAAGCGAAATTGCGGAGATCACCCGGATCATCACATCTGCCCTGCCCGGCTCTACGACCGAGCCATTGACGATCCCGCAGTTCCGCGAAAAACTCGCCGCCTATGCGGGGATCGATGCCCCCAGGCTGCGCCAGCACCTCATTGAATTCCTTCAAGCGGTGACACCGGCTGCCGAAGCGCGAGGCGTGAAGCTCACGCTGCACCCCGACGACCCGCCGCGCTCGCTGTTTGGCCTGCCGCGTATTGCATCTACCGCGGATGACTATGCAGCACTCTTCGATGCCGTGCCCTCTAAGGCAAATGGCATGTGCTATTGCACCGGCAGCCTCGGTGTTCGTGCAGACAACGACCTGGCCGCAATCGCGCGGCGCTTTGCCGCCCGGATCCATTTCGCGCATCTGCGGGCAACCAGGCGCGAGGGCGACGGCCGTACCTTCCATGAGAGCGCCCATCTGGAGGGTGACGTTGATATGGTCGCGGTTCTGAAGGAACTTGTCGCGGAAGACCGGCGACGTCAGGCAGACGAAACGATCGTTTTCCGTTCCGACCATGGTCATCGCATGCTCGACGATCTCAACAAGAACGTGACACCAGGCTACCCGGCAATCGGGCGTCTGCGCGGTCTGGCCGAGCTCCGCGGCATTCTCCATGCGCTTGGGGCGGCGCCGTCGTGACGGTGGCCGCATCACGTTGAGGATCTTTTAAAGCGCTTGTTGCGGTGGTGGAACGGCTTGTCTTCCCGCGCGCGGGATCTCCCGCATCGGGAACAAACTTGGGCGAGGCTCATTTCTCTTCTTGCAGAGAGGAGAAACGACATGACGTACGACCCCAATGATCCCAACCGCAATCCCGACACAGATCACGATCTGCGCGCGCCACCGGTGCGTCGCAGCTCGAGTGCCTGGATCGGATGGGTTGCCGCGATCGCTGTGATCCTCGTTGCGGCGTTTGCTTTCACGGAATGGTTCGACCGGCCGGGTACCGACATGACCCCGACGGCTTCGACGACTGAAACTCAGCCGGTGAAGCCGCCGGTAGCGCCCGCCGCGCCGTCAAGCGAGCCGGCAACGCCAGCCCCGGCCAATCCTTCGACCGGCGGCACGACACCGCAATAAACATGACCGGAATCGGGAGCCTTACCGTTCTTCGGAGGCTTCCCTTTTCCGATCGCACTCGGGTCGGTTGCAGCCGGCCGCGGCTCTCCTGGCCACGGCCTGGTTGGCGACCGATAGGGCGTGTTGTCCGGCTCCCAGGAGCCAGGTGTTCCACGCACCATCAGTGTGTCGCTGCGCGCTTTCTGGACGCGGCAAGGATGTAGTCGTCAGCAATATCGGCGATTGCCATTGCGATTTCCGTCGACGAAAAGCCGTCGAGTTTGTCGCCCTGGATGATCAGATAGACGGCTTGCTCGATCTTCTCCCTGCAGGCGGAAAGCCTGTCGGCGTGACTGATTACTATAGGACGTAGTTCCATTGCCCTCTCCGGTCGTTCTTGATCTGTGTTGAATGCTGACATTGGTTAAGCGGTGCACCTGTTGACAACAGAGACGCTGCCGAAGACGCCCACCCATCGCTCAGTTCAGCGAAATGGCTTTGCCACCAATCATCTCCGCTGGAGCGATCGGCGATCGAAGCTTCAACTTAACCGTGCCTCGACCATAGTCGCAAAAGTTCAAAGCGGCTCGTGAAATCGACGTGACACGACCATAAATTGCATCGCCAAAAATATGTACCGCCCAGGGTCAGTGTTGTGCTGCATCAATACTGTTGTTTGACCGCTTTGACCTTGGTCGCATTTGCGCGCCAGGGATAAATTCGCAACGGCGGTGGAAAAATTTGGGTGATCGGCAATTAGCTTCTTGAAATAATTTACTCTCGGTTGTATTTTTTCAGAGTTCGAAGATAATGCCAGTCTGACACGAGGAAACGGTGGGCGCCATGAAGGCCAAGACTCCAAACGCCATTGATGCCTATGTGGGCGAGCGTGTCAGGTTGAGGCGGAAGCTACTTGGCATGAGCCAGGTTAGCCTTTCAGAATCGCTTGGGATTACCTTTCAACAGCTCCAGAAATACGAAAAAGGTGTCAATCGCATAGGTGCGAGCCGGCTGCAGCGGATTGCGGAGGTCCTTGGCGTGCCTATTGGCTTCTTTTTCGATGAAGAGGGGGCGCATACGGCTGGTCTGCAGTTGAGCGCTGAGACCGATGAAGTTGCGCATTTCATCGCCTCGAAGGAGGGGTTGGCGCTAACGCGCGCCTTTATCGCGATCGAAGATCCGAACATTCGTCGAAAGCTGTTGGCGCTGGCAAGGAGCCTTGGCTCCGCGCAATCGGTCACGGATTCGCATGAGGGCTGGGAACGCGCGGACGAAACACGAGGATAGGCGGTGCTGCACCTCCAGACATTTGGCGAATTGCGGCTGACAGATGATGCGGGCAATGCAGTCGGCTATCCCGCCAAGGCACTGTTGACGATGGCCTATCTCTACACGTGCAAGGGTCATGCGCTCACACGCCAAGAGGTGGCTTCGTTTCTGTGGTCGGATGCCGAAGCCGATCAGGCCGGTCTCAATCTGCGAAAGCTGATTTCCCGTATTCGACAAATCGATGACAGCGTTGCCGCGCCACTTCGGATCACCTCGGCTTCCATCGAACTGCGGGCGGAGCTGCTGACCGTGGATATTGAAATACTCGATGAGGCAAAATCGCCGTTGGACAGGCTGAAAGCGGGTAGCGATCTGCTTCAGCGTGAGTTCGTCGGCAATGTTCGCTCAGCCAGCAAGGCGGTCGACAACTGGATCGCGCGGGAGCAGCGAAGCCATAGGGCCAAGTTGCGCCAGACGCTCCTCGATGCGGGCCCGGCTGCTCAGTGTGCCGACGACTATCGCGTTGTGTCGGGCGCTGCTTTACAGCTCCTGGAACAGGACCCGGCCGATGAGCAGATCCGGGCGATCCTGCGCGGGCTGCCGGGAGTAGCCGACCCGGACGTACTGCCTCGGGGTGAACGCCAAGCGAGAAGCTATTTCGTGTCAGCGGAGGCGCAGAATGCGACCACTGGTGAGGCGGAGCTTCGGGCCGCTTCGAGCCTGCCGCGGCTGGTTCTGCTTCCGCCAACTTCCCAGGGTAACGTCGTGGGTCTGTCGCTTGCCGCCGCGCTGATCGAAGATGTCACGATCGAGCTATGCGGCCTCCGAAACATTTCCATCGTTGCGCCTCACACTGCGGAGCAAATCCGTCGTGACTCCGACAAGGCGGCCATGATTGCCCGCCACTCGATCTCCTATCTACTCGATACAAGGTTTTCGGGCGAAGGCCTCTATGCGCAACTGGTCTATTTCCCGACGGACGAAATCATCTGGGCCGTGCGGTTTCCCATGTCCGCGGCAACGCTGCCAACCCAGCGACGGCTCATGGCCCAGCACTTGTCATTATCCGTCGTGGATGAACTTGCCAGGAATGAGGAAGCCCGGCTTAGCCTGGAGGCGAACCCGCAGGCATATCACTCCTACCTTGTCGGCGCGAGCCTGATGGGCAAGCTGACCTTGCCGCACATTCGCAGGGCGAGGGCGGCCTTCAAGGAGGCGTTGAAATATAACAAGGATTTTTCACCAGCGTTTACCGGCCTGGCGCGGACTTACACCAGCGAATGGCTGGTAACGGCGCAGGGTAACGAGGAGCTCTTGCGCCTTGCTGAACAGAGTGCGTTGAAGGCCATCGAGCGGGACGAAGCTTTCGCCGGCGGTTACCGCGAACTCGGCGTGACAAAACTCTATCTCGGCGACGTCGATCAGAGCGTGGAGGCGCTCAGCCACGCGGAAGAATTGAGCCCTCATTTTGCCGACGTGATCTACAGCCACGCCGACACACTTGTTCACGCCTCGCGTCCCAAGGAGGCATTGGCCAAGATCGAGAAGGCGATCTCGCTCAATCCCATTTCGCCTGACAGCTATCTTTGGTGTGCCGCAGGCGCGAGCTACTTCCTCGAGCGCTACAACGACGCCATTGCCTATGTGGAAGCCATGAAGGACAAGGAGCCGGCTTACCGCATTGCTGCTGCGAGTTGTGCAATGATTGGCGATCGCAGGCGGGCCCAGTTTTATCGGCAGCGTGCGCAAGCGCTGAACCCGGTCTTCGACCTGGAAAAATGGCTTTCTGTCATTCCGTTTAAGGAACAATGGCAGAAGGATCTCTACAGAGAAGGGCTTTTGAAAGCTGGATTTTGACACCAACGAAAGGAAACGTCATGTCAAGGGCAGTAGTATTCGGTATTGCAGGGGATGCGAAACTTTGGATTGCCGACCTCGATGCGGGGACCGTCAAGCCATTCGATGGGGCAACCGGTGATCTGGCGAAGGTCGCGGATCTGCGCAAGGCAGGTGCCTCGGTCGTCAAGAAAGTGGATTTCGCAATTGCGGTTTCTTCGGCGAAAGCGGCGTTCTCCGGTCACGTCGAGCCGAACCCCTGACCAACATAAAGCTGGCCGCCTATTCCGACCGCACGGTTCCACCTTCTGAGACGCTGGCCCGAACCGCGCCATTACTCGCGAACTTTGGTATAACACGCGTGGCGCGCCACACCGGCCTGGACAACATCGGCATCCCGGTGTGGTGCGCTTATGTCCCCAATGGGCGTTCGATCGCGATCGCCCAAGGCAAGGGTCTGACCGACGACGATGCCAAGGCTTCGGCCGTTATGGAAGCGCTTGAGCGCGTCGTTGCCAACAGGCCGGCCATTGCAACGCTTTGCGCCTCTGCGCGCGATCTGCGGGAGGAGGGATTCTCTTTTGACACGCTTGCTTGCTTGATTGGTCGGCATGAGGACGACATTCGGCTCGATGAACAGATTGACTGGGCGCTTGGCAAGGATCTCCTGACCGATCGCGACGTGTATGTTCCCTTTGAGGCGGCACTTCTGGACCGCACCCGCCGCAATCGCTTCTGGATGTCTTCCGATGGGCTTGCCTCGGGCAATACGATGGAAGAGGCCACCCTGCACGGACTCCTTGAGCGTGTCGAACGCGACGCATTTTGCCTCTGGCAGGTTGGCGCCGTTGAGGATCGGCTTTCGCGCTGCATTGATCCCGCAAGCTTCGAAGATCCATGGCTCGGTCACCTCGTTCGAAAGATTGAGGCGGCCGGTCTTGTCGTTCGCCTGTTCGATATGACAAGCGATATAGCTGTGCCCTGCTTCACGACCGTCCTCGGGCCCGCGGAGCGACGGGGCGGCACTATTCGCTTTGTCGAGGTGACGGGAGGAAGCGGTGCGCATCCCTCCCCTGTCCGCGCGGCCATTCGGGCCATAACAGAAGCCGTTCAGTCGAGGATAACATTCATCAGCGGCGCCCGCGACGACCTGTCGCCGGACGAGTTTCAAAGGCCTGTGCCTGCGGAGACCTTGCATGCCCTCGATGCCATCCCAGTCGCCTGGAGCGCTGCTGCGCGGTGCGATGACAAACCGCACCTCAACAGGATCCTCGATGCCTTGCGAGAGCGACAGATCGCGCCAGTAATAGCGCTGCCACTCAGCGACCCCGCCTTGCCCTTCCATGTCGTCAAAGTCTTCGTTCCAAGCCTCGAAAACCCCGAGGGCGCGCGGGCGCGTCGCTTTGGCGCCCGCGCGATCGCAAAGGCGCTGTTCTCATGAAAGTCATCTTTGTTGGGCCGAGTCTCCCGGACGCGGCGACGCTGGCAGGAGATGGGGTCACCGTATATCCGCCCGCCGTTCAAGGTGACGTGTTGGCCGCAGTGCGGAGAGGCGCGCGAGTCATCGGCATCGTCGATGGCGGTTTCGAATACACCGCGCCTGTCTGGCACAAAGAGATCCTTTTTGCACTCTCACGGCAGGTCCGTGTGTTCGGTGGTGCAAGCATGGGGGCGCTTCGCGCGGCGGAATGTAAAGTCTTCGGAATGGTCGGCGTTGGCCGGATCTACGGCGAATATGCCTCGGGAGCGACGGTGGACGACGCCGATGTAGCGCTGCTGCATGGACCCATGGAACTTGCATATCGGGCGTTGACCGTGCCGCTGGTGAATGTCAGGTCGACACTCGATAGGCTGGAGGGCCGGCAGATGCTGACGCATGAACTTCGCGTAGCGCTTGAAGTCGCTGCGGGCGATTTGTTCTTCAAGGAGCGGACTTGGAGGGCGATTGTGGCAAATGCGGACGTTTCCGCCGATCGGCAGGAGCTCCTGTCGTTGCTGCGATCGAACGAAGTCGATCAGAAACGGGCGGACGCTCTTGCTCTGCTGGACGCTGTCCGAGTGGCGGATGATGACTGCGCGACCCCGACTGAGTTGGCGTGGCAATTCAACGAGACCTTTGTCCGCTCGGAAGAGCGATAGATTGGAAACTGCCTCCTGCAATGCAACAATAAAGTGTGTCACGGGGTTTTCACGGGCCTTTTGCGCGCACACTGAATATTCTCCCAACGGTTCGAGGGAGAACAGATATGAGTTCAGCATCGGCAAACGGATCGGTGGTATTAGACGGCAGTGAGCGATCTTCTGAGGACTTGGATGAGCTCGTCGCACTGGCGCGTATGATCGCCTACGCGAAATACGCCGCTGAAGATGCCGATCTGGTGGGGGCTATGGACTACCTTGGTATGGCGCTGAATGAGGTTCTGCGTGAAATTGGCGACGGTCCGCATGAGGGCCTGGCGGACGTGATGGCGTCCAAAGCGGCGACATGCCTGAATTGACATGAATTGAGGGGACGGTGGGGATGGGGCCGGCGCGTTGCGTCGGCCCTATTTCAATTTCTTGGAATAGACGCAGAGCTTTTCGGAGTGTTCATAGTCGTTGCTCTTGTAGTACTCCGCAACGCCGCCCGTGCTGCGCGAGACGAGCCAAACGTGGACATAGCCCATTGTGCGCGCGTCCTCCTCCAATGTGCGCAGGAGGCGGGAGCCGATCCCCGTGCGCTGGTACCGTGGCCTTATCGCTATTTCCGCGACGTGGATCCCGCGTCCCATGACAGAGGTGTGCGGCAGGCCGAAGGCGAAGCCAACGGGTCGCTCGGCATCGAACGCGGCCACCGCCAGGCACATCGGCGTCGTTGTCAGTTCGTCTATGCGTGAGATTGCGTTCTGAAGGCACCACTCCTCGTGCCAGGGCGGCCTCGCGTAGGCTTCAACGATGATGTCAGCATTGAGGAGTGCTTCATCCCGGGTCACGCGTCTATAAATTATCGGCATTCATACACTGTCGCCATCACCGCGCACGACACGCTTCATGGCGCCTTCCTGTTCACTCCACCCCAGAGCGTTAAAGCATAGGCCAAACGACCCGTGTTGTGACTTCATCGTGACACGCGTTTTGCGCGAACTCCGGAGCGACCTGCAAGCCAGCGCTTTGTGCCGGGTCCTGCCCGGCAAAGAAAGGGCGCGTCGTGAAAGACTGAGCGGCTTTTTCCTTTTGACATTTGCTGTTGCTCGCCCGAAACAGCGTATTATGTGGCGCGAGGAGAAACCGCAGATGAACGATAATGTCATTCAATTCCGTCGACGAAAGCCGCCCCGGCCACCCCGACCGGGCCTTCGCAAGCTCGCGATCGCCGCAGCAATTCTTGCGCTGTTCGTTGCCGCATGGGGGTATTTCACCCTGTTCAGCCCGCCGGTCTGACATCGCGTCGCGCTGGTGCCGTTGGCGTTTGACGGTGGCAGCACAGGAGCACGGCCTGACGTGCGGGCCGCATCGTTCGGCAAAACTCCCTCATCCAGGCATTTTATCTGAGACAAGGCGCGCTACTCTTTTAAATCGAGTGGTGCGCAAAACTCGTGCGGGCCGCATAGTTTCGCCCGAAGCGCCTTGTCATGACAACCGCACATATCGCGAAAGCGAGAGATTCCAATGAAATTGCCCGTAATTGACAATATCGATCGAAAGATCCTCCGATTGCTCCAGAGCGAGGGTGATCTCAGCCACGCCGCGCTGGCCGAGCGGGTCGGGGCATCGAGCGCGTCGTGCTGGCGCCGCATCAGGGCGCTGGAGGCGGCGGGCATGCTGGGACGGACTGTCAGGCTCGTGAGCCCCGAAGCCGTTGGTCGTGGGCTGACCGTGTTCTGCCAGGTGCGAATGAAGACGCATGATCCGGCTGCAAGAGATGATTTCGAGCGGTTCGCAGAGAGCCATGAGGAAGTGCTTGAATGCTATTCAATGTCCGGTGATTGGGACTATCTGTTGCGCGTAGCCGTCGCCGATGTCCAGGACTACGAGCGTCTCCTCATGCAGGGTATTCTGACGCACCACGCAGTGGCGACATCGTCGTCGCATTTCGCCTTGAAGCGGGTGAAGTACTCCACTTCGGTTCCAGTCTGAGCCGGTCGCATTTCTCTGGTTACTCCGGCGAGGCCTGTTGTTCCCCTCAGCGATGTTCGGACCTTGGTCCTAGGAGGGCCGGACTAACGTCCGGTGGTGATCAAGGAAAGGTCTGATGTCAACGATTGCGAATTGACGGTCGGGTCGACCCGTGGGCAAAATTGGCAAGGGTTGAGCGGCTAGCATTTGCAATGCCGCGTGGTTTATCTGGGCCCCAGCCCAAGATGGCTGACAGCGCCAGCTGGCTGGACCGCGACCAGGAAAACCATGGAATGCAAGGAATGGTGATGCTCTCACGACGTAGTTTTGTTGTGGCTCTATGCTCGATGTCAATCGGTCTGTCGCTCGCGGCAATGCCGTTCAAGGTCGCGGTTAAGGGCGGCTCGTTCAAGCTCAGCCTCCAGACTGCCGAGGCCGCCAAAGGCGGCAACGGCAATGGAAACAGCGGAGGCAATGGCGGCAACGGCAACGGAAACGGCGGAGGCAACGGAAACGGCGGAGGCAATGGAGGCGGTGGCGGCGGTGGCGGCAACGGGGGAGGAAATGGCAACGGGGGCGGAAACGGCGGTGGCAATGGCAATGGGAATGGCGGGGGAAACGGCAACGGCGGAGGGAATGGTAACGGGAACAGCGGCGGCAAGTCCAATGGTAGCGCCACGACCGGAAAAGGCTCGACGGTTGATGGTGATGCGGACAACGCGTCGATGGAGGTTCGCCACCGCGACGGCATGAGCGAATTCATCCGGAACGGCCGTTACATCATGAAAGACGCCCGTGGACGCACGATCGTCAATCGGCGGGCAACCTCAGCAGATGAGGCGCGCCTTGAATCCTTCATTCACTGATTGCCTCGCCCGTCGGTGGCATCGCGCAGCGCTATAGCCGCTTCCGTTCGGTTGGCAACGCCGAGCTTGGCCATGATCTGCGTCATGTGATGTTTGACGGTCTTTTCGTGCAGATCGAGCTGCCTTGCGACGTGCTTGTTGCTCAAGCCGGAAGCGACCAGCTGCAGGACCTGCAGCTCACGGGCGGTCAACGCCTCCAGAGCCGATGGTGTTTTCGGTGCGGGTGAAGAGCGACTGGAAAGTAGACGCGCAGACAGCGCCGGCGCGACATAGCTTTCACCAGCTGCCACGCTGCGGATAATCTCTGCAAGGGCCCTTGAGCCGACTCCCTTCAGCACATAGCCCTTTGCGCCGCTATTCAATGCCGCCGTGACATCATCGCTGGATTCGGAAACCGTAAGCATGACAATTTTTTGTGATGGTACGGTTGCCAGAATGGGAAGGATCGCGTTCAACCCGCCGCCAGGCATGGAAATGTCCATGAGCAGGACATCGGGCTGGAGTGTTTCGGCGACCCTGATTGCATCGTCCCGCGTGCCTCCTTCCGCGACAATCTGAAATCCATCTATCTCGGACAGGCTCCGGGATACCCCTTCCCTGAACAATGGATGGTCATCTATGACTGCGACACGAATTCCTGCTGTCATGTCTGGGTAATCTCCTCGCTGCTGAGCGACATGCTGACTATGGTGCCTCTAGCGGACGATCGGAGCTGGAAGGTGCCGCCGAGGCTTTCAATCCGCTCTCTTAATCCTGCAAGGCCAAGGCTGGCAGGGCCAACGTCGTCGGGGTCAAAACCGGAGCCACCGTCGGACACCTCGATACAGACGCGGTCACCTTCCATGCGTTGCACGACGCGTTGCTCTTTGCCGCCGCCGTGACGGTAGCCGTTGTTCAAGCCTTCCTGCACAAAGCGGTATACGCAGATCTTGGCCGAAGGCGAAAGATGTTCGGGCGCCTCCGCTACAGACAGTTCAACGCTTGATCCTGTTCGCTGCTCATGCGCGCGCACACTGCGCTCCAGTATCTCCGTTAGGGTTGCGGCCTCGATCTGTGGCAACACCAGCCCATTGCAGATGGTCCTGATCTCATGCATTGCCTCGTCCAGGCTTTCCTTGATGGCTGCAATTTCACCCTCGCGCCGGGATGCCGGTGTTGAGGGATCGATCAGGGCATTGCTGTCCAGGCGCAACGAGGCGAATGCAACGAGTTGGGCTGGGCCGTCATGGAGATCTGCACCAATACGGCGCAGGTGGCTTTCATTGAGTGCTGTTGCGCGTTGGGACGCACGCTGGACGCGCCGACGCAAGGCCTGGTTCTGGGATAGCAGGGCCGAAAGGTCGTCCACGCGGCGCCTTAGAGCATGCCGCTGATCATCGATGGTTCGGCTACCTCTCAATGCGATCGCCGACAACACAATAAAGAATGCAAGCGTGAAGGCGGCGACGGCCATCCAGCTATGCAATCGCGCCTCATTGAGGCTGCGCTCGAAATCGTTGGCTATCTCATAGAATTCGGAGACAGCGACGACCTGCCCGGACCATGGCTGCAGGACGGGATTGTAGATTTCGAGCAGGGGTTTGCCACTCGCCCGCTCGACCTGATCCTCAGCATCGTCCAGACGATTGAACTGGGCGACCATCTTGCCGGAAAAGGCCGCCTTGAGGTCGTCGCTCAACTCGAAGCGCTTTCCTTGCATGCTTTTATCGTTTGAATAGAGAACCGTCCCGTCCGCGCGCCAAAGCCGGAAGGAGATCAGGCGGTTTCCAAGCGCCCCCTGCTCCAGCGTCTCGTCGAGGGCGCGCGATACAGTATCGTCGAGCTCTTGGGCCGTCAGCATGTCGGGCAGGAGGGGGGCAATCACACTGTCGACGTAGAGGGCGGTGGATGCCGCCGAATTGCGGGTCACCGCGTCTTCGATCAGACTGCTCACGAATGCGCCGACCAACACCATCGCCACCAGCGACACGGCGCCTCCTGTGAAAAGGAACTGCCTGGCCAATGATTGCGAATTCCATCGTTTTATGAGTTCACGGGGCCGCACGAGATGTCTCGGGATCGGCCGCCCAAATTTATGGCGGCACTTCGGTTTGTTTGGATTGTAACCTAGCTCCATCCGGCGGTTGGTCAAACGATATCACCTGGCAGCCCCCAGGTTTCGGACCTTTGGTCTTTTGTGGATAGGACCTTGGTCCTATCTGCTGAAGCAAAGGTCTGACCGCCATGGAGCCGGTGCGTGACGCGGGCTATCGTCGTTGTGATTTGGAACGCGGCGTGTCCGCGTCAGGCCGGAATGCCTGCTTCTTGCCCGCCGCGAGGAGCCAGGCTTTCCGGCCGTACGAACAAAGGCAAAGCGGTTTTGAACCGGAGGTTGATATGAGCATTTCCAGCATTCTTGGACGCAGCGTCATTGCGCTGACAATTGCGGTTGTACCCGCCGGTGGCGCCTTTTTGGGTTTGGAGGGTATCGCCTACGCAAAGGGGGGTAACGGGAATGGCAATTCCGGCGGCGGCAACGGCAATGGGGGCGGTAACGGAGGCGGCAACGGGGCCGGCAACGGCAACTCGGGCGGCAACAGGGGCAACGGCGGCGGGGGGAACCACGCGGGCGGCAATTCCGAACACGGGAAGAAATCCGATACCGTTGGCTCACACGGCTCGCATGCAAAGAGTAAGGACGACACCCGGAGAGATCACCCGACGTTGAAGTCGTTCTTCACACACGAGAAGAAGGCGGCAACGACGACCAGGACCAGAACCGCCACAACGACAAGAACGAAGGCTGCCAAATCCGAGTTTGCCCGGCTGAACTCGCTGAACAGGAATTACCACGCCTACTTGCATTCCAACGATCCGCGAATGGCGGCGGTTTCGGCCTATGTGATGGCCTATGCAGAATTCGAGGCCGAGAATGGGCCGGATGCCATCCCTACGGACCCTGCTCTTAGCGACGAAGCGCTTCGCGAAGCACTCTCGAGCTTTACCAAGGGCGGCGAAGTGAGTGACGGGGCTCTCGAGCGAGCAAAGGACATCTTGGGCGTAGGGCCCGCCGTTGGCAAGATCGATCAGGTTCGTGACACTCTTCCAGTGGAGGAGCCTGCGCCGGAGCCCGTCGAAAGCGCGCCTGTGGAGGATGAGGCGCCGCCACCGCCGGTGACGGTCATCGTCGAACAGCCCTGACGCTTTCAGAACTTGGCCACCGCACGGACACAACGCGCCGTGCGGTGGCCCAAAAATGCAGCTTGTACCAGCCACGGGCTCCGCAACCACTACTTAGGTCGAGCCAGGGATGGCTCGGAGGGGCAGCGCCGCCGCTCTTCGCCGCCTGTTCCAAGGTGCATCGGTGCCTTCTGAACCTTTACCTTCTTGATCCGGGGTTGCTTCTGTCGCGCTGAAGGCGTGTCTCTCAGGGCAGTCCCTTTCGCCGTTTGTGAACAACTACAGGCGGAACCGTTCCTTTTCACCTTCTCATGTAACTCGACGGCGGCCGGCCGCGGCACGGCTGGGTGAACCTCGTCCTCCTATGTGCGGCCTCCGTGAGCCGACCACATAAGGGAGCCAGTGACGGGTTTGCCGAATCTCGCGAATCGAGCTAGTTCTGTAACTACGCAAAAAGAGCGAATTATCGCTGTAGAGCGAAACAATTATTGAATTAACTGTTCATCAACCGTATCGGCGCTTAGGCTATTGGAACGAACTGAGGAAAGAATCGTGAATCGCCACTTAAGTAGCCTCGACTTCATGCAGAGCTTTTCCACCAAATTGGAGCTCGCCCTGCAAAATCTTTCGATGGCACAGTATCCACCGGATGCGCGCCGCGAGATGCGGAAATTCTCCTCATCGGAAGTCGCAGCGCTCCTGGATGTCTCGGAAGCCTATATCAGGCAGATCGTTCTGAAGGACAAGGGTCCCTCGCCCGAGACGACCTCAAACGGCCGCCGCATGTACACGCTCGAGCAGATCCTCGAGCTGCGACTGATGCTGGCCGGAAAGGGTCGCAAGAAATGGATGAACCCGCGCCGTGTCGATGGCGAGGAATGCCAGATCATTGCGGTCACCAATTTCAAGGGCGGCTCCAGCAAGACATCCACGACCATTCATCTAGGTCACTACCTGGCGCTCAAGGGCTACCGGGTGTTGGCGGTCGATCTCGACCCGCAGGCGTCGCTTACAAGCCTGCACGGTGCGCTTCCGGATTTCGACCCGCGCGAGGACGAAACGCTCTATGCGGCCATTCGCTTCTCGGATCCCAAGCCGACGAAATCGCTGGTCCACACCACGCATATTGCCGGCTTCGATGTGATCTGCGCCGGGCTCGACCTGACAGAGTTTGAAACGGCTGTCGCTCTCGAGATGCGCAAGAATGGCGGCACGAGCTTCCTTCTGCGGGTATCTCAGGCCCTCGAGCAGGTGGCGGATGACTATGACGTAATCCTGATGGATTCCGCGCCTTCCCTGAACTTCCTTACACTGTCGTCGCTGACCGCTGCCACCGGCGTCATCATACCGGTCCCGGCACACATGCTGGACGTCGATTCGACGGGGAAATTCCTCGAGCTTGCCTCGTCCTACATGCAGATATTGAGCGAGATGGGGAGTTCGGCCCAGTGGGACTTTGCGAAGTTCCTCGTGACGAAATTCGAAGCCAACGATCACCCGCAGGCCAACATGACTGCGTTGATGCGACAGGTCTTTGGCGAAGACCTGCTGTTGAACATGGTCACGAAGTCGACGGCTGTTGCTGATGCATTGACGTGGAAGCAGAGCCTCTATGAGGTGCAGCGTTCGCGCTTCTCGGCACCGAAAACCTATGACCGCGCAATGGAATCGATCAACGCGGCCAATGCCGAGATCGAGAAGTTGCTTTGGGCAGCATGGGGGCGCGAATGAGCCGCAAGGATTCGCGTGGCATGTTTGCCAATGTGCTCGGTCAGCTTGAGCAACCGAGCGCAGCGCCGGCCGCCAAGCCGACAACATCTCCACACCTCCTCAAGGTAGCCGCAGGCGTCAGGCAGATACAGGAAAAGGGCGAGGTTCTCGACAGGCTCCTCAAGGACGGCGACCATATTGTCGAGGTCGACCCCGATGACGTTGCTCCCTCCTCGATTCCCGACCGCTTCGATGGCGCCTATGACGATGCGGCCATTGATGAGATTGCGACGTCCATCAGGGAGCGTGGGCAGATTGTCCCTGGCTTGATCAGGCCGCACAAAGGTGATGGGCTGCCATACCAGATCGTGTTCGGAAGACGGCGTTTGGCTGCCGCCAAGATGCTTGGACTGAAGTTCCGCGCTATTGTCCGCGAACTCAGCGACGAAGAGGCAATCGTCTTCCAAGGTGAAGAAAACGCCAACAGGAATGACCTTTCCTTTATCGAGAAGTGTGCATTCGCACTGTCACAGGAGCAGGCGGGATATCGGCGCGACGTAATCTGCGCGTCGCTGGCGACAGGAAAGTCGCACGTGTCGGAGATGCTGCGGATTGCAACGGCTATCCCCCGGGATGTTCTGTTGGCGATCGGGTCGTCGCCGGAGATCGGCCGTCGTAGATGGATCGAGTTTTCGGATGCCTTTGCCAAGCGCCAGGACGGGGTGGTGCGCGTCAAGCAATCACTGAGCGAGGACAAGCTCGTCGCCGGGAAAGATCGCTTCGCTGTCGCATTAGGTGCGCTGAAGGCGGAGGAAGCGCCGGCTGCCGCACGGCCTTCCGTCACCGAAATACGTGCAAATGGCTTTCTTCTGGCGACCGTAAGCTACGCGAAGACCGGCCCGAAGATGAGCTTCACCAAGGCTGTTCCGGATAGTTTCGTAGACTTTTTGAACGATCGTATGGAGGCGCTTCACAGCGAATTCGTGCAGTCAATACAACGCAAAAGCAAAGGATAACGCCGCAAAAGAAAAAAGCTCCCGAACGTTGCCGTAACGGAAGCCCTTCTCATAGGTTAGCAGCTAGAGAATCGCATTTCCGGGAATCCCTGTCAAGTGTGGGCACCAATCTGGTGAGTGGATTTCTTTTGCCTTCAACAAGGTGAAGGTGATGGAAACAGGAAGTGTGACGACGCCCTTTGGGCAGCGTCCGATGACGCTTGGCATGCTCGCGAGCCAGAAGGCAGCAAGCGAGCTTCAGGCTGATCAATCGGTCGACAAGTGGAAAATCTACAGGTCCCTGTGTGCAGCCAAGCCCTTGCTTGGAGTGACGGATCGCGCGCTTGCCGTCCTCAATGCACTGCTCAGCTTTTATCCGAAGAACGTCCTGTCGGAGGAAAACGGCCTGGTGGTCTTTCCGTCAAACGAACAGCTTTCGCTGCGCTCACACGGCATGGCGGAGCAGACGATCCGCCGCCACCTGGCGGTCCTGGTCGAAGCGGGGTTGATCATCCGCAAGGATAGCCCAAATGGCAAACGCTATGCCCGCAGGGCGAAAGAGGGTGAGGTCGCAGAGGCATTCGGCTTTTCATTGGCGCCGCTCATCGTGCGTGCCGAGGAGATCGAACGCCTCGCATCGGAAGTGGCGGCCGAGCGGCTACATATGCAGCGACTGCGTGAGCAACTCAGCCTTTGCCGCCGGGACGTGGCCAAGCTCATTGAGACCGCGATGGAGGAGCAGCTGGCAGGAGATTGGGAAACCGCGTTCGCCTATTTCAGGGAGCTGGTAGGCTCCATACCACGCACGGCGACGGCCGAGCAGCTTTCAACTGCACTCGAAACGATGGAAACGCTGAGAGACGACATCACTAGCAGACTGGAAACATTACTAAAAGCAAAGAAAACGAGCGGCAATCACGATCAAAATGAGCGTCACATACATAATTCAAACCCCGACTCTACTTTTGATCTTGAACCAGCTTTCGAACCGAAGCAGGGGGCAAACTCGGAATTCATGATTGAGCCGAAAACCGTGGCGTCGAGGCGGAAACAGAAAAGTGACGCTGGACGCATAGCCAGGGTTCAGAGCCAGGCGGCCAACGATCGCCCGGACCTGAAATCCTTCCCCCTCGGGCTGGTCCTCCAGGCTTGCCCCGACATGGTGAGCTACGGCCCGGGTGGTTCGATTGCAAATTGGCGGGACTTGATGGCGGCTGCGATCGTTGTGCGGGGAATGCTCGGTGTAAGCGAGTCGGCCTATGAGGAGGCTGCTGCCACGATGGGACCGGAGAACGCCGCCACGGTCATGGCGTGCATCCTCGAACGTGGCGGGCATATCAACTCCGCCGGTGGTTATCTGCGAGACCTGACCCGTCGCGCCGAACGAGGTGAATTCTCGATCGGTCCGATGTTGATGTCGCTGGTGCGATCACGCGGCGGCGGAACACGGCGGGCGGGATAGCACGTTCATGCAAGCCTGACATTGTTTCGCGGGGGGAGCTGTTTCGGAAAAGAAAGCGGGTGGCTGGGGTAGAAATCCGTTCGAGGAAGAGGATTGGGCCGGTCGGAAACAACGGCGTGGGAGCGGGAAAAAGTGGGGGTAAGAAATTTTGGGTAAGCAGGTGCCTTTTCTGAAGGGGCATTACTTGGCTCCGCAATTAAAGATGATCATCCCGGTCGAGCTTGTTGGCATCGACGGCGTGTCGCAGCGTTGCGACATTGCCAAGGTCGACCGGTCTCTCGATGGGGCCCGTCTCAACGATTTTGGCCTCTCCCTCGAAGAAGCCAAGGAGATCCAGCGGCGCCGACAACAGGAACTGACGCAGTTTCAGACGGATCAAGCCGGCCAGCGAGATCGGAAGTGCCAAGACTGTAACCGCCGTCGGTCGGTGCAGGATAGTAGGTACCGTACGATCCATTCGCTCTTTGGCTCTTGCCAAGTGCGTGTGCCGCGGCGGTGCCGCTGTGCATGGGAAGCGTCGAGACCCTGTTGAATGGCCGAGCTACCCCCGAGTTGGAGTGCATCCAAGCCGAACTGGGCTCCCGGTTGTCATTTCGAGAAGCAGCCCGTGTACTTGATAAATTTGCGGCGGCCACGCGGCCTCATAATCATCGAACGCGAGCAACCGGCTGGGTGAGGTTACCGATCAGATCGAAAAGTGGGATGTCGCAGGCCCCTATCGTATCAGTCGCGGCGGCAAGTCTCCCGTTTCCGTTTTCATTGATGGCGCCTATATTCGCGCGGTTCCCGGTTATCAAAGGCGGCATTTCGAGATCGCGATGGAACGCGTTGTTGCGCAAGGCCGAGCACCGCGTCAGTTTGCCGGTGCGCCGAATCACGCATATTCTCGATTGGTTTCATCTATCGATGCGGCTGCGACACATTGAGCAGGCCTGGGAGGGCATCAGGCATCTGCAAAATCTGGATGTCTATCTGCAAAGCGTTGCGGTCAATGTGCCCAGGCTTCGGCATCTCCTCTGCAGCGGGTATGTCAGAGAGGCAAGCGAAGCCGTAAAGCAGATGCTCGCCCAATTGGATCAGCATCCCGGATTTCGCGACACCCCGGCAAACTCAGGCGCCTATACGAGCTGATCAACAATCTTGGTACTATCTGGGGCAGAACGCAGCTTCGATCGTCAACTACTGTCGGCGATACTGGTCCGGTCAGCCGATATCAGTTCGCCGGCTGAAAGTGCCGCCAATAGCCTCGTTAATGCCCGTATGAATAAGAAGCGGCAAATGCGTTGGACACCGATCGGCGCTCATCGGGTTCTTCAAGTCGGAGCCGCCGTCGCGGACGGCCGTCTCAAACAGGCAAAGCTCGACCTCCAGCCTAACACCCAGCTTTTTCCCGCTCCCTCGATTCACAGACCTGAAGTCGTCGAGAGCAAGCGTTTGGACGACATGCTTTCGATCGTCGCTGAGCTGCAGGTTGGACGTGAACTGCAGCGGAGTAAGAGCGGCCCGCAACGCACCGGTCAGACGGATCATATGTCTGGGATACCGGATGGTAGCCAGGGCAACGGTTATCAGAAGCGTGGCCGCAAGCCCGGTCGGCGGACAGACTTCATGAACGATCCGGGGGGCATTGCTAGACGGCAGGAGGCGCTGGCGCGGATGGGGCTGCAGAATGCCGCGGACGCGATTGCTCCTCGCCAATCCGATCGGGCGCGTGCGACCATGCAGATCGATATGCACCTCGAAGTCAGCCAGCGTGGGGCGATCCGGTTGGCCGCTTAAGATGAACGTGCTTGGGCAGATCGGCACGGTCCAATACCTGTCCGACACTGTCGTTGCTGATGTCGGCGATTTGCCCCAGACCTTCGAGCAGACCGAGGGCCTGAAGGACGCCAGCATAGATGCCGATGCTGACATTGGTGTCGCCGGCTTCGACCCTTTGCAGGGTTGAGCGGGATGTGAAAGCACGCTGCGCCACGACCGCCATAGGCAGCTTGCGACGGCGGCGGGCGTCGTGGATATCCGCGCCGAGCTTCCGCAGGGCGCGGCGCACGGCCGTTGGAGGGTTATGGGGAGTAGGCATTTGAAACCTTCGCGCTACAGATTAGAAGGATATGTAGCACGAAGATTACAATTTTTTCGGACGGTGATTGGAATCTGTCGTGGCGTTTCCCGGCAGTGGAGACTACCTGGGTGAGGTTGGTGGACGTCTCACCCTAATTTACAAACTGCCTGCAAGTTGATCGCCGACCACATAAACCGCTGCATTATCCTACACCTCGCGTAGCCCCTTGTAGGACGCGTGTCTCAGCTTGCCGTCATGCGTCCAGGCGCGATACTCCATTTAGGCAATTAGCGTCGGCTGGACCCATAGGAGGTTCTTTCGAAGCCCGTCTTATTTCACCGGCGGCGTCTTGCGCTTTATGCGATCGAGTGCCTTACGGCGTGATCAAATTGGCATGGTTCGCGATCGTCCTTCATCCGCAGACTGCCGCGCATAGAATGTGCGAAGACCTGGGCGGTGTCGACGGCAAGTGCCCCTGAGAGGAAAAGGGCGACATGCAACGCAAATCGCCTCGCCGAGTCTAACGCGGCGTGTCGACCGCCGCCCCGATTGCGATCAGGCCCTTGGCAAGGGCTTCCGGGGAACACTGGCTGCTAGGCCAGTCGAAGAACTGGATGCTTGCAAGTCGCGAGGTTCTGCTTGAGGCAAGCAGAGGAACGCGTCACTGTCAGGCGAGATTGGGAGGAGATACGGGCACTCGTCTGGATTCGGAAAAAAATTGAGCAACCGCTTCATGGGCGAGGCAGTTGCCACCCGGCCCTGCCCGTGGTCTCGGGCATTCGTTGGGGCGGAAGTGGCAAGTTCCTTTGTCCTCTGGATGACCGAGCCGTGTCGTCATCGGTTCCGCGCTCCCCGTTTCGTTCCACCAGGCAGTGTGGGGCCGGGCTGCGTCCGAGCTTTGCAGCGCGACTGCGACCGAACGGCACAGGCGTATAAACATATATTGCCAATATATCTTATGATGGTTACGTGACCTGTGTCGACGGAACAAATTTTGGAGACCATGATGACGCAAACATTGACCGAGGCCACGAAGGCAATTGTCCGCGCAACAGCGCCTGCCCTCGCAAGTCACGGGACCGAAATCACGGCGGCCATGTATAAGCGGCTGTTTGAGAATGCCGAGGTCCGCAACCTGTTCAACCAGTCGAACCAGGGAGAAGGCGGGCGCCAGACGAAGGCGTTGGCGCAGGCGATCCTCGCTTACGCCCAGAACATTGACAACCTGGCCGTACTCACCTCCGCTGTTGAACGGATCGCCCAAAAACACGTCGGCCTGCACATCCGGCCCGAGCATTATCCCCATGTAGCGACGGCCCTCCTGAATGCGATCAAGGATGTCCTCGGCGAGGCGGCGACGGTTGAAATCCTCAATGGATGGGGCGAGGCCTTCTGGTTTCTGGCCAATATTCTGATCGAACGTGAAGGACAGATTTATAATAGTCTTCAAGCGTCCGAAGGCGGCTGGAATGGATGGAGGCAGTTTGCCGTCGTGTCAAAGCGCCGGGAGAGCGACATCATCACATCGTTCGTGCTGCGACCGGTTGATGGCGGGGCGGTGATCAGTCATCGGCCTGGTCAGTATCTGACATTTCGGTTCGATATTCCGGGTCTTCCTCCCCAGCATCGAAACTACAGCATTTCTTCGGCGCCCAATGCCGAGAGCTACCGCATCTCGGTCAAGCGAGAGACGCATGGGCTGGTATCAAGGTTCCTTCATGATCAGGTTGAGGAAGGCGCGGTCATCGAGGTTGCCCCTCCTACGGGAGATTTCCATTTGCCGACTGGGCAGGAAAGGCCCGTCGTGTTGCTGAGCGGCGGTGTCGGTCTGACGCCGATGGTGAGCATGCTGGAGACCATTGCAAGCGATGGACGCGACGTTCCCGTTCATTACGTACATGGTGCCGAGAACGGTCGTGTCCATGCGATGGGATCGCACGTCCGCGATATTGCCAAGGACCGGGAGCATCTCAAGACGACAATTTTCTACGGAAGCCCGCATGCGCAGGATCAGAGGGGCGTTCACTTCGACCACGATGGCCTCATCACGGTTGAATGGCTGGCAAGGAACACGCCGATCGCAGAGGCCGACTTCTATCTCTGCGGCCCGCGGCCCTTTCTCGCCGTCTTTGTGAACGGGCTCGCAAAGGCCGGTGTCCCGCAGGATCGTATTCACTACGAGTTCTTCGGTCCGGCCGACGAACTCGCTGCTGCGTAGGTTTTCGGAAATGCAAGGCGACCGGCGACGGCCGCCTTGCTATTTGATATACGTTACCGATATCTTTTATGCGATTGCGCCGATTTTTCCGGGAGGATGGTGATGCGTTTGACCGTTTACTCCGACTACGCGTTGCGGCTCATGATGTATCTTGCGCTCAAGGGAGAGCGGCTGTCGACGATTGCGGAAATCGCCGACGCTTATGATATTTCAAAGGCGCATCTGATGAAGATCACCCACGAACTCGGGCAAAAGGGCCTGATCGACACTGTACGAGGTCGTCACGGCGGCATGCGGCTCGCACGTGCCGTCGAACAGATCGGCGTCGGTGAGATCGTGCGGGCCTGCGAACCCGACTTTGCGATCGTGCCGTGCATGGAAAATGGTACGGAGATAGTCTGTGTCGTGCAGCCTGCGTGCGTATTGAAGAGGGCGCTCGCTTCGGCGGCTGCGGCATTTCTCGATGTGCTCGATGGCTACACGCTTGCCGACCTGACGCGACCAGCCGTGCCATTGCGTCGTCTGCTTGCACTGCCGGAGCCGGGCACCCACGCATGGCATCCGGCATAAAGGAGACGGTAGCGGAGCCGATGGCTTAGGTCGGGCGGCCGTGAATGGGTTCGGCGCGATGCCAGTTCTCCAGAATGCGGCCATCGGTATGTGTCTGCTTGGCCCAGCGGATGCCGTTTGAGATGACCTTGTGGACGGTCCTGTCGTGGTAGATCGGGTAAGTCTCGTGTCCAGGGCTGAAGAAGAAGATGCGACCGCGACCGCGCTGAAAGGTACAGCCGCTGCGAAAGACTTCGCCACCTGAATACCAGGAGATGAAGACAAGCTCGTCGGGCTGCGGAATGTCGAAGGGTTCGCCATACATCTCCGAGGCATTGACCTCGAAATAGGGAGGCAGTCCTTCGGCGATCGGGTGCGCGGGATTGACCACCCAGACCCGCTCGAGATCACCTTGCGGCGTTTCGCGCCAGGAGAGATTGGCGTTGGTGCCCATCAACCGGCGGAACAGCTTGGAATGATGGCCGGAATGCAGGACGAGGAGGCCCATTCCCTTGAGCACCCGCTGCTGCACACGGTCGATCAGGCCATCACTCACTTCCTCATGTGCCATATGTCCCCACCATAGCAGGACGTCGGTGTCATTGAGCAGGGACTCCGGTAGACCTTCATGCGGATCGTCGAGTGTGCCGCGGCGGATCTCGAAATCTGGATTGGCGATGCCGGCCGCGATCGCGCCGTCGATGCGATCGGGGTAGAGCTCCTGGACCTCCTTATGCAGTTGTTCGTGGCGGCCTTCGTTCCAAATAGTGACCTTGATTGTCATGGTATCCTCGATGTTAGGAAGCTTGAGCCGGACGGATGACCCGGCCGGCGGAATCGAACAGGTGGCAGGCGGAAGGATCGGCCGCGAGCGATACGCGGTCGCCTGGTCTGAGCGCGATGTCACCTTCAGCGCGGACAACGATTGCGTGTTCCGGTGTGCCGACAGTCATGTAGGTTTCGACGCCGAGACGTTCGACAATCATGACTTCTGCCGAAAGATCGCTCTGCTTGCCTCCTGCGATCTTCAGGTGCTCCGGCCGGATGCCGAGCGTTACCGGACCCGGCGGGACAACCCCGCTGGGGTCGGGCAGATCGAGCGATAGACCGAGCGGGCCCTGGGCATGCAGGATGCCGGCGACCGGCCTCGTGATTGACATCGGAATGGTGTTCATCTTCGGAGAGCCGATGAAGGTGGCGACGAACTCGTTGTCCGGCAGATGGTAAAGCGCCATCGGCGCCCCCTGCTGGGCAACCACACCCTTGTTGAGGACGACGATGCGGTCGGCCATGGTCATGGCCTCAACCTGATCATGGGTCACATAGACGACCGTTGCCTTAAGTTCGCGATGCAGGCGCTGCAGTTCGGCTCGCATCTGGACACGCAACGCGGAATCAAGATTGGACAAGGGTTCGTCGAAAAGGATCAGCGACGGCTTCTTGATGATGGCGCGGCCGATCGCGACGCGCTGCCGCTGACCGCCGGACAGGGCGGCCGGACGACGCTCGAGATAGTCTGTCAGCTGCAGGATCTCGGCGACAGCTTCGACCTGCCGGCGGATTTCCGCTGCCGGTACCTTCTTCAGGCTGAGCGAAAAGCCGATATTCTCGGCAACAGTCATATGCGGATAGAGCGCGTAGGACTGGAAGACCATGGCAATGCCGCGTTTGTCGGGTGCAACATCGTTGATGCGCTTGCCATTGAGAATGAGATCGCCGTCGTCGATTCCCTCAAGTCCGGCGATCATTCGCAGCAAGGTGGATTTGCCGCAGCCCGATGGGCCCACGAATACCGCGAATTCGCCGTCTTCGACGGTGATATCGACACCCTTGATGACCTCCAAGGCACCGTAGAATTTGCGAACGTTCCTGAGATTGATCATCGTTGAGCTCTTTCTGGGGTCAGCCTTTGACGCCGCCGGCAAATGTCTGCACGAGGAAGCGGCGCGCAAAGCCGAAGGCGATCACGGCGGGCAGGAGATAGATGAAGGCGAGCGCGGCCAGCAGGCCGTAGTCGATCTCATTGATGCGGAGGAATGCGCGGAACAGTCCAAGCGGAAGTGTCTGCAATTCCGGTGAAGAGAGGAGGATCAGCGGCAGCAGGAAATCGCCCCAGGCCGACATGAAAGCAAAGAGCCCTGCGGCAGCAAGCCCCGGCAGTGCCAGCGGGATGAGCACGCGGCGGATGCGCTGCACGAGGGTTGCTCCGTCCATCAGTGCCGCCTCCTCATAGTCGCGCGGAAGGCTGTCGAAGAAGGTCTTCATGATCCACAGCGCCAGTGGCAACTGCATCGTCGCAAGAACAAGGATCAGGCCGAGATAGCCGTCGATGAAACCGGTCCAGCGCATGATTGGGCGGGCGTATTCTCCGAAGATCGGTCGCAGGATCGCACCTTGGGCATTGTTCAAGGTCAGCAGGAACTTGTAGAGCGGAACGACAAGCGCCGTCGGTGGCAGGACGCGGATCAATAGGATGGCGTAAAGAAAGGGCAGCTTCCACCACGCCCTGGTGCGCGAGAGAGCATAGCCACCGAGACCGGCCAAGACCATAACCAGCACGGTTGCGCCGCCAACCACGAAAAGCGAGTTGAACAGCCATTTTGCGCCGTCTTCCTTAGTGAAGACACGCAGGTAGTTGGCGAAGGTCCATTGCTCGGGCCAGCGAAGGAACAGTTGGGCGTTGCCATCGAAGGATGCGAGAAGCACCCAGAAGAAGGGAACGGCGCAGAAGATCGAGATCAGCGACAGCGTTGCATAGGCAAGCAGATCCGACCGGGTCTTGTTGGCATTCTCGCTCGGGGAAATCACAGCCATGTCAAACCTCAACCTTCATGGCTCTGACATAGCCGATGCCAAGCACCAACGAGATCAGCAGTGCGACGACGGCCACCGCCGCGCCATAGCCGAGCTGGAACGCAGTGAAGGACTGGTTGTAGATATAGATGCTGATCAGCTCCGTCGCTCCGCCCGGACCGCCACGCGTCAGCGCATAGACGAGACCGAAGACCGCGATGGTCGAAACGGCCGAAATCAGCATATAGAGCAGGATTGTCGGCATCATCAGAGGCAGCGTGATGCGGCGAAACATCTGCGAAGGGGTTGCGCCATCCATCCTGGCAGCTTCGTAGATCTCGTCAGGGATGGTGCTGAGACCAGCGGTCAATAGGATCATCGCCGTGGCAATCCCGCGCCAGGTGTTGACGACGATGATCATCGAAAGCGGAAAAACCTGCAGCCAGTCGGCCGGTGTCACACCGAAGAAGCTGACGATCCGGCTGAGCGTTGCCTGCTCTCCTCCAGCCAGCATGGAGATCCACATGAAGCCGGCAACCACCTCGGGCGCTGCATTCGGCAGAAGGATGATCGAGGAGAAGAGCCGCCGAAAATGGATGCGGCGACGAAGCGCCATCGCCGAAACCAGACCGAGCACGAACTGGCCGATCACCGCCGAGCCGACGACAAACAAGAAGGTGACAATGAGGGCGTTCCAGAATTTCGCGTCGTTGAACAGCCTCGTATAATTGCGAATGCCGACAAAGCGCGGCCGCAGCGCGGCGGCACCCGTCAAGGCTTCATTGGTGAAGCTCAGGTAGACGGAGTAAAGCGCGGGATAGATCACGAAGGCCAGAAGCAGCGCAAGTGACGGCAACAGGATCAGAAGAAGCTGCCGTTCGGCGCGCTTTTCGTGGGCGTTTCTGGCCATGGAAAGCTCGATAGCTCGTTCGAAAGGAAGTTTGGAGACGCGGGCAGGCCCGCGTCTCCGTCATATCGTTCGGTAAGTTCCTGCTTACTTTACCGCATCGTCTCCCAGCGTTTCCTTGACGTAGTCGACAAGGATCTTCTGGGCACCGGCAGCGTCGGTTTCCTTGCGCAGCAGCGCTTCGGTGGCGCGCGCGACACCTTCGGCAACCGTGCCGAAGCCGGAAGCCTGTTTGAGGAAAGTGCCATTTTCCGCTGCGGCGTGGATCGCAACAAGCTCGGTCAGCTTCTGGAAGTCGGCATTCTTGGCCGCATCCTTGCTGGACGGGATGTTGCCGATGCGGGCGGCATAGGAAACCTGCGTCTCGACCGAACCGATATCCATCAGCGCCTTCTTCGCAAGTTCTACATTGGCCGACTTGGCGTTGACGGCCCATGGAGCTGCGAGGTTGGCAAGAACATACTGGCCGCTCGTTTGTCCCGGGACCGTCCAGGTTCCGACAACCTTTGTGACCTCGGGAATCGGGTTCTTGCTTTCGCGACCCCAGTCGAAGATGTAGCACCAGGAACCACAGGTCGTTGCAGCAAGTTTGCCGGCCGGGAACATCTGGTACTTCGGCACGACCCAGGGCTCCGGTCCAAGCAGCGGCTGCGTCGGCATCAGGTCATTGTCGATCAATTGCTTGTAGACGTTAAAGACATCCTTGACGCCCTCGCCGTTCAGGTCGAGCTTGCCCTCGGCATCGACGAGCTGCGGCGTCTTTGAGCCGACGATGAGGTGCTGGAAACCCTCGTCGAACGCACCACTTCCCCAGGACACGCCAGCCGGAAAGAGCAGGCCGTATGCGCCAGTCTTCTTCTTGATTTCAGCTGCGCGATCGAGAAGGTCCTTCCAGCTCTTCGGCTGTTCCGTCGAAATGCCGGCTTTGTCAAGAACATCCTTGCGATAGTAGATTTCCTGGATGCCAAGCATGAATGGCATCACGTAGGTTTCGCCATCCGGGCTGACTGCCAGCTTCTTGGCGACGTCGTAGAAATTAGCATAGCCGTCCCAAGCCTTGATTTCCTTGGTCACCGGCGCCAGGTAGCCTGCCGCGACCATATCGGCAACGGCGGCCGTTGACGGGATGGAGAAGAGATCCGGCGCGTTGCCGGCGCCAAGTTCGGTCAGCAGCTTCGTCAGATAGTCCTTGTCAGGGGCCGGGTATTCGATGACCTCGACGGTGACGCCATACTTCTTCTCGATCTGCTCGACCGTCGACTTCATGGCGTCGATGCCAGCCTGACCGTGATTGGCAATTCGGATTGTTTCGGCATGTGCCAGCGTCGAAACGGCGCTGAGCAGAATGGCGCACAGGCCACCAAAGACCGTCTTCTTCAACGGAAGTCCTCCCTTTTGGTACGCGGCGCCCTCCAGCACCACTGCGAAAATGTACACGCAATCCAATCGCTGGCAAGACGGTTTTTGCGTGGTTTCGGACAGGGAAGCTAATGTATTGAATCAACACGATTTAATAGGCCTTGTTTCAATGTTTGGTTTGTGTAACCGTATACACACTGAACTTGGGAGGGTCTTCATGTCACGGAAATTGCGGCTTGGCGTCATCGGCGCAGGCCTGAAAGCGGCCGAGTACGCGGCGAGCTGGGCTCGCATGCCCGAGATCGAATTTGTTGCGCTTGCCGATACGGTCCCTTCCTCCCGCCAGCGTCTGATTGACGTTTGCATGGCTGCTGGGGCATCGGCGCCGAAGTGCTTCGAGGACTATCGCGAGATGCTGGCTTCCTGCCGGGACGAGCTGGACATCATCTACGTTTCCACGCCGCATGCATTTCACGGCGAGCAGGCAACGGCTGTCGCGCGAGCAGGGCTCGACCTCTTCCTTGAAAAGCCGATGGTGACGACGGTTGCAGAAGCTGAGCGACTGATTGCGGCCCAGAAGAAAAGCGGAGTAACGATCGTAACAGCGTTTCAGGGGGGGCTTTCGCCCCTGGTGATCGATACCCGCAAACGGGCGATTGCCGGCGAATTCGGCGATCTTATCGCGATATCGGGAATGATCTGGGAAAGCTGGTCCGACAACTATCRGGGCCATTGGAAGCAGCAGCCGAAGATCTCGGGCGGCGGCTTCATGTTCGACACTGGCGCGCACATGATGAACACCGTTTGCCTCCTCGCCAATTCCGATTTCGAGAGCGTCTCGGCCTACATGAACAATCGTGGCAAGGAGGTCGACATCGCGACAGCGGTTTCGGCGCGCCTCAAGAACGGTGCGCTGGCCACTCTGACGGCGGCCGGAGAAGGTCCTCCTGGCTGCGCCTCCCACATCACCTTCTTCTATTCGAAGGCGATTGTTCGCATCGACGCCTGGGGCGGATGGCGCGAGATCACCCACGGGCGAACCAGTGGGCCGCGCGAGGAAGCGGAAATTCTTGGCAATCCGATGAAAAACTTCCTCGCCATTCGCGAAGGGACGATGGAAAATACTGGCTCCGTCGAGATGGGCCTGCGATTCGCGAGGCTCTGGGATGCAATCAAGGAATCGGCCGCGGCAGACGGGACACCTGTCAGGATAGCCGCGCCATAGGCGTGTGGAATGTCTCAATGAACAAGCGGCGGATCACCTCGAGGGAACTGGCGAAGCTCGCCGGGGTATCCTCCGCCACGATCTCGCGCGCTTTTTCTCCCGATTCCAGGATCGGAAACGCGACCCGTGACCGCATCCTGGCGGTCGCTCGCGAGTATGGCTACCAGCCGAATGCAATCGCCCGCTCGCTCAACAATCAGCGTTCACGGCTGGTGGCACTGGTGGTCAACGCGATCGGAAATCCGTGTGAAGCCGAGGAGCAGCAGCTTCTCGTTCATCGTCTGCAGGACCGCCAGCTTCTACCGATCATCCTGTGCTGTGCCGACCACGACGACAGGCTGCAACTCATGCGGCTCGCCTCCACCTATCAGGTGGATCACGTCGTCGTCTTCTCCGACATGGTGTCGATGCAGGACGCAGTTGACATCTTCCACACCACGAAGCCGATCATGGTTTCCTTCGAACCGCTCGAGAACGAAAAAGTCTCAAGCGTCCGGATCGACGGATCGGTGGCCGCCGACGAGATCATCGACAAGATCGTGGCCGACGGCAAGAAGCGGTTCGCCTATCTCTCGGGTACGAAATCGAGCTGGATCGACAAGCTCCGCCGCAAATGGTTTGTTGATGCGCTTACCAAGCGCGGGCTGACCCTTCACGCGGAAGCCTTCGGCGACTACAGCTACGATTCCGGTTTCAAGGAAGCGGTGCTGCTTCTTCACCGCTCCAAGGTGGACGCAATCATCTGCGGCAATGACGTTATGGCGATTGGTGCTCGCGATGCCGCCCGCCGTGTGCTTGGCAAGAGCACACCGGATGATATCGCCATCGTCGGTCAGGACGGCATCGCCATGGCGGCGTGGGACTGCAATGACTTGACGACGCTAAGTCTCGACCATGTCGCCTTCATCGATGCGGTTGTAGACCTTATCGAGCGCCACGATGCCGAACTCGAGGGCCCCCACAGCATCACCCTCACCTGCACCGCTCGCTGGGGTTCGACGGCGTGAAGCGCCCTTCGCGCGGGTGGCCGAAAGACGAGATTGAAGCCTACCGGGCCTGACGGGATCTCGCGATCACAAGGTCTTCTGCCTCTTCATGGCTCATACTGAGCACTGTCTTGCCGGTTTCGAAGCTGAAGCCATTGCGCCCAAACGCCGCCATTTCCCTGGCGCTGCGCTCCCGATCCGCGTCGCCACGACGAAATGGCCCGAAGGCGCGCTTGCGCGCAAAGACCACTGCTGCCAGCAATTCATCGGCCTCATCAAGCGCGGCCGTGATGATTTCTCGATCGACGCCCTTTTGTGAAAGGGTCTGAGCGATACGCCGCTTCGACCTGCCGCTGCGAACGGCGGAGCGTGTGCTGACCTCCGCATAGGTGGTGTCGTTCAAGCCGCCGTTCTCATGGGCGAACGCAACGGCTGAATCCGCAACCGCCCTGAGCTGCATCTGGGTGATGTTCTCGAATTTCTGTTTCGCCTTCCTGATGATGGCATCGAACAGCTGTCTTTCGGTCATCATTCGCCGCTCAAGCCGATAGATGGTCGAGTTTCGGGCCCAGCTCAGCATCCGCGCACTCGGAACGTCGGGGCGTGCTTCATCGTCGCTCACGATTCAGTCGCGCCCCTGTTACTTACCTGCGAGAGAAGCCAGGTCGTGAACGCAACGCCGAGGGCGTGTTCGCGTTTACCGTCTGGCATGACGACATAATAGCTGTTTTCCGTCGACATCGGCCGGTCAAAGACGATCTGCAGCCTTCCAGCGCTCAACTCTTGCTCGATCAGATAGAGCGGTAGAAGCGCAAACCCCATCGCCATCGTTGCCGCCTCGATGATCATCGAAAACTGGTCGAAGCGATTGCCGCGATAAGAAGGATCTGCGTCGACGTTGCAGAGTTCGAACCATTGGCGCCAGAGCCGCGGGCGTGTGGCCAGATGCAGCAGGGGTCCGCGCATGAGGTCGGCCGGGGTTCTGACTGGATCCGCTTGTAAAAGGGTCGGGCTGGCAACGGGAACGATCTTCTCGTCGCAAAGGAAGGTGCAGGTCGCCCGCGCCCAGATCGGCTGGCCGTAGTGAATGGCGAGATCGAAGCTTTCCTGATCGAAATCGAAAGGTTCCGAGCGCGATGCTATGTCGACGAGCGAGCCGGGATGGGCAGAAAGGAAGTCTGGCAGTCGAGGCGTCAGCCAACGACTTCCGAACGTCGGCAAGGTCGCAATCGAAAGCGTTGCAGTCGCATCGGCGCCCGATGCTGCACGGATCATCATCTCTTCTGTCTGATGGAGGAGCCGCCTTGCCTCAGGAAGGAGCCGTTTGCCGGCTTCCGACAGGATCGCCCGCTGGCGGACACGTTCGAACAGAAGGACCCCCAACTGGGTTTCCAGGTCCTTGATCTGGCGGCTGATGGCGCTCTGCGTCAGATGAAGTTCAAGAGCGGCGCGCGTGAAATTGCCGTGGCGGGCGGCAGATTCAAAAGACTGCAGCGTTGTCAGGTCGGGTGTCAGCTTCCGAGGCAAAGTCATTCCGAAACCGCATCATCTAAGCTTCATTTATCGTTATTCATCTACTCTACGCGCGATATGATCGCAATCCAGAATGAACTCTTCCAACTGGCGCGTGAGATAAAATATGTTGACCAGAAGTTTCGTCTCCTCCTGCAGCATCCGTTCTGCATTCTCGGCGGCAATGTCGGCCATGTATCGCACAGAGGTGCCCGCTTACGGCACCCTGATGGACATTGTTGCAAAAGTGAATGCGGCCACGCTTGCAGCCGATCCAGTCCTTAGGCGCAGGTTGGAAGAAACGGATTCCCTTGAGCGTGTTTCCGAAGAGCGCCACGGCGCCATCCGTCTCGGAACTGCCGACGAACTTGCGATGATGAGACGCGTCTTTGCCGTCATGGGCATGTTCCCGGTCGGCTATTACGATCTCAGCGAGGCAGGCGTACCAGTCCATTCCACCGCTTTCCGCCCGGTCGGCGATGGAGCGCTGAAGCGTAACCCTTTCCGTGTTTTCACCTCGCTGCTGCGCCTCGACCTGATTGCCGACGAAGAACTGCGCGCCGAAGCCGAGACGGTCCTGCAGAAGCGTCATATCTTTACCGCTGGCGCCATCGAACTGACTGAAAGGGCCGAGCGCGAGGGCGGTCTAGGCGAGGACGATGCCAAGCGCTTCGTCGCAGAAGTGCTGGAGACTTTCCGCTGGCATCATCAGGCGAACGTTGATCTCGCCATGTACAGGCGCTTGCATGATGCGCACCGGCTTATAGCCGACGTTGTCTCCTTCAAGGGACCGCACATCAATCACCTGACACCCCGCACGCTTGATATCGACGAAGTGCAGCGGCTGATGCCGGAATATGGCATTGCGCCGAAGGCAGTTGTCGAAGGTCCGCCGAGCCGTCGTTGCGCGATTCTGCTGCGGCAGACGTCGTTCAAGGCCCTCGAGGAAGCCGTCTCTTTCAAGGATGCGGGCGGGAACTGGCAGCAGGGCACGCATACCGCGCGTTTTGGGGAGATTGAGAGCCGCGGCATCGCCCTGACACCGAAGGGCCGCGCCTTCTACGACAAGCTCCTGGCGGATTCGCGCAAGGTCGTGCGCCCCGCGGCCGATGGCTCGAACGCTGCGGCTTACGAAAAAGCACTCGCCGAGGCTTTCGCGCCTTTCCCGGACAGCTGGGCCGAAATTCGCGACCAGGGTCTTGGCTACTTCAGCTACTCACTCACGCCGAAAGGCCGGAGCGCGATTGCCTCGGCTGATGCCAGTGTCGATCAACTTGTGGCGGAAGGCCTCATCTGCTTCGACCCGATTGTCTACGAAGACTTCCTGCCCGTCAGTGCTGCGGGTATCTTCCAGTCCAATCTCGGGGACGAGGCTGCGCAGGAGTTTACTGCAAGCCCCAATCAGCAGCGCTTCGAGCGGGACCTCGGCGCCTCGGTTCTCAACGAATTCGATCACTATGCTGATATCGAGGCGCAATCAATCGCCGAATGCCGGGCCCTTCTGACCGCGGCGCAGGCGGCCGAGTAGGCCAACAGACCGAACCAGCAACCATTCAAAACGTCAAAGAGTGCACAAATGACCATCGCAGCAAGAACAGTGAATGTGGCACAAGAAGCCGTCGGGCTCCTCGACAAGATCGGCGTCGACAAGGCGCTCTACACAGGCGGCGACCTGGCCTCCTACAGCCCGGTCACGGGCGAGCAGCTCGCGGCTTTGAAGCCAGACAGCCAGGACGCGGCGGGCGCGAAGATCGACAAGGCTGCGCGCGCATTCCAGACCTGGCGCCTTGTCCCGGCGCCGAAGCGCGGTGAGCTTGTCCGCCTCCTGGGCGAAGAGTTGCGTGCCGTCAAGACGGAGCTTGGTCGACTGGTATCGATCGAAGCCGGCAAGATTCCGTCCGAAGGCCTGGGGGAAGTACAGGAGATGATCGACATCTGCGATTTCGCGGTCGGTCTTTCCCGCCAGCTCTATGGTCTGACCATCGCAACCGAACGGCCGGGGCATCGAATGATGGAAACCTGGCATCCCCTCGGTGTTGTCGGTGTCATCTCTGCCTTCAACTTTCCTGTCGCAGTCTGGGCCTGGAACGCTGCTCTGGCGCTGGTCTGCGGCAACGCGGTCGTCTGGAAGCCTTCCGAAAAGACGCCGCTGACCGCACTTGCATCGCAGGCCATCCTGCAGCGCGCCATTGCCCGCTTCGGTGATGCGCCAGAGGGCCTGAGCGAAGTGCTGATCGGCGACCGTGCGATCGGCGAGGTCCTGGTCGACCATCCGAAGGTGCCGGTGGTTTCGGCGACGGGTTCCACGCGTATGGGACGGGATGTCGGTCCTCGACTTGCTCGCCGCTTTGCCCGTTCGATCCTGGAACTCGGCGGCAACAATGCCGGCATTGTCTGCCCGTCTGCCGATCTCGACATGGCGCTGCGCGCAATTGCCTTCGGGGCAATGGGCACGGCCGGCCAGCGCTGCACGACACTTCGCCGCCTGTTCGTCCACGAGAGTGTTTATGATCAGCTCGTACCGCGCCTGAAAAAGGCCTATGCCAATGTCTCTGTCGGCAATCCGCTTGAAAGCACGGCTCTGGTCGGTCCCCTGATCGACAAGCTTGCCTTCGACAATATGCAAAAGGCGATCGGCGAGGCGAAAGCCCATGGTGGCACGGTCAACGGCGGTGAGCGCGTCGCGATGCCCCACGACAAGGCCTATTACGTCAAGCCGGCGCTCGTGGAAATGCCGTCGCAGGTCGGGCCGGTGCTGGAAGAGACCTTCGCGCCGATCCTCTACGTGATGAAATACTCCGACTTCGACAGCGTTATCGAAGACCACAATGCCGTCGGCGCGGGGCTTTCCTCGTCGATCTTCACGCTGGACCTGCGTGAAGCGGAGCGCTTCCTGTCAGCCGATGGATCCGATTGCGGTATTGCAAACGTCAACATCGGAACATCAGGCGCTGAAATCGGTGGCGCATTCGGTGGCGAGAAGGAGACCGGTGGTGGCCGCGAGTCCGGTTCGGATGCGTGGAAGGCCTACATGCGCCGTGCAACCAACACGATCAACTATTCGAAGGCTCTGCCGCTGGCGCAGGGCGTTTCCTTCGAGATCGAATAGGTGTTGCCATGACGATCGATGTGAAGATTGAAGAGGCGGGCTTTCGTCCCGCCTCGCGGATATCTGCCATAGGCGTCTCGGAGATCCTGCAGATCGGGGCGCGCGCCGCTGCCATGAAACGGGACGGCAAGCCGGTCATCATCCTTGGAGCCGGTGAGCCTGATTTTGAAACGCCAGACCATGTCAAGCAGGCTGCATGGGACGCAATGCAGCGCGGCGACACGAAATACACGGCGCTCGACGGCACGCCGGCGTTGAAGGAAGCAATCCGCGCCAAGTTTCAGCGCGAGAACGAAGTTTCCTTCGAAGTTGGCGAGATAACCGTTGCCACCGGCGCCAAGCAGATCCTCTTCAACGCGATGATGGCAACCGTCGATCCCGGCGACGAGATTATCATTCCCACGCCCTACTGGACGTCCTATTCCGATATCGTTCAGATCTGCGAAGGCAAGCCGGTGCTTGTCCCATGCGATGCGCAAAGCGGCTTCCGGCTGACCGCCGAAAAACTCGAAGCGGCGATCACGCCGCGGACGCGTTGGCTGCTGCTGAATTCGCCGTCCAATCCGTCCGGTGCTGCCTATAGCGCCGAGGACTATCGCCCATTGCTGGATGTACTGCTCAGGCATCCGCATGTCTGGTTGATGGTCGACGATATGTATGAGCACATCGTCTATGACGATTTTCGGTTCGTCACGCCGTTGCAGCTGGAGCCGCGCCTGCGTGAGCGCACGCTGACGATCAACGGTGTCTCCAAGGCCTATGCCATGACCGGGTGGCGTATCGGCTATGCAGGTGGCCCGAAGGCGCTTATCAAGGCTATGGCCGTGGTGCAGAGCCAGGCGACGTCCTGCCCATCTTCGATCAGCCAGGCTGCCGCCGTTGCCGCACTCAACGGGCCGCAGGATTTTCTTGCCGAGCGAACGCAGAGCTTCAAGCGGCGCCGCGATCTCGTCGTTTCCGGTCTGAACGCAATTGATGGTCTCGAATGCCGCGTTCCCGAGGGCGCCTTTTATACCTTCTCCGGATGTGGCGACATTCTCGGCCGGACTGCCCCAGGCGGCCGCAAGATCACGTCGGACAGCGAGTTCTGCGCCTATCTGCTCGAGGAGGCGAATGTCGCTGTCGTTCCGGGCTCGGCCTTCGGCCTGTCGCCGTACTTCAGGATCTCCTACGCTTCAGCGGAAGCGGACCTGAAGGAAGCCCTGGAGCGAATCGCAGCGGCTTGCAGGCGGCTCGGCTGATTGTCTGAGCGAGAGAGGGTCGCCATTTTCCCGCCACAGGACAAAGTGAATTGAGTTTGGCTTTCGTTGCCAGGCAGACAACGCAAAAGCGCCCGGATCACTTCCGGGCGCTTTTTCCTGTCCACTTTGATCGGACGATCAGCCGGCGATCTTTTCGCCGTACGCCTTCTGCGCATAGTGGTGGCCGAAGCGGCTGTCGAGGAATGCGTCGAGACCAATATCTTCCTGGCGGATGAAACCCTTGCCAGGCAACTCACCCTTGGCCAGCATATCGAGCACGGCGCAGATGCTGCAGGCGGTGGTGATCTGGATCGCACTCATCATGCGGCCGGCGACAACAGCGCTGTAGACCTTGTTGGCATAGGTTTCCTGCACGAGACGGCCGTTCTTCCAACCGGACACAGTGACGAAGACGATGACGACGTCCTGCATCGTCGACGGCAAGGCGTGCTCGAGGATGTCCTTGAGAACTTCGCGGCGATGACGCAGTCCGAGGTCGCTCAGCAGTGCCTTCATGATCGCGGCGTGGCCGGGATAGCGGATCGTACGATAGTTCAGCGTGCGAACCTTGCCCTTCAGCGTCTCACACAGCGTGCCGAGACCGCCGGAGGTATTGAAGGCCTCATAGGTCACGCCGTCGAGGGAGAACTCTTCCCGCTCTTCCAGAGCCGGCACTTCGATGAGCTGGCCGTCGACGATCGCCTCGCAGGGCTCGATGTACTCGTTGATGACGCCGTCGGTGCTCCAGGTCAGGTTGTAGTTCAAGGCATTCGAGGGATACTGCGGCAAGGCGCCGACGCGCATGCGAACACTGTCGAGCTTGTCGAAGCGGCTCGCAAGATCGTTGGCGACGATCGAGATGAAGCCCGGCGCCAGGCCGCATTGCGGTATGAACGCGGTGGATGCACCGGCAGCAATGGCCTTGACGCGGCGGGTGGATTCGACGTCTTCGGTCAGATCGAGGTAGTGCACGCCGGCTTCGGCCGCAGCCTCGGCGATGGCAATCGTCAGATGGAACGGGGCGGCGCTCAGCACGGCAAACTTGCCGGAAAGGAGTTTGACCAAGGCTGCGTGGTCGGCAATGTCCACTTCCGCCAGGCTGAGCGCGGCGTTGGCCTCCATGTGATCCAGCTGTTGCTTGCTGCGGTCGGCAAGCGTGACGTGGTAGTCGCCGGAATGGATGAGAAGACGGGCGATCGTAGAGCCGATCTTGCCAGCGCCGATGACGACAATGTTTTTCATATGCGTTCCCTCATATTGGTTCGAGAAATCTTTATGCCCCCTTTATTCCTGTCGGTTTGGTTGATTCACAGCGCGAGAATGATAAAATCGACTGGAATTCTTTGGCATATCGCCGTCTGGATTGATCAATATGACGATGAGTGACAAGGATCGGCAGCTTCTGTCGATTCTCAGCGAAAACGCCCGGATGCCGACCGCCATGCTGGCCCGCAAGCTCGGCCTGTCGCGCACAACAGTGCAGGCCAAGATCGAGCGCCTGGAGCGCGACGGCGTCATAGCAGGCTATGGCGTGCGGCTGTCGGATAACTTCGAGAGCGGTCAGATAAAGGCCCACGTGCTGATCACCCTTGCTGCCAAGGCGCTCGGACGCGTCACCCAAGAGCTGCAGGCAATTGCGGACGTCCGCTCGGTCCATTCGGTCAGCGGTAGCTTCGACATGATCGCAATCGTTGCCGCCGGCTCGATCAGCGAGCTCGATTCCGCCATCGACAAGATCGGTGATATCGACGGCGTCGAGAAAACCCTCTCTTCGATCATCCTGTCGACGCGCATCAACCGCTAAAGGGCAGCTGCATCTCGCGGTCAGCCTGGATTGCCGGAAGCACTAGACGCGGTAGGTGACGGCCGCCCCGGTGAGACCAGCACCGGCTGCTGCAAGAAGAAGGGTTTCACCCTCTCTGAGGGGCCGGGCGGCTGCATCCAGCGACAAGGTGAGCGGAATCGTCGCGGCGGAAGAGTTTCCGAACCGGTCCAGCGAGCAGACGGTCCGTTCGGGCCCGATCCCGAGATTGGTTGCAACTGCCTGAAATATCCGGACATTGGCCTGGTGCGGTACAAATCGGGTGATCGCTGCAGCTTCCACGCCAGCCATGTCGAGCGTCCGCTGCGAGGCGGTGCTCATCATCTCGACCGCCCGGGAAAACACCTCACGTCCGTCTCGCATCGTCATCAGATAGTCCGTGGCGGCGCGCCCCGGCGCGAAGGGCTTGTTGCTGCCGCCGGCGGCAATCGAGATCAGGTCATAGTTGCTGCCCTCGGAGCAGAGTTCAGTGCCGAGAATTCCGACGGAAGGATCGCTGGAGGGCGTCAGCACGACTGCGCCCGCCGCGTCAGCAAACAATACGCAACTGGCTCGCTCGGCCGGATTGATGCGGCGACTGAGAATATTGGCGGCAACGACAAGAACCGGCGTCCCCTGGGTGCGAACGAATGCGTCTGCGAGTGTCAGGGCATAAAGAAAACCGGAGCAGGCGCCGGCCAGGTCGATCGCGCCACAGTGATCAAGTCCAAGCCTGTGTGCCACGAGTGGCGCCGTCGGGGGCAGCAGCTGATCCGGCGTGGAGGTTGCCAGGAGCATCAGGCCGACCTCGGATCGATCGATCCCGGCATTGTCGAGGGCCATGGCTCCGGCTTCGGTGGCAAGCCCGCTGAGGGTGTCGCCCTCTTCTGCCCAGTATCGGGTGCGGATCCCGGTGCGACGCTCGATCCAACCGGTTTCTAGCCCGAGGGATTGCTCGATTTCGGCGTTTTCGACACAGCGACCCGGAACAGCGTGCCCAAAGCCTGCGATGCGCGCGGAGCGGACCTTCATCATGCTGCCGTTCCGATCAGTTCGTCTGCTGCCTCGTCGATGGCGTCATAAAGGCGATCGATTTCGGTTTCCGACACGCAATAAGGTGGCATGAGGTAGATGACGTTTCCAAGTGGGCGGATGAGCAGGTGGCGGTCGCGAAAGAAGCCGCGCAAGCGCGGTCCGATGTCGGCTAAATATCCTTCCGAGCCGACCGCCATGTCCAGCGCCGCAATGGTGCCGGTCTGGCGGACGTTCATGAAGCGCCGATCATTGGCAAAGCGTCGCAGCGCCTTCTCCTGCAGGGCAGCGAGGCGATCTATGCGCGCCTGAACCGGCTCGTTCGCCCAGATCTCCAGGTTGGCGACCGCTGCCGCGCATGCAATCGGGTTGGCAGTGTAGGAGCTCGAATGGAAGAAGGTCTTGCGGCGGTCGGTGGAAACATGCGCGTCAAAGATCTCGCTTGTACAAAGTGTGGCAGCGAGCGGCATGGCGCCCCCGGTCAGTCCTTTTGATGTGCAGAGGATATCCGGACAAATACCTGCCTGATCGCAGGCAAACAGGGTGCCTGTCCTGCCCCAGCCGGTCATCACTTCGTCTGCAATGAAAAGCACATCGTGGGAGCGGGCGATCTCCCTGAGCTTGCCGAGCAAGGATGGCTCGAACATCTTCATGCCACCGGCGCCAAGTACCAGTGGCTCAATCAACAAAGCCGCGACCTGGCCGGAGCAACAAAGCAGGTGAAAGGCATCAAGCGTCTGTTGCGCCGAACCGGGCTCCGGAAAGGCAAGTCGATCGACGCCGAACAGCAGGGGCTCGTAGGCGGCATTGAAAACGCCCCTTTCGCCGACGGACATCGTTCCGATCGTATCGCCATGATAACCGTGCTCCATGACGACGATCCGATCGCGGCGCCTGCCGGTGTTGTGGAAGAAGCCAAGCGCCATCTTCAACGCAACCTCGACCGCCGTCGACCCGCTGTCCGAATAGAAGACGTGCTCAAGCCCGGCCGGACTTACCTTGATCAGACCACGGGCGAGTTCTTCGGCAGGGGCATGCGTGTATTCGGCGAAGATGACCTGGTCATAACTGTCGGTCGCACGGCGGATCGCCTCCATGATCGTCGGATGCCGATGCCCGTGGGTGATGACCCACCATGAGGAGATCGCATCAAGAATGCGACTGCCGGCTTCGTCGATCAGATAGGCGCCTTCCGTCGCTATGACCTTTTTCATCGGCGGCTCGAGGCCGTGCTGTGTGAATGGATGCCATACAGGGGAGCGCGTCATGACTTTGAACTCCGAAAGACCGACACGTCGAAGCCGCGATGAAAGGCTGCCATCAGGCCGTCGTGGGTAAGCGGGCTGGTCGGCTCCAGCCGTCCCAATTCGCGAGAACCACTCATGTGGATGATGATCCTCTGGGTTTCGGCGTTTTCCTTGCCCATAAAGGCAATGCCGAAGATGGGCACACATCGGCGCTGCAGCGCTTCTACGGATAGCAGCGTATGGTTGATGGTACCGAGCGAGGTTCTGGCGCACAGGATGACGGGTGCCTGCCAGCGAGCGAAGATATCGGCAAACAGGATTCCAGATGTCAGTGGAACGAGAACGCCACCAGCGCCCTCAATGACAAGCGGATGCGGGAGCGCCGGCAGTTCAAGCGCGCCGGGTTCGATCGTCACGTGATCAAGCGCTGCTGCGTGGTGGGGGGATGCTGGTGTCTTTAGCCGGTAGGCCTCGGGGAGAATCCGTTCCGCCGGAACGTTGCCCAGTCGGGCGACCGTTTCTGCGTCGGTCTCCTCGTCCAGTCCCGCTTGGACAGGTTTCCAGTAATGCCCTTTGAGTGCGCAGGTTAATGCGGCGGCGAAAACAGTCTTGCCGATGCCGGTGTCAGTGCCGGTGACGACGAAGCGCGACGTCATTGCTGCTCCTTTCGCATGACAATGGCCAGCCTCTCGAACAGCCGCGAAATTGTCTCCGGTTCGACGTTGAGGGTGATGGAGATGCGCAAACGCGCCGTGCCCTCTGCCACGGTTGGTGGGCGGATGGGTCTGACGTCGAAACCCTCGGTCCGCAAGCCTTCGGCGATCCGAACCGCGCGACGATTGTCGCCGACAACAATGGGGAGGATCTGTGAGCCGCTGGATCGCATCCCGATCGTCCTTTCCATGTCGCGATTGGCAAGAGAGACAAGTCCGGCGAGCTTGTCGCGTCGCTCCGGTTCATCGTCGAGGATCCTCAATGCCTCCCGAACTGTCGCAGCCATCAGCGGGGATGGTGCCGTTGAATAGATGAAGTTCCGGGCGCGATTGACGAGGAAATCGCAGAGGACTGCCGGTGCAAGGACAAGCGCGCCCGACGCACCAAGCGCCTTGCCGCATGTGTGCAGCGTTATGCAGTTTTCTGGATGCCCCAGCCCCTCCGCCAGGCCGCGTCCTCCCTTTCCGAAGACCCCCGTCGCATGTGCCTCATCGATGACGAGGAAACCATCATGGAGCCTCGCAAGTTCGGCCAGCTCGCGAAGTGGCGCGCGATCCCCGTCCATCGAGTAGAGACTTTCGACAGCGATCCAGGGTCGGCCGGTGCCGCCGGCTCCCCGCCATGATCGGATGGCGTCGGCGACGGCGTTGACATCGTTGTGTGCGGTCGCGATCGATGGCGCCCGGCTGGCAGAAATCCCTTCATGAGCGCTGGCATGGATGAGCGCATCATGAAGGATGATGTCCTGGCGCTGTGGCAAGGTTGAGAACAACGCCACATTGGCAGCATAACCGTTGGCGAAGTAGAGCGCCCGTGCTGCCCCGAAATACGCGGCAGCCTCCCGTTCCAGCGCGTCATGCTCCGGATGATTGCCGCGTAGCAGGCGCGAACCCCCGGCCCCAACTGCCACGCCGCGGTCCAATGCAGACCGAAGCGCATCTCCTAGCCGCTGCGATTGCGCAAGACCAAGGTAGTCGTTCGAGGCGAAATCCGCGCCGCAAGCGGCGACAAGGCTGCGGCTCCTTCCCTTGCGATCAAGGCCAGCGAGCTTGCGCTCATAGACTGCAAGGCCCCCGGCACTCATTCTACCCGTTCCAGCTGTTCGGCTTTCAACCCCAGGCGGCGAAAGAGAGCCGCGTCATGATCCTCACCGGGATTGTCCGCTGTCAGGAGGGTTTCACCCACAAAAATGGAATTGGCGCCCGCAAAGAAACAGAGCGCCTGCATCTCGTCCGACATATCCGTTCGTCCCGCAGACAGGCGAACGTGGGAAGAGGGCATCAGGATTCGTGCCAGTGCAACCGTCCGAACGAACTCGATTGGATCGATCGGCTTTGCATTGGCGAGCTTTGAACCCGGGATCGGGATCAGCATATTGATCGGAACGCTCTCTGGCGGTGCCGGAAGATTGGCAAGCGTGACGAGCATCGAGATCCGATCTTCTGCCGTCTCGCCCATTCCGAGAATGCCGCCGGCGCAGACCTTGATGCCGGCCTGGCGGACATTGGCAAGGGTATCAAGGCGATCTGCGAAGGTCCGGCTTGTGATGATCTCGCTATAGAAGCGCTCCGAGGTATCGATGTTGTGATTGTAATAGTCGAGGCCGGCATCCGCGAGCCTTGCCGATTGCTGCGGCGTCAGCATGCCGAGCGTCATGCAGGTCTCCATTCCGAGCTCCCGCACACCCTCGACCATCGCGACGATCGAATCCATGTCCCGGTCCTTGGGGCTGCGCCAGGCGGCGCCCATGCAATAGCGCGTTGCACCCCCTTCCCTCGCCTTTCGCGCTTCGGAAAGTACGCGGTCGACCTCCATGAGTTTTGAGGCCTTGAGGCCGGTCGGATAATGGGCCGACTGGCTGCAATAGCCGCAGTCTTCGGCGCATCCGCCGGTCTTGACGGACAGGAGGCGGCTCATCTGTACGGCATTGGGATCAAAATTGGCTCGATGGATGCCGTGGGCGCGAAAGAGAAGGTCGCTGAAAGGCAAATTATAGATAAAAGTGGCGTCCGATGCGGTTAGTTGCCCCCTGTTGCCGCTCTCCGCGGTTGGACAGTCTGTATGTGGCTGCATTTGACTAAAACCTTTGCGCTGCGGGATGTCGAGTCGTAGATAGAAATCAAAATTATCTATAATAATTTCCCGCGACATTAGGCAAGTGCGTTTTTCAGTTTGTTCGCCTGAGGAAGATTGGCGATCCGACTCAGGCGCTCCAGTGTCGGCTAGCGCCTGATCGGCTGACAGGCTTCGCGTTTTCGATGCCACTCTCACAAATCAGGCTGCATTCCAGCGCGCAACAGGGATTGCGCTCGCTCGGCCGATGCGCGTCGCTATTGCCCGAGTTCGGAGCGCAGGCCACCGCTGAGCAGGCCACCGCTGAGCAGGAAATGCGCGTGGAGCAAGTGGGAACGGAGGCTAGCCGACGATTGCAAATCGTTCGCGAGCGGCATGCTGCATTCGCCGCGACGGGCCGCCGATCCATTGCACATGCCGCTCCAGCGCGGTCACGGCATTCTCGACCTTGCCGGCGCGAAGGAATGCGAGAATGCTGCGGTGGTCCGTATCGATTCGCGGTTCCCAGTCGGTGAGCCAGGTGGCGAACAAGAATCGAGCGCTCGCCGCATGCAGGTCGTCAATGGCAGAAAGCAGACGCGGCATTTCGCAGGGTTCGAGGATGAGTTTGTGAAACCTGCGATTGGCCTCTTCCCAGGTGCGAACGTCGCGCGCATTGTCACCGTCGATCGTTGCCTGTTCGGCCTGGTCGAGACGCGAAGGCGTCAGGTGCTCTGCCGAGTGGCGCAGTGCAAGGCCCTCAAGGGCGGCGCGCATCTTCGCGACCTCCTGCACCTCCTTTAGATCGAAGGAGGCAACACGAACGCCGCGGCGCGGTTCGCTGACGGCAAGGCCTTGCGCCTCCAAACGGCGCAGGGCCTCGCGCACGGGAACGTGCGAGGATCCGAATTCCTCGGCTATATGGTCCTGCTTCAGTTTCGAGCCGGGCGGCAAGGCGCCCGTCACGATGCGCTCCGCGAGCGCGCGACTTATGCGGCCGGCTATCGTGTCGTCGTTATGAATAGTCATATTTTAGAGATAGTTCCTGCGCTCGATGCTGTCGAGGTGCGTATCACCGACGGCTGTGGATTTGTAGGTTGGTCCTGCAGCGGTTCCTGGCGGTTTTGACGCCATGCGGCAATGGTTGCAAAGTTCGGGCACGAAGATCGGCAATGCCGGGCCCCGATTGTTTGTCCATTCGACACCAAGGTGGGGTCATCGCTGCAGAAGTTGTCGGGCCATGAAGCGGGACAATCTCTTATTCGTCCAACGCCATCTGGCAATGATTGTGTTGGATGGAGGGAGGCGCGGGACGGCCGAAGGGCTCCTTGTCGGATCTCTGTATCACGGTTGGGCTTTGTCGCCAGAATCCGTTGCGCACACGCGTTGAAGGCTTCCTCGTCGTTGGCGGCAACAGCCGCCGGCGCAAGATGTGCGGCCTTTGCCTGTAGTCGGGGGGGCCACGCTCCGTCGGCGGGCCGTGCCGGGCGGCGATAACATTTCGCCCTGAAAATAAAGACTTGGGCACGCCAGATGGCGCGCTCGTGCGTATGATGGCGGCTTCAACGTTGTGTTTGCGGGGATTTTCTTGCCGATGAGCGGCGCGGGCCTGCGTCATCTGAAACGTGGCGACATGGCGGGCTGACCTTGTGGTCATGTCGGCACTGTGATTTGCGCGTGGTTGGTGTTGCACCTGCTGTCGCTTGTGTGCGGGCGTCGCACTTGGCGGCTGCGCGGGCCAGGCGTGATGGCGGCGGCGTTACCACAGGGCTTCGGGCGCCAGGCAAGCATGAGGGGGCTTTTCGGGAAGAGCCGAGGTGGTGAGCGACAATGCGGTCGGCGTCTTCGGTGACGGTGGTTGGTGCATGCAGGATTATTGAGCCTTGTCGCAGGGCTTGGCTCGGACATGAAGGGATCAACTACTGGACTTGCCAAGTCTCTCGGCGCTGCCTGCCTGTCTCGCGGTCGCATTGGCCGGAAGTCCGTCGGGGGGGGGCATCAGGAGGTGCCCTGACCCTCGGTTGCTGCCAGCCTTCTAAGGTCCCGGTTCAAGCGGAGTTCCCCGCGGGGAACAAAGGGCCAGATGGCTTGTGCCGCTATCCACCGGCGCGAGGGGAAATATTAGTCTGAAAGGAATCGTTGGGCTTCGTCGCAGGTCTTGGCTCGGACATGAAGGGATTTGCGAATGGACTTGCCAAGGCGCTGGGAGCTGCCTGCCTGGATCGCGCTCGCATTGGCCAGGAAGACCGGCGGGGTGCAGCATGAAGCGATACCCTGACCATCGGTTGCTGCCAGCCTCGCAAGGTGCCGATCAAGGGGAGTTCCCCGCGGGGAACAATGGGTGAGATGACTTGTCGTGCCGCTATCCACCGGCGCGAGGGAAAGTATCAGTTCGAAAGGAATCGTTGGGCGTCGTCGTAAGGCTTGACCCGAACATGAAGGGGTTTTCGACCGGAGTTGCCAAGTCTCTCGGCGCTGCCTGTCTGTCTTGCGCTCGCATTGGCCGGAAGATCGTCAGGAAGCAGCGTCAGGAGGGGCCCTGACCATTGGGTTGCTGCCAGGCTCGCAGGGTCCCGACCCTGCGGAGTTCCCCGCGGGGAACGGTGGGGTCAGATCATTTGTCGTGCCGCTGATCCACCGGCATGAGATGCAGAATCAGTTCAAAATCACCGCGGCATGTTTGGTGTGCCTTGATGACAATTCCCGGATGATCGGGCGATTGTTGTTGACAAAGCACGGTCTTGTCCGAGATTCTATGGGCAGGTTTCAGGATTTGCGCCGCTCGCAGGAAGCGGCGCAAGGACATATTCTGGATGCCGCAGCCGTCATTGAGGCAATTTCAGCAGCATCTTTCGCCTTCGGCTTCCCGCCCTGCAAATAGCACATAGCGGAACGAAACAGCTCGGTGGCTGCCGTAAGCGAAAATATGTGCGGTTGATCAATGATTTAGCGGCGGCGCAACGACTGTGTCAGCAGACGCTGCGGAAGCGATCGACGCAGGTGGAGAGCACCTTTTCCCCCGGTCGTTTCCACCAGTTCGCTGCCGAAAAGATTTCGACTTCCTGCGCTCCATGATAACCGGCAGCCTCGATGGAGCGTCGGATCCCCTTGAGATCGATCACGCCGTCTCCCATCATGCCGCGGTCCAGCAACAGGTCCGTTGTCGGAACCAGCCAGTCGCAGATGTGGTGTGCCAGGATCCGGCCCGACGCCCCGGCTCGGGTGATTTGCTGCTCGAGTTTCGGGTCCCACCAGACGTGATAAACGTCGATGGCCACACCGACGCCGTTGCCGAGTAGGTCACAAATATCGAGCGCCTGCTCAAGTGTGTTCACGCAGGCGCGGTCGGCGGCATACATCGGATGCAGCGGTTCGATCGCAAGTGGTATGCCGGATGCGCGTGCGTGCGGAAGGATCGCGCCGATCCCGTCTGCGACCATATCGCGCGCGTGGGCGATATCCCTGGACCCCGCAGGCAGGCCGCCGACGACGAGAACGAGGCAATCGGCGTTGAGAGCAGCTGCCTCATCGATCGCCCTCTTGTTGTCGTCGATTGCTGCAGCTCGCCCCGCAGCATCCGCGGCGGGGAACATGCCCCCGCGGCAAAGCCCGGTCACCTGCAGTTGGTTGTCGGCGACGATCCGGGCAGCTTCCGACAAGCCGATCGCATGCACCTGATCACGCCAGGGAGCGATTGCAACAATATCCTGCTTGAGGCAGGCCTCGACCGCCTGCTTCATGTCGTACTGCTCTCGCACCGTCGCGAGGTTGATGGAAAGGCCATTGACTGCCATTTTTGATATTCCTCCCTCACCTCGCGATGCGAAGTGCATGCCGTGATTTTCAGATGCCTGCAGTCGCCAGGATCGTCTTCATCCGGCTGACCGCGAGATCCGGATCCCGCAGGACGCGGGCCTCGTCGGCAAGCCGGAACAGTTCCGCCAGATGCACCATCGAGCGCGTGCTTTGCTGGCCACCCAGCATCTGGAAGTGATTCTGGAAACCATTGAGATAGGCCAGGAAGACAACGCCCGTCTTGTAGAACCGCGTCGGTGCCTTGAAGATATGCCGTGAAAGCGGCACGGTCGGCGCCAGGATCTCGTGGAAACCGGCGAGATCGTCTGCGCCAAGCTTCTGCAGGGCAGCGCTGGCCGCAGGCGCGATGGCATCAAAAATGCCGAGCAGGGCGTGTGAGTATCCTTTCTCGTCGCCGGCGATAAGCTCCGCGTAGTTGAAGTCATCGCCGGTATACATCTTGACCGCCGGATCAAGCTTTCGACGCATGACGATCTCTTTCTCCGCGGAGAGGAGGGAGATCTTCACGCCGTCCACCTTGGTTGCGTGGTCATTGATGATGGCGACGGCCGTTTCCATGGCCTGCATATCATCACGCGAACCCCAATAGCCGGCGAGCGCAGGATCAAACATATCGCCAAGCCAATGGATGATCACCGGCTGCCGGACCTGCCGCAAGATGCGATCATAGACACGCACGTAATCCTCGGGGCTCTTGGCGGCGGCCGCAAGCGCGCGGCTTGCCATGAGGATGATCCGGCCGCCCTGCTCTTCGATGTAGGCGACCTGCTCCTCATAAGCGTGGATGACATCATCGATGCTAACGCCAGGACCTGCTGGCAGATGGTCGGTGCCGGCGCCATAGGCGATGAGGGCATCCGGGCGCCTGCGCGCTGCCGACTGGACATTGGCGATGAGTTCCTTGGCGCCAGCCCAGTCGAGCCCCATGCCGCGTTGGGCGGTGTCCATCGCCTCGGCAACGCCGAGGCCGAGGTCCCAAAGATACTCGCGGAATGCAACGGTGCGTTCCCAGTCGATATTGCGGTCGAGCCATGGATCGTTGTCCGCCAGTGGATCGACGACCACATGAGCGGCCGCGTAGGCGACACGGTTGAAGGCATGGCCGCCGGCCGGGCGTTCCGGCGCGGCAAGCGGTGCGTTGGCGATGGCATAATCCTCCAGCGTGCCGCCGGAGACGGGAAGACGAAGTGACTTTGCCATGGCCGTCAGGCAACCTTGCGGACTGATGTATCGGCGAGCGAGGGAACATCCACCCAGCGGCGTTCCTTCCAGCTCTGGTGCGCCAGTTCCGCAAGCTGAACACCCTTGGCGCCCTCGCGCAGCGTGAACCTCCACGGCGCGTCTTCGACGACATAGCGCAGGTAGTCTTCCCACTGCGCCTTGAAGCCGTTGTCGAAAACCTGGGTTTCCGGAACCTCGTCCCATGTCCTGTAGAAGTCGATCGTCTGCGGCTGATCGGGATTCCAGACAGGCTTCGGTGTGTTGACCCGATGCTGCGTCCAGCATTTGGTCAGACCGCAGACGGCCGAACCATGTGTTCCGTCGACCTGGAAGGTCACGAGGTCGTCACGACGCACGCGAACCGCCCAGGAGGAGTTGATATGGGCGACGATGCCGCCCTCGAGTTCAAAAGTCGAATAGGCTGCGTCGTCGGCATCTGCCCTGTAGGTCTTGCCGGTCTCGTCGACGCGGCTCGGGATATGAGTGGACGCGTAGCAGCTGACGGCCTTGACCTCGCCAAAGAGGTTGTCCAGCACGTAGCGCCAGTGCGGCAGCATGTCGAGGATCATGCCGCCACCATCGGCCGCGCGATAATTCCAGGATGGACGCTGAGCCTTCACGCCCCAGTCACCCTCGAATACCCAGTAGCCGAACTCGCCGCGTACCGAGAGTATCTTGCCGAAGAAGCCGCTGTCCTTGAGCAGGGCGATCTTGCGCAGTCCCGGCAGGTAGAGCTTGTCCTGCACGACACCATTTTTGACGCCGCGCTGTTCGGCAAGCGTCGCAACGGAAAGCGCCTCCTGGAGCGTCTCCGAGATCGGCTTTTCGCAATAGACATGCTTGCCGGCCTCGATTGCCTTTTTCAACAGCGAGACGCGCATTTGCGTCGAGCCTGCGTCAAAGAAGATCCTGTTGTTCGGATCCGCAAGGGCGCTGTCGAGATCAGTGGTCGTGCGCGTCAGGCCGTGCTTGCGGGCAATGGCCTCGATCTTGTCGGCGTTGCGTCCGACGAGGATCGGATCGGGCATCAGGCGGTCGCCGTTGGAAAGCTCAAGGCCCCCCTGCTCGCGGATTGCGAGAATGGACCGCACCAGATGCTGGTTATAGCCCATGCGGCCGGTGATCCCATGCATGATAATGCCAAGCGAAATCGTCGCCATCTGCGTCTTCCTCCCATAAATAACTATTTAGTTACATAAGTGCCATGTGCTCCCCATGCTGTCAACCCGGCCCGTTGCTGGCGACCAGAAAACGGCGCAGGCGCCAGCGCCCGCAAAGTCCCTGAAGCTCGGTCTTGCTCGTTGCAACGCCTGCGCACAATCACGCGGAGGGTCCGACCGCCGGGATGCAATCTGCTGGATATAAATGACGGAACCGCTTATGCGGTAAGCAAGGTGATGTTTAGAACGCTCGCAAGTCAGGCCAATGAAGGCAATTTCAGGCACCAATCTCGAACAGGCAAAATCGCACAACCGACGCGTCGTGATCGAAGCGGTTCGGACGAATGGACCGTTGTCGCGGGCGGCCCTCTCCCGGTTGACGGCGCTCAGCACGCAGACGGTATCGAACATTGTCGAAGAACTCGAACGGTCCGAGTTGCTGAAGGCCGAAGCCCCGAAAAAGGCGGCGCGTGGACAGCCGATCACGCCCTACTCGATCAATCCGGACGGTGCCTACTCCATTGGCCTGGAGCTGGAGCGGGATCGTGCGGTTGGCGTGCTGACCGATCTTTCCGGACGTGTCCGTGCCAGGATCGACAAGCCCGTCGACAGGCCGACGCCGACCGAGGCGATGCCGATCCTCGGCGGTATCGTTGACGAACTGCAACGGAACTTTCGCTTTGATCGCGCCCGCCTGCTGGGTGTCGGCATCGCAATGCCGGGGCGGTATGCGGCCGAAGGTGTGACATCGCTGAGCCCGGTGACGCTTCCCGGCTGGCAGGGCTTCCCGGTGGCCCCGGAACTCGCCCGACTTGTTGGCGTCCCGGTTCTCGTCGAGAACGACGCCACCTCTGCTGCGATCGGCGAGCGGCTCCACGGCGTCGCTCGGGGCTTGAGCAGTTTTGTCTATCTGTTTCTCGGCGGGGGTATAGGGGCCGGCATGTTTCTCGACGGCCATCTCTACAAGGGAAGCCGCAACAATGCTGGCGAAATCGGCCATATGATCGTGGTGCCGGATGGGCTGGCCTGCGTGTGTGGCAAGCGTGGTTGCCTCGACCGCTATGTCTCGCTCGGCGCGGCCTACGAATATCTCGACATCGGCGACCCCAGACAGCACGATCCTGAAACTCTTGCCGCCTTGATCGCGCAAGGGGACAGTCGGATTGATGCCTGGGCAGAGGCTGCCGCGAAGCCCATGCGTCAGACAATCGATGTTCTGGAATTGGCCTTCGACCCGCAGACGATCGTGCTTGGCGGTTCGATGCCCCCGTCACTGCTGCAGTGCCTCGCTCGAAAGCTGGATCCGTTGCATAGCCCGGTCAATCCCGGGGAGGAACGAAACCTGCCGCGCATCATGATCGGTGCGACCGGCAGGGACACGGCGCTTCTGGGCGCCGCGGCACTGCCGATCTTCTCGGAAACGAACCCGCAGTTCGATGTCCTTCAAAAACCTCTGGGCTGACAAGCTCACGGATAGGCGTACAGGACCGGCATCAATCCCGCGACTGCCTTGAAGCGCTCCCAGGACTTGTCCGCGGGCTTCGTCCAGGCGCTCTCGGCAAGTGCCGAGATCCGCGGAAACACCAGGCGGTCAAAGACCGCGCGATCGGTCATCGGCTCCGACCAGATGCAGGCCTGGATGCCACGCAGCTTCTTTTTCTGTTCGTCGCTCCAGCCTTCGACCGGGTCGAAATTGTAGAGCTTCTCCGGCTCCGACCACCCGGCCCAGCTGGCGCCCGGCTCGTCCCAATCGGGGCTGTTTGCCATGTCGAGATAGTAGACCTGCCCAGGGCAGACGACCATTTCGTAGCCCTGACCGGCCAGCGCCGCCGAAACTTCGACACTGCGCCAGCCGCAGAGATAGCTCTTTGCCTTGTCGATGACATTGCCATGCGCTGCCTCTTCCCAGCCGCCGGTGATGCAGCCCTGCTCGGCGAGGAACTTCTGGATCCGGGCGAGGAAAATCGACTGCAGAACCGCGGCTCCCGATCCGTCTATGTCATCGGCGCCGTGAGTATTGGTGATGACGTTGAGCCGCTTGGCATGTGCTTTAGCCACTGCATCTCCGCCAATCTCGCGCAGACGCGCCAAGGCCTCCGGCGAACCCGACCAGGCGCCGAGGGGCACTTCATCGGCGCCGATATGGATCGTCTTGAAGGGAAAGAGCTCGATCAATTCGCGGAAGATCGTCTCCAGAACCTCGTAGGTCTTCTCCCGTGCCGGGTTCAGGCAGTTGTCGGGGAAGCCCTGAACCGAATGGTAGCTCCCGGCTTCTTGCGGGTCGCGAAGTTCCGGGATTGCCTGTTGCATGGCATAGCAATGTCCAGGGACATCGATCTCCGGCACGACCTCGATGCCGAGCTCCTTGGCGTGCGCGACAATCTCGCGTACCGCCGCCTTGGTGTAGTAACCGCCGGTGCGGGCCGCGCCAGAGCCGAGAAGCGGCGGAATGGGAAGGCCATGTCCCCGCCAGGCGCCGACTTCGGTCAGGGCAGGATAGGCGTCGATCTCGATCCGCCAGGCCTCGTCGTCCGAGAGGTGCCAATGGAAGCGGTTGACCTTGTTCCAGGCGAGAATGCTGAGCAGCTTCTTGATTTCAGCCTTGCCGTAGAACTGACGGGCAACATCGAGATGAAGGCCGCGCCATCCCATGGATGGCTCGTCGCGGATCTCGCCTTCGACCGGAAAACGGAAGGCGTGCGGATAAAGGTGCGCACCACGCCAGACCTGGCCAAGCGTGATCAGGCCATAGAGCAGGCCGGTCTGTGTGCCGGCGGAAATGTGTACGATCTCGCTCGAGAAGGACACGCGATAGGCTTCTGGCGCCAGGCCCTCGACGACGTCAAGCATCACGGGCATTCCGCCTTCCGAGGCAGGACGAACGATCCCTTCGACCGCAAAGAGCTGTTCGACGAGGCCGGTAAAGGCAGCTGCCGCCGCAATGGCCGGGGGATTGCCGGCGTTGAGCGCAAAGCCGGTAGGAACCGAGCGCTTGCCGGATACCGACACCACGTCAGGCCACGGGACGATCGCGACAGGCACAGGCGGACTGACCGGCACGGGATAGATTTCTGCGCCACGCTTCAATGGGGCATTGTTGGCAAGCGAGCGGGTCGGCTCGACAGAAAGTGCAAGCGTGCCGCCGTCGGCGAACGCCACATAGGCGCCGGTTGCCCCATCCGTCCAATGCTGGAACGGCCAGCTGAGAGCGGAGATGGTCAGCGTCCAGGTCTTGCCCGCCTCAAGCTCGAAATTCTCGGGCGGAAGAAATTCGGTGAAATTTGATAGCCGGCGGCCGATCGTGCCACCCTCGATGTGAACAGCCGGATCCACCCGTCCCGGACCGCTGATGCAGAGGGTGAAGTTGGCAAGGGAATTCGATGAAAGGTTCTTGAGGTTGAGCGTGTAGGCCTGGTCTCGTTCTTCCGAAGCGGGCAGCCATGAGGTTTCGAGCCGCAGGGCGGGTTGGCGCTGTATCGACATCATCATCTCTTGATAGGTTAGGGACTGTGTTGTTCCGATTTGATCAATCAATTTGATTTAATCAGCTTGCGTTGGCGATCGTCAATCGGAAGAAGGAATTATTGCGGGCCCGGCAACGGCCCGTGTGCCAGGCGCCACGAAGGGGTCGTTACCCCGCTGCAAGTGGGAGATACAACTTGCGGTGAGTAATGTCGTGATATCGGTTAGATCGGCTTTGCCGCGTCCGGATGGGCAGCCTTGAATGCCGGCAGTGCGTTGCACGCGTCGACAATGCGTGCGACGCGAGGAAACGCCGACATTTCGATACCCCAGCGACGGGCGTTGTAGACCTGCGGCACCAGGCAGAAATCGGCCATCGTCAGTGTGTCTCCAAATGTGTAGCGACCGGTCGTCGGCTCATCGAGCATCTGTTCCACCGCGTGCAGTCCGCTGCCGATGAACCTGGTCATCCACTCGGCTCGGGCGCCCTCCTCGCCAGTCAGGTGAGCGACGTGCGAGACGACATTGAGGTTGCAGATCGGATGAATGTCCATGGCAACGGCGTAAGACAGCGCCCTCACCCGCTGCCGCCCCACGGCGGTATCGGGCAGGAACCCGCTTTCGGGATAGGTCTCGGAAAGGTATTCGATGATGGCCAGGGATTGGGTGAGCGTGCGTCCGCCGATGCGCAAGGTGGGGACCAGACCCTGGGGATTGATTTTCAGGTAGTCAGGATCCTTGTGCGCCAAGGCAAGCAGGTCGATCGGGACGGTCTCGAAGGCAAGCCCCAGCACATGAAGCGCGATGCGGACCCGGTAGCTGGCCGAGGAGCGCCAGTAGTCGTAAAGCACGATCCCGGTCATTGCCGCTCGTCCCCGGCGTAGCGTCGTACGGTCTGCTCGATCGCGCCAAAAATCGATGCACCGTGCTTGTCCTTCATCTCGATGCGAACCCTGTCGCCGAAGTGCAGGTAGGGCGTTTTGGGGCCTCCGTGCTCAATGGTCTCGATCATTCTGATCTCGGCGATGCAGGAATAGCCGTCTCCGCCCTCAACGATCGGCTTGCCGGGGCCGCCGTCACGCTTGTTGGAAACCGTGCCCGAACCGATGATCGAGCCTGCCGCCAGCGGTCGTGTTTTCGCCGCGTGCGAAACGAGCTGTCCGAAGTCGAACGTCATGTCTCTGCCGGCGTTGGCGCGGCCAAACGGAATGCCGTTCAAGCTGACGAGCAATGGAAGATGGACCCTGCCGTCCTTCCAGGCGTCGCCGAGTTCGTCCACTGTGACGGCGACGGGCGAGAAAGACGACGAGGGTTTCGACTGGAAGAAGCCGAATCCCTTGGCGAGCTCATCGGGAATGAGACCGCGCAGCGACACGTCGTTCACGAGCATCACGAGCCGGATTGCTTCATGTGCCTGCCGAGACGTTGCGCCCATCGCAACGTCATCGACGATAACGGCAACCTCGCCTTCCATATCGATGCCGAAGCGTTCATCGGCGGCAAGGATCGGGTCGCAAGGGGCGAGAAAGTTGTCGGAGCCGCCCTGGTACATCAGGGGATCGGTCCAGAATGTCGTCGGCATGGCGGCATTCCGGGCCCTTCGCACCAGCTCGACATGGTTGACGTAGGCCGATCCGTCCGCCCACTGGTAGGCGCGTGGCAGTGGGGAATGCACATGGCGCGGATCAAAGGGCTCGGATGGCACTGAGCCGGCTTCGAGGCTTTCGGCGAGGCGGGTAAGTTTTGGCGCGGTTGCCGGCCAGTCGTCCAGCGCTGCCTGCAGGGTGCGGGCGACCTCGCCCGCATCGGCAAACTGCGTCAGGTCACGGGTGACGACGATCAGCCGGCCGTCGCGCGAACCGTCTTTGAGCGTGGCAAGTTTCATGTGATCCTCCGCGTTCGAGCCTACTTGATGCCAGGCGTCCCATCGAAACGGCGCTCCAGACCGTCCCAGCAATCAATATAGTCATCCTGCAGCGTCTCCAGTTCTGCGGCGTATCTTGTCAGCTGCTGCGGGAAGCGCGTCTCGAACATGAACGCCATCGTGTGATCGAGCTTGACCGGTTTCAGCTCGGAGTTGGACGCTTTTTCAAAGCCGGAGGCATCCGGCCCATGTGGCAGCATCATGTTGTGCAGGCTCATCCCGCCTGGGACGAAGCCCTTTTCCTTGGCGTCGTATTGTCCATGGATCAGCCCCATGAACTCGCTCATGATGTTGCGGTGATACCACGGCGGTCGGAACGTGTGCTCGGCAACGAGCCAGCGGGGCGGAAAGATCACGAAGTCGACATTTGCCGTCCCTTCTTCGCCACTCGGCGCTGTCAGGACCGTGAAAATCGACGGGTCCGGGTGATCGAAGAGAATGGCCCCGACCGGGGAGAAAGTCCTCAGGTCATATTTGAACGGGATGTAGTTTCCGTGCCAGGCGACGACGTCGAGCGGCGAGTGATCGATCTCGGTCACATAGAACTTGCCGCACCATTTCACATGCACGCGGCACGCTGTCTCCTTGTCCTCGAAGGCGGCGACCGGCGTCTTGAAGTCGCGGGCGTTCGCCAGGCAGTTGGCGCCGATCGGTCCACGATCCGGCATGGTGAACTTCGCTCCGTAGTTTTCGCAGATGTAGCCGCGCCACTCGGGCCCGTCGCCGAGACGTGAAACCTTGAACATCATCCCACGGGGGATGAGGCAGATTTCCGCCGGTTCGATCTCCATGACGCCCATCTCGGTGAAGACGCTGACGGCGCCAAGTTGCGGAACAATGAGCAGTTCCCCGTCGGCATTGAAGAAATAGTCATCCACCATGTCCGCATTGAAGGCATAGGCATGCGCGGCCATCCCGACCTGGGTCATGACGTCGCCGGCTGCCGTCATCGTGCGGATTCCGGCAAGGAAGTCGGCGCTTACCATTGGAGCCGGGATGGGGTCCCAGCGCAATTGACCAAGTGGCAGGGAGTGATCGTCGAGACATGGCGCCGATTTCCAGAAGGGGTAGCTCGCATTGGCGAAGCGGCGCGTGTGGCGAACGCTTGGCCTGATGCGATAGAGCCAGGAACGCTCGTTCGTTCCTCTCGGAGCCGTGAATGGCGAGCCGGACAGCTGCTCGGCATAAAGGCCATAGCTGCATTTTTGCGGGCTGTTCTGGCCCTGCGGCAATGCCCCTGGCAGCGCCTCCGTCTCGAAGTCGTTGCCGAACCCCGGCATATAGGCCAGCTTGCTGGTCCCCGCCCGCGCACGGGAACCTGGTGCTTCGGTGGTGTCCATGCTTGCGTCTCCTCCATCTATATAGTTACAAACGTAACCGTCGATTTTGTAACTATCAAGGAGCAGCCATGGAGAGTGGATTTGAGCTCGACGGCTTCATTCCCTACCGGCTCAATCGGGCGTCGGAACTCATCAGCCTGTCATTCGCGCGCCAGTACAAGCAGGAGTTCGATCTGACCCGGCCCGAATGGCGCACGCTCGCCGCACTCGGCAGTGTCGGCGTGATGACGGCAAAGGACATCGGCGCCCATTCACACATGCACAAGACCAAGGTGAGCCGGGCCGTCCATGCGCTTGAGCAGCGCCATTGGCTGAAGAGAATTCCGAGCTATACAGACAGACGTTTCGAAGAGATCGAACTCACGGCGCTCGGGCGCGAATACTACCGCAGGATCACAGTCCTTGCGCACAAGTACCAGGAGACGGTGTGCCTGAAGCTTGGCGAAGAGGCGATCCGCCACCTCGACCTCGCGCTTTCGGCGATCGAGGCTTCCGCAGGACTGCGGCGCAAATCGAAATGAATCTATGAGCCGCTGAGCGGGTAGCCTTCGAAGTGCTTCAACGTGTTGAGCACGATCGAGGTTTTCACGTGCTGGACGGATTCGTGCGGCAACAGAACGTCGTTGACGAACCGCGAAAGGCCCGACAGGCCGCGCGTCGCGACTTTCAGGTGATAGTCCATCTCGCCCGTCAGCGCATAGGCCTCCAGGACCTCTGGCAGGCCGTTGACCAATTGCTGAAAGCGGCGGGCATTGTCGCGATTATGGGTTGCCAGCGTGACCGAGATGACGACCAGCAGATTGAGCCCCAGCCTGTCCGGATCGAGATTTGCCTGATAGCCGCGAATGAAGCCCTCTGCCTCCAACCGCGTTCGCCGTCGCGAGCATTGGGAGGCCGAGAGGCTGATGCGTTCGGACAGTTCGATATTGGTCAACCGTCCGTCTCTTTGAAGTTCGGCGAGGATCTTCAGGTCGAAACCATCCAGCTGCTCAGACATTGTACGACTATCTCGTCCTATGCACATTCCGTGCGGATAATTGGTCATAAGCCACCACAATGCAAGCACATTGCACAAGAACAGGTCCACAATTTGCATCCAACTGGCTACTGCCTGAGGAGGAAAAAATGGGCCCCTATCCGCACGACGCACCGCCGTCTCAGATCACCGTTGACAATCCTGCCGGCACGGACGGGTTCGAGTTTGTCGAATTCGCACATCCAGCGCCCGAGAAGCTGGCGGAACTGTTCGACCGTATGGGATATCGCGCCGTCGCCAGGCACAAGAGCAGGAACATCACGGTCTGGCGTCAGGGCGACATCAACTACATCGTCAATGCCGAGCCGGGCAGCCATGCCATGCGCTTCGTCGAGGATCATGGGCCCTGCGCGCCGTCGATGGCGTGGCGTGTCGTCGATGCCAAGCATGCCTTCGACCATGCCGTTGCCAGGGGCGCGACACCCTACGAGGGCAAGGACAAGACCCTCGACGTGCCAGCGATCGTCGGCATTGGCGGCTCGCTTCTCTACTTCGTGGAGCGCTACGGCGCAAAGGGCTCGGCTTATGATCTCGAGTTCGACTGGCTGGCCGAGCGTGATCCCCGGCCCAAGGGCGTCGGCTTCTTCTATCTCGACCACCTGACCCATAACGTCTATCGCGGCAACATGGACAAGTGGTGGGACTTCTATCGCGAACTCTTCAACTTCAAGCAGATCCACTTCTTCAATATTGACGGCCGGATCACCGGGTTGATGAGCCGTGCAATCACCTCTCCCTGTGGCAAGATCCGTATTCCTCTGAATGAATCGAAGGACGAGACCAGCCAGATCGAGGAGTATCTGAAGAAGTACAGAGGCGAAGGCATCCAGCACATTGCCGTCGGAACCGACGCCATCTACGAGGCGACCGACAAGCTTGCCGAAAACGGCCTGCGCTTCATGCCGGGTCCTCCGGAGACCTACTACGATATGTCACGCGAGCGCGTTCATGGACATGACGAGCCGATCGAAAGAATGGCCAGGCATGGCATCCTGATCGACGGCGAAGGCGTGCTCGACGGCGGCACGACGAAGATCCTGCTGCAGATCTTCTCGAAGACGGTGATTGGTCCGATCTTTTTCGAGTTTATCCAGCGCAAGGGCGACGAAGGTTTCGGCGAAGGCAACTTCCGGGCGCTTTTCGAATCGATCGAAGCCGACCAGATACGCCGCGGTGTCATCAAGCCCGCTGCCGCATAGCGGAAATGAACTTGTGAATTAGTGGCCGTCGGGGGCAACAGCCTCCGGCGGCACTGTTTCCAGCAGGTTCTTGCGATGGAAGATGAACAGGCCGGCGACGACGATGATCGTGCCACCTGAGATCACATAGAGATCCGGAACGTCGCCGAAGAACAGATATCCGAGCGCAATCGCCCAGATCAGAAGGCTGTATTGCAGCGGCGCCAGCAGGGATGCCGGGGCGAGCTTCAGCGAACGTGTGATCAGAAGGTGCGCACAGGATGCAACGACGCCGAGGGCGAGCATGCCGGTGAGTTCGACCGGGGTTGTTGGCTGCCAGGCGCCGATGGAAAGTATCGCCCCGACGACGAGTGCGGCGACCATCTGCCAGGTAACAAGGGTCGTGTCACTGGTGCTGCGGAGGTATCGGTTGAGCACCAGGGCCATTGAAAAGGACAGGCTGCCGACAATGCCGAAAAGCGAGGGCAGCGACAGCATCGCCGAGGACGGACGCAGCGCGATCACCACGCCGCAGAAGCCGACGAAGACCGCAAGCCAACGGCGCCAGCCAATCCGTTCGTTGAGGAAGAAATGCGACAGCGCGGCGACATAGATAGGTCCGGCCATGTAGAAGGTCATGACGTCAGCGAGCGGCAGGTAGGCGACGGCAGCGTAAAACAGGCCGACATCGAGTGTTGCAAAGAGCACGCGAAGAAACTGCAGCCCCTTCTGCTCTACCCTGAACAGTTGGGCTGGGCCCTGCCTGGCAATCAGGGGTCCCAGGATGATGAAGCATCCGAACGAGCGGATCAGCAACACCTGGCCGACAGAGAAGCTCGTCACGAGCCACTTGCCCATCGCGTCATTGAGTGCGAAGAGAAAGTCCCCGAGAAGCATCAGAACAACGCCCAGTAGCACGAAGTTCTTGAGGCCGGTCGCGGTAGGCTGCGGTTGCATGTCGGAATTCCTGTTGCCGGTCGCCGCATCGCGGCAGCCGGCGGCGTCGCGCATATCAGCGGGAGTGTCAAGCCACGGCAGAGGGCTATTCGGTCTTGCCCCGCAGCATTTCGATGATTGCAGAGAAATCGCGCGCGCCATTCCCCTGCTTCTCAAAAAGCGCATAGAGCTGGGAAGCTTCGGCGCCGAGCGGCGTCGAGGCGCCGGTCGACAGTGCCGCCTCCTGCGACAGGCGCAGGTCCTTCAGCATCAGTGCGGCCGCAAAACCAGGCTTGTAGTCATTGTTCGCGGGCGATGTCGGAACCGGTCCCGGGACAGGGCAATAGGTGCTGATCGACCAGCATTGTCCCGACGAGGTCGAGGCGACGTCGAACAGCGCCTGATGCGAAAGACCGAGCTTTTCGCCAAGCGCGAAAGCTTCGCAGACGCCGATCATCGAGATGCCAAGGATCATGTTGTTGCAGATCTTCGCTGCCTGCCCTGCGCCCGCGTCCCCGCAATGGACGATTTTCCTACCCATGGCTTCGAGGACCGGCTTTGCCTTCGCAAACGCCTCGTCCGATCCGCCGGCCATGAAGGTCAGTGTGCCGGAAGCTGCCCCGCCGGTGCCGCCGGAAACAGGAGCATCGAGGGAAAGGCAACCGGCATTGCTTGCCATTACGTGCGCCTTGCGGGCGCTGTCGACATCAATCGTCGAACTATCGATGACAAGCGTCCCGGCGGGGATGGAGCGAAGGATGTCAGTCCAGGCGCTGAGCACATGCTTGCCCTGCGGCAGCATCGTCACGACGATCTCGGCGTTTGAAACAGCCTGGCTGATATGGCCTGCCGCCTTCACGCCGTGCTCTTCCGCAGCCTGCAGGACGGGGGCGGCGAGGTCAAAACCGGTGACGTCATGGCCAGCCTTGACGAGGTTGGCGGCCATCGGCCCGCCCATGTTGCCAAGCCCGATAAATGCAATCCGTGCCATGCCGTTCTCCTATCTGTTGTCCGCCAGGATCATCGCAGCTGCCTTTTCGGCAATCATGATCGTCGGCGAATTGGTATTGCCCGACGTGATGGCCGGCATCACGGAGGCGTCTGCAATCCGGAGCTTCGCCAACGCCCGGAACCTGAGGCGAGGATCGACGACACTTTCGCGATCGGAACCCATCCGGCATGTTCCGACAGGGTGGAAAATCGTCGTGCCAATATCCCCGGCTGCCTGCGCCAGTTCCGCGTCTCTTTGGTAATTCGGGCCAGGCCTGAACTCCTCGGGCCGGAACCGCGCAAAGGACGGCTGCGCGACGATCTTCCGCGTCATGCGTATCGCGCGAATAGCTATGTCGCGATCTCGTTCGGTCGAGAGATAGTTCGGACTGATCGTCGGCTGGAGAGCAAAATCCGGGCTCGCCACATGGACCGAACCGCGACTTTCGGGTCTGAGGTTACAGACGCTCGCGGTGATGGCAGGGAATGGGTGAACTGGATCGCCGAACTTGTCGAGCGACACCGGCTGTACATGGTATTGAAGGTCCGGTGTCTCCTTGTCGGGGCCGGAGCGGGTGAAGATGCCAAGCTGGCTTGGCGCCATTGCCATCGGCCCGGAACGTCTGATCAGATATTCCAGGCCGATCTGAGCCTTGCCGATGAACCTTGTTGCCTTCTCGTTCAGCGTCGCAACGCCGGTGACCTTGTAGACCATACGAAGCTGCAGGTGGTCCTGAAGGTTCTCGCCGATGCCTTTTACCTCGGCAATGACCTCCACGCCCGCGCGTCTCAGCACCTCGCCTTGGCCCAGACCGGACAGCTCCAGGATGTGTGGCGAACCGATCGCGCCCGCAGCGAGGATCGTTTCCCTCGTCGCGTAGGCGCGCTTGGTAGTGCCCGCATGCTGATAGTCGACGCCCGTGACAGCGCCCTCCTCGATGACAAGCCGGCGCGCCTGCGCCTTCGTCAGAACCGTCAGATTGCCTCGCCGCATGGCCGGGCGCAGGAAGGCCTTGGTCGTATTCCAGCGAATGCCGGACCGCTGGTTGACGTCGAAGTAGCCTGATCCCTCGTTGTCGCCGGTGTTGAAGTCGGGCGTTTCCGGAATGCCGGCCTCACTGGCGGCGGCCTGGAACGCATCGAGTACCGCCCAGCGAACGCGGGCTTTTTCCACCCGCCACTCGCCGCCTGTTCCATGCATCTCGGTCTCGCCGCGATAGTAGTCCTCCGATTTGCGGAAGAACGGAAGCACGTCGTCCCAGCTCCAGCCCGAGCACCCCATCTGCCGCCAGAGATCATAGTCGCGTGCCTGGCCGCGCATGTAGATCATACCGTTTATCGAGGATGAGCCGCCGAGCACCTTGCCGCGCGGATAATTGAGGGCGCGCCCGTTCAATCCTTGCTGCGGAACCGTCGTGAAGCACCAATCGGTGCGCGGGTTGTTGATGCAATAGAGATAGCCGACAGGAATATGGATCCAGTGGTAATTGTCGCTGCCACCGGCCTCCAGCAGCAGAACGCGCGTGTTGTGATCTTCGGACAGCCGGTTGGCGAGAACGCAGCCGGCGCTGCCGGCACCAATGATGATGTAGTCAAAGCGATCCATGCAAATGCCACCCCGCAGGTTAGCGGCGGTAGACGAAGCCAAGCTTCCGACCGAGACGCGACGCATAAAACTCGCCGATGATGCCGCGGCGGAAGATCAGCACGCATACCATGAACACGATGCCCGTGATGATCGTCACCGGGAATTCCGATGTTGCAAGGTAGTTTTCCAGCGTGACGACAAGGCCCGCGCCAAACAGCGGACCGATCAAGGTACCAATACCGCCAAGCAGGGTCATCAGGATCACCTCGCCCGACATCTGCCAGGCGACATCGGTCAAGGTCGCGAACTGGAAGACGAGGGATTTTACTGCCCCGGCCAGGCCCGCGAGTGCCGCCGACATAACGAAGGCGCCCAGCTTGTAGCGCGCGACGGAATAACCGAGCGATATCGCCCGCTGCTCGTTCTCGCGGATCGATTTCAGGATCATGCCGAACGGCGAATTGATGAAGCGCCAGATAATCAGGATGCCGACGACGAAGACGGCCAGCACGAAATAATACATGTTGGTCGAACTATTGAGATCGAGGACGCCGAACAGCTGACCGCGCGGCACGGACTGGATACCGTCCTCGCCATGCGTGAACGCCGCTTGCAGGCAGAAGAAGAAGAACATTTGCGAGAGGGCAAGCGTAATCATCGCGAAATAAATACCCTGACGGCGGATTGCGAAGAAACCCATGACGAGGCCGAGGACGGCAGCACCTGCGACGCCGACCAGGATGCCGAGCTCCGGCGAAAACCCCCATTCCTTCACGGCATGGGCGGTAAAATAGGCCGCCCCGCCGAAGAAGGTCGCATGACCGAACGACAGCAGGCCGGTATAGCCGAGCAGCAGGTTGAAGGCGCAGGCAAACAGCGCAAAGCACAAGAGCTTCATCAGGAAAATCGGGTAGAAGAAGAACGGCGCCAATAGCAGGAGCAGCAGGCCGATGATCAGGAATGCCGCCTGTACCGATAGCGCGGTGCGGCTTTTTTCCGGACGGATGGTTTCGGTGATCTCTGTCATCGTCAGGCATCCCGGCCGAAGAGGCCCGCGGGCCTGATGAGAAGAACAATTGCCATGATGACGAAGATCACGATGTTGGACGCCTCCGGATAGAAGACCTTGGTCAGGCCTTCCGCGATGCCGAGTACATAACCGGTGATGATCGCGCCCATGATCGAGCCCATGCCACCAACCACGACGACGGCGAACACGACGATGATCATGCTGGAGCCCATCAACGGCGACACCTGATAGATCGGCGCGGCCAGTACACCCGCAAAGGCTGCAAGACCGGCTCCAAGTGCGTAGGTCAATGTCAGGAGAACCGGCACGTTGACGCCGAATGCCTGGACGAGCGTTGCATTCTCGGTGGCGGCCCTGAGATAGGCGCCGAGCTTTGTCTTCTCGATCAGGAGCCAGGTGCCGAGACAGACCACAAGCGACACGACGACCACCCAGCCGCGATAGATCGGCAGGAACATGAAGCCGAGATTGACGGCGCCGGTGAGCGCAGCGGGTTGCGCGTAGGGTTGGCCGGATGAGCCGTAGAGGTAACGGAAGGTGCCTTCGACCGTCAGGGCAAGACCGAATGTGAAGAGCAGCCCGTAGAGTGGGTCCAGATCATAGAGCCGACGGAGGAACAAGCGTTCGATCACCGCGCCGGCCAATCCGACGATCACGGGGGCAAGGATCAGCGATGGCCAGTAACCTATGCCGGCATAGGCAAGCAAAAGGTAGGCGGCGAAGGCGCCGAGCATGTATTGCGCGCCGTGCGCGAAATTGATGACGCGCAACAGGCCGAAAATGATGGCGAGCCCGAGGCTCAAGAGCGCATAGAAAGAGCCGTTGATCAGACCGATCAGCAACTGGCCCATGAACGCCTGCAGGGGAATGCCGAAGATCATTGTCATTCAGATCACACTCCCAGAACCTTGTGCAGCGTATCCATCCTCTGGGGCAACTCGCCCACCGGGAACTCCGAAACCATCTGCCCGTGATCCATAAGATAGAAGCGATCGGCGATCCGGCTAGCGAAACGGAAATTCTGCTCGACAAGCAGGATCGTCATGCCCCGCTCCTTCAATTGCCTCAGCACTTCGCCGATGCGCTGGACGATGACGGGCGCCAGCCCCTCCGTGGGTTCGTCGAGCAGGAGCATGCGAACACCGGTGCGCAAAATGCGGGCGATTGCCAGCATTTGCTGCTCACCGCCCGACAGCTTCGTGCCCGCACTGTTGCGGCGCTCGTAAAGGTTTGGAAACAGCTCGTAGATCTCCTCGACCGTCATGCCGCCCGAGGCAACGACTGGCGGCAGCAGCAGATTCTCGGACACCGTCAACGTCGAGAATATGCCGCGCTCCTCCGGCACGAAGCCGATACCGCGATGCGCCGTCTTGTGTAACGGCACCTGCATCATGTCCTTACCTGCGAATGTCAGCTTGCCTTTGCGGGTGCGGACGATGCCGGTGATGGTGCGCAGCGTCGTCGTCTTTCCAACGCCGTTGCGGCCAAGAATGGTAACCGTCTCACCCTCGCCGACACGCATGTCGACACCGTGCAGGATGTGGCTTTCGCCGTACCAGGCGTTGAGCCCCTGGACGTCCAGAAGTGTCGCCATCAGCCCTCCTCCGTGCCCATGTAGGCTTGGCGAACCCGCTCATCGGCGCTGACGGTCGCATAGTCGCCTTCGGCAAGGATTTCGCCACGCTGCAGCACGGTCACATGCTGGCAGATGTTGGCGACGACGGACAGATTGTGCTCGACCATCAGGACGGCGCGGTCGCGCGCCACCTCGCGGATCAGAGCGGAGACGACGCCGACATCCTCGTGCCCCATGCCGGCCATCGGTTCGTCGAGTAGGAGCACTCTTGGATCAAGTGCCAAGGTCGTTGCGATCTCAAGGACACGCTTGCGGCCATAGGAAAGATCGGCGGCGATGGCGTCGCGCTCCTTGAAAAGGCCGACCTTCGCAAGCAGCTGTTCGGCGCGATCGTTCAATGCGTCGAGTGCTGATAGTGGGCGCCAGAATTGCGTTGACAGCTTGTTGGGCCGTTGCAGCGCCACCCGCACATTGTCGAGAACGCTGAGATGTGGAAACACGGCCGAGATCTGGAATGATCGCACCAACCCCATGCGCGCCACCTTGTCGGGTGCCGTTCTGGTGATATCCGTACCCATCAGCGTGATTGTGCCCGATGTCGGCTGCAGGAACTTCGTCAGCAGGTTGAATACCGTCGTCTTTCCCGCGCCGTTGGGGCCGATCAGGGCATGCACGCTCGCGTCATGGACGTCGAGATCCACATTCTTGACGGCAGTGAAGCCGCCGAAGTCACGACGCAGGCCGCGAGCGGAAAGGACCACCCGCGGCATAGCGTTCGATTGGGTCGCGGAAACCGCCATCGCCTAGTTCACCAGGGCGCAGCCGCTCTTGGCGGGATCGATATAGGCTTCCTTGCCCGGAATGGTCGCGAGAACGTTGAAGTAGTCCCACGGTTCCTTGCTGTCGGCCGGCTTCTTGACCTGCAGCAGGTACATGTCGTGGATCATGCGGCCATTCGGGCCGACGGTGCCACCGCGAGCGAAGACGTCGTCGACGGGCAGTTCGTGCAGCTGCTTGGCAACAGCCTCGGTGTCGTCGGTGCCGGCCTTGTCGATCGCCTTGAGATACTGGAGCACGGCCGAATAGGTACCGGCGTGGATCATGTTCGGCATCTTGCCGGTGCGGGCGAAGAACTTCTTGCCGAATTCGCGGCTCTTGTCGTCGAGGTTCCAGTAATAGCCTTCCGTCAGCGTCAGGCCTTGCGCTGCCTCGAGCCCCAGGCCGTGAACTTCGGCCAGCGTGAAGAGCAGTGCCGCCAGATGCTGGCCACCCTGAGTGATGCCGAACTCGGCAGCCTGCTTGATGGCGTTGGACGTATCAAGGCCGGCATTGGCGAGGCCGATCACCTTGGCGCCGGAGGATTGTGCCTGCAGCAGGAAGGACGAGAAATCCTGGTTCGACAGGGGATGGCGGACAGAACCAACGACCTTGCCGCCGGCGGACTTGACGAAATCGCTCGTCTGCTGCTCCAGGGAGTAGCCGAATGCGTAGTCGGCCGTCAGGAAGAACCAGCTGTCGCCGCCTTGCTTGACGAGCGCACCGCCGGTACCGACGGCAAGGGCATGCGTGTCATAGGCCCAGTGAAAGCCGTAGGGCGAGCAGGCCTTCCCGGTGAGATCCGTGGTCGCGGCCCCGGTGACGATGTTGATCTTCTTCTTTTCCTTCGCGATCGCCTGAACCGCGAGCGCCACTGACGAGGTGGTCAATTCCATGATCGCGTCCACTTGCTCCGTGTCGTACCACTGGCGGGCAATGTTGGAGGCGATGTCAGGCTTGTTCTGGTGGTCGGCGTCGACGATCTCCACCGGCACGCCAAGCACCTTGCCGCCGAAATCCTCGACCGCCATCTTGGCCGCCTCGACGGAGGACTTGCCGCCGAAATCAGCGTAGACGCCGGACTGGTCGTTCAGGATGCCGATCTTCACCTTGCCGTCGGATGCACCATCGGCAAGCACGGCAGTGCTGCTTGCAAGCAGGAATGCCAGCGACGCAATGAGATTCTTTCGCATATGTCTCTCCTCCCAGAGATTGGCCAGAATGCGGATCTGTTCAAATTTGGCCAGCCGCCCTCCTCAAGGTCGCCAGCGCATGCCCCACGATCATGGAATTGCACCAATCAGGCAAGGCCGCTTTACAACTAATTCCAAACAGTATCTGTTCGTTTTTGAACAGAACTATTGGTCTGTCGCGGTTCCCCAATGAATGCAGATCGTTAGGGCGCTTTCGTTGGAACCTAGGGCGGAAGACGACGAGGTGCAGGCCGGGGTGCATTAGACGAAAGACCAATATCGAACGGCTGGATGATGCAAGCGCCGATTTGGGGGATCCGAATGAACAATCCGCCGCAATTTACATGGGATGACCTGCAGTTCTTTCTCGCGGTTGCCCGCACCGGGCAGCTGTCGACTGCGGCGCGGCAATTGCGCAGCAGCCACGCCACCGTGTCGCGCCGCATCGACCGGCTGGAGTTTGCGCTCAAGGTCAAGCTCTTCGAACGCAACCCTCGCGGCTATGTGATGACGGCGATGGGCGCCCGCTTCGTCGAGACAGCCGAGAAGATGGAGCAGGAGACCGAGCGGTTGCGCGCCGACCTCACCGACGGCGCAACGGCCCAACGCGGCGTGGTACGCCTCAGTGCGCCCGAGGGCTTCTCCAATTTCTTCTTCGCGCGTGTGTTGCCGCAGTTCGTCGCAAGGCATCCGAATTTGTCGCTCGAACTTGTGACGATCCAGCAGATCATGTCGCTGTCGCGCAAGGAGGCCGATATCACCGTCGTTCTCGATGAGCCTAAGGGCGGACCGTATTTCTCCGACAAGCTCACCGACTACCACCTTCAGGTCTATGGCTCGCGGGACTATCTCTACCGAAGCGCGCCCATCACCTGCCGCGACGACCTCCTGGGGCACCCGTTCATCAGCTACATAGAGGAAATGATCTTCGCCCCTGGCCTCGACTATCTTGGCGACGTGCATCCGCGCATCAAGCCGCAGTTCCAGAGCTCGAGCATCTTTGCGCAGCTGACGGCGACCAGAAACGGTCTTGGGCTTTGCGTGCTTCCCTATTTCTTCGCAAGTCGCTACCCCGAACTCGAGCGGGTTCTGCCTGAAGAGGTCGATCTCAGGCGGCACTACTGGATCACCTGCCATCGCGATCTTCGCCAGTCGCCGCGGGTGCGTGCGGTCATCGATTTCCTGCGCGAGGCGGTGACCGGCGAGGATGTCAGGTTCATCCCGCCCTGGGTGAAGCGATAAGGCGCCACCGAGCAGTGTTCTTGGCGAGTTGACCCATTCGACGGCCGGGTCTATGCCCGAAGGATGTTGGTGCCAGCAGGTAAATGAGGAGAAGTGACCATGCAGCATACCCGCGAGATCTTTGATTGGGCCGATCCGTTTCGCCTTGTCGAGCAGCTGACCGACGAGGAGCGCATGGTGCAGGAGACGGCGCAGGCTTACGCACAGGACAAGCTGGCGCCGCGCGTGCTCGAAGCCTTCCGTCACGAGAAGACCGATCCGGAGATCTTTCGCGAAATGGGCGAACTCGGSCTKCTCGGRCCSACGATCGCKCCGGARTATGGYGGCGCYGGCCTGGGCTATGTCGCTTACGGTCTGATTGCCCGCGARGTKGARCGSGTCGACAGCGGYTACCGCTCGATGATGAGCGTGCAGTCGTCCCTCGTCATGGTGCCGATCGACGCCTTCGGCTCCGAGGCGCAGAAGCAGAAGTACCTGCCGAAGCTTGCGACCGGCGAGTGGATCGGCTGCTTTGGCCTCACCGAACCCAACCACGGCTCAGATCCGGGCTCGATGGTGACGCGGGCGAGAAAGGTTGATGGCGGCTACAGCCTGACCGGCGCCAAGACCTGGATTTCCAATGCCCCGATCGCCGACGTATTTGTCGTCTGGGCCAAGACCGAAGACGGCGTCATTCGCGGCTTCATCCTCGAGAAGGGCTGGAAGGGCCTGTCGGCGCCGGCGATCCACGGCAAGGTCGGCCTGCGCGCCTCGATCACCGGTGAGGTGGTGATGGATGAGGTGTTCGTACCGGAGGAGAACCTGCTGCCCAACGTCTCGGGCCTCAAGGGTCCGTTCACCTGCCTGAACTCGGCCCGCTTCGGCATTGCCTGGGGGGCGCTCGGCGCTGCCGAGGACTGCTATGCCAAGGCACGTCAATATGTGCTCGACCGCAAGCAGTTCGGCCGGCCGCTGGCTGCCAACCAGCTCATCCAGAAGAAGCTCGCCGACATGGTGACCGAAATCGCGCTCGGCCTGCAGGGCTGCATCCGGCTCGGCCGCATGAAGGAGGACGGGCACCCGCCCGTGGAACTGACCTCCATCGTCAAGCGCAATTCCTGTGGCAAGGCCCTCGACATCGCAAGGCTGGCGCGTGACATGCTTGGCGGCAATGGCATTTCCGACGAGTTCGGCATTGCCCGCCATCTCGTCAACCTCGAGGTGGTCAACACCTATGAGGGGACCCACGACGTCCACGCCCTTATCCTCGGCCGCGCCGTCACGGGCATCGCCGCCTTCGCCAATTGAAACACGTAAACCATCGCGCAAATTGAAACCTGCGCGACAATGTGCAAGCTTCCCATGACCGCGCTTAGATTGTGCGCGGCATGGGGGATTGCACATGCTTTTGCTTCTTGCATTTCTGATTGGAATTATCGCGGGTCTCAGGGCCATGACGGCGCCTGCCGCCGTTGCCTGGGCGGCTGCTCTCGGCTGGCTTGACGTTTCGCAGACGCCGCTTGCCTTCATGGGATACCGTTGGGCCCCATGGGTATTCACCCTGCTCGCTGTGGTCGAGCTGATCACCGACCAGCTGCCCTCGACCCCGTCCCGCAAGGTTCCGATGCAATTTGCCGCCCGCTTGATCATGGGCGGGCTGGCGGGCGCCACGATCGGTGTTACCGGCGTCTCACTCATTGGCGGACTGATTGCGGGCGTCGTTGGCGCAGCGATTGGCACGTTCGGTGGAGCGGCGGCTCGTGGTAAACTCGCCGCCGCCTTCGGCAAGGATACACCGGCAGCGCTGATCGAGGATGCGGTTGCGATCATCGGCGCGCTCATCATCGTGGGAGCAGTGTGATGCCTAGTTTCGACGCCATCGTCATCGGGGCCGGCCAATCCGGTCCCTTCCTCGCCGCGCGCATGGTCGCCAATGGCATGAAGGTGGCGTTGATCGAACGCAAGTTCCTGGGCGGCACCTGTGTCAATGCCGGCTGCATGCCCACCAAGACGCTGGTGGCAAGTGCCCGCGCCGCCCACATGGCGCGGCGCGGCGCGGACTTCGGCGTGGTGCTTCCAGGTGGCGTGGGTATCGACATGACTGTCGTGCGCAAGCGTGCCGAAACCGTGACGATGAACGCCCGCAACGGCCTGATCAACTGGTTCGCCGGAATGGACGGCATGACCGTCATCTATGGGCATGCCCGCTTCCAGGACGCCCATAGCGTGATCGTTAACGGCGAGATCCTGACGGCCCCAAGGATCTTCCTGAATGTCGGCGCGCGGCCAACCATTCCCGCCATGCCCGGGGTTGGCGGCATTGACTACCTGACAAGCACCTCGATCATCCATCTCGACCGTCTACCAAGGCACCTTGCTGTCATCGGCGGCAGCTATATCGGGCTTGAGTTCGCGCAGATGTACCGCCGGTTCGGGGCTGAGGTGACGGTGATTGAACGCGGGCCGAAGCTTGCCTCGCGTGAAGATGCCGACATTTCAGACGCGATCGCTGACATCCTGCGCTCGGAAGACATTGCCGTACACACGGATGCCGACGGGATCGGATTTGCCAAGACGGCCAACGGCATCAGCGTCAGCATCGGTAATGGTCAGCCGGCCATTGAGGCGAGCCACGTGCTGGTTGCCACCGGGCGCACGCCGAACACCGACGACCTCGGTCTTGACAAGGCAGGCGTCGCCACCGACCGGCGCGGTTACATCACCGTTGACGACAAGCTTGCCACCAATGTCGAGGGGATCTTCGCGCTCGGCGATTGCAATGGCCGAGGCGCCTTTACCCACACATCCTACAATGACTTCGAGATCGCTGCCGCGAACCTTCTCGACGGCGAGGATCGCAAGGTCAGCGATCGCATTCCTGCTTATGCGCTCTATATCGACCCGCCGCTCGGTCGCGTCGGGATGACCGAGAAGGAAGCACGGGCGTCGGGCCGCACCATCATGATCTCCACACGGCCGATGAGCCGTGTCGGCCGCGCCAACGAGCGCGCCGAGACCAAGGGCTTCATGAAGGTGATCGCCGATGCCGATACGCAGCAGATCCTGGGTGCTGCAATCCTCGGGATCGAAGGTGACGAGGCGATCCACGGTTTCATCGACGCGATGAATGCCAAGGCGCCCTATCCGGTGCTGAAATGGGCGGTGCCGATCCATCCAACCGTGTCAGAACTCATTCCGACATTGCTCGGGGATCTGAAGGCGGTCTAGCAAATCGCCGCGGCGGCCGGTCTGGGGTGGGAGCCGCAATCCATGATCTCTCGCCCAGTCAAAATCTTCGGTTACGTCGTCGCGGAGGGTTATTGGAGTGAGGTGCGCCACTCGATATCCCTCATGACCATAGTGGGCGGACGCCCAGCAATCCGGGCAACACCGTCCCCTGCCCGTGATCGCCTCAGGCCGCCGCGACCAGATGCCGATCGCCGATGTCCGTCAGCTGATTGTAGACCGGCTGGTATCCTAGCGGCCGGATCGGGCTTTTGATCTCGCGCGCCGCTGCGTCATAAAGCCGGCGTTCTCGGCGTGGATCCGGAACCGGCACCGCGCTGAGCAGCTGGCGCGTATAGTTGTGCCGCGGGTTTTCGAAGATCTGCCGGCGGGTTCCCACTTCCACGAACTGGCCCATATACATCACCGCGACGCGGTGACTGATCTGTTCGACCACGGCCATGTCGTGGGAGATGAACAGATAGGCGATGCCGGTCTCGTTCTGGATATCCTGCAGTAGATCAAGAACCTGCGCCTGGATCGACACGTCGAGCGCCGAGACGCTTTCGTCCGCGATGATGACCTTCGGTGACAGCGACAAGGCGCGCGCAATCGAGATGCGCTGGCGTTGGCCGCCTGAAAATTCGTGCGGATAGCGATTGATCTGATCCGGCGACAGACCAACCCGGCGGAACAAGTACTCCACCCGGTCCTTGAGCTCGGAACCCTTGGCAAGGCCATGGATTGCCAACGGCTCGGCCACGAGATCGCCAACGCGATAGCGCGGATCGAGCGAGGCATAGGGATCCTGGAACACCATCTGCACGTCGCGGAGGATCGGCTTCATCGCCCGGCGACCGAGGCCGCTCGTCTCCTGTCCCTTAACCCGGATCGAGCCTGTCCACGGGATCAGGTTCATCAGCGCCTTGCCGGTCGTCGACTTGCCGCAGCCGCTTTCACCGACCAGCGAGAGTGTCTCGCCCTTCGCGATCTCGAAGCTCAGGCCCTCGACCGCATGGACGCGGCTCACCGGACGCTGGAGAATACCGCCCTTGATGTCGAAACGCACGGTGAGATCTCTTACCTCGACCAGCGCCCCGTCGGTCCGTGCCGCAGCCCCGGTGGCGGCAGAAGCGGGAACCGCCGGGATCGGTTTTGCACGCTTCGGCGTGTCGATCCCGTGCATTTCCCCGAGCGTTGGAACCGCCTCGAGCAGCATCTGCGTGTAGGGCGCGCTCGGTTTTTCGAAGATATCGTGCACGGTGCCGTATTCCACGGCTTTGCCATTCTTCATCACCAGGACATGGTCGGCCATTTCCGCGACGACGCCCATGTCGTGGGTGATCATGATCACCGCGGTTCCATGCTCCTTCTGCAGGTGGCGGATCAGGCTCAGGATTTGCGCCTGGACGGTTACGTCGAGCGCCGTGGTCGGTTCGTCGGCGATCAGGATATCGGGGCCTTGCGACAGCGCGATCGCGATCATCACACGTTGACGCATGCCGCCTGAAAGTTCATGCGGGTATTGGCTTAACCGCCGTGCCGCGTCTGAAATCTGCACTTGCTCGAGAAGCCGCAGGGCCTCGGCCATGGCTTCGGCATGGCTCATCGGCCGTTGCGCCGTGATCGCTTCGACGAGCTGGCGCCCGATGGTCAGCACCGGATTGAGCGAGGTCATCGGCTCCTGGAAGATCATTCCGATTTCCTTGCCGCGTAGCTTGCGCAATCCCTCGTCGTCGAGCGCAAAGACGTCACGGCCCTTGAACAGCGCAAGGCCGGAAGCGACCCGTGCCATCGGCTTCGGCAGCAGCTGGATCAGCGACAGTGCCGTCATCGACTTGCCGGAACCGCTTTCGCCGGCGATGCACAGCGTTTCGCCGCGCATGAGATCGAAACTCAGGCCGTCGACGACCGTCTTCGCGCCCATGGGGGTCGCCACCTGTGTCACGAGATCGCGAACAGAAAGTAGCGGTTCTGAGGATGTCTTGTGCGTCGTCGTCATGGCTTGCGATCAATAAGGGTGAAAGAAGCGGAGCCGCGTCTGAAACGCGGCTCCGCATGGCTTATTCGAATACGATCCGCGGGAAGTAGAACGACACGACCCAGTTCGGCATGTCGACGATTTCGCTGATGCGAAGGTCGCCGCAGACCGAGCAGAGCATATAGGCGTCGTCGGCGGAGAGGTTGTAAAGCTTGCCGAGCAGATCGACCATGTTGGAAACGGCGGCCTTGGCCCCATCCATCAGGTCTGCTCCGATCCCGGTCGTCACCTCGTAGCCCTTGGCGTCGAGATGACGGGTCACCGGGCCGGGCGTGGTGAAGCGCGGCATGTTCAGCTTGGCGCCCTTGACGAGATCCAGCGTCACCGTGAGGTTCATCTGGCTTTCGATCGCCGTTCCGCAAACCTCGCCGTCGCCCTGTGCAGCGTGCGTGTCGCCGATCGAGAACAGGCCGCCAGCGACTTCAACCGGCAGGTAAAGCACAGAGCCGGAGGACAGGTCCCGAATGTCGAGGTTGCCCCCCACCCGCCGCGGCGGAACAACCGAATGACGCCCTTCTTCCGCCAGCGCCAGCCCGATCGTGCCGGCGAACGGTTTCAACGGCACGCGGCCGTTCTTGCCGAACATGGCCGGCTCCATGCTGACGGGATCGTATTTCCATACCGTCAGGGCCGGGCTGGTGAACTGATCCGCCAGAAGTCCGAATCCCGGAATGATCCCCGTCCAGCCGAAACCGGACGGCTCGAACTCGTGGATGGTGATCTTGACCGCGTCCCCGGGCTCGGCCCCGTCGATATAGACGGGACCGGTGACCGGATTGACTTTCGAGAAATCCAGCGTCGCGACATCGGCCGCGGTGCTGTTGGCATTGAAGTGCCCGCTGCCGCTATCCATGCATTCGAAGCGGATCGTCGAGCCCGGCGCGACTTTCTCGACGGGCGGGATCGAACGATCCCACCCGAAGTGATGATGCGCGCCGTGGATGGTGTAGTTACAGTTATTGCACATCTTTGGCGTAAACCTGCTCGTAGTTGATGGGGATGTGGACCGGATCGACGAAAATCGCGTCCGGACCACCGAGCCGCTCGGAGCGGATGGTGAATCGCTGCTCGTTGAAGACAGGTGCCCACGGGGCATCCTTCATGATGTCGAGGAAGATCGACCGCCAGGCTTCCTCGCGCTCAGCCTTCTTGGCCGGATCGGTGATCGAATCGGCCGCGGTTGCGCGCTCTTCCAGTGCCTTGTTGCAGTAGTAGGACCAGTTCCAACCACCCTTGACTGCTCCCGAGCAGCCGAGGATCGGGCCGTAGAAGTTGGACGGATCCGGGAAGTCGGCGATCCAGGCCATGCCGCCCGACCAGACCATCGGCGCCTGGTCCGGCTCACCGCCGGCGGCAATGACATTGGCCTGGGCCAGCGACTTGATTTCAGCCTTGATGCCGATGGCGGCGAGATCCTGTTGGATCGCCTGGGCGATGCGAGGCTGCGGGTCGGTGTTGTAGACATAGAGTTCGGTTTCGAATCCGTCCGCCAGACCGGCTTCAGCCAAAAGCTTCTTGGCGCCCTCCACGTCGTACTTGTAGCCTTCGAAGTCCTTGGCGAAGCCCGGCATGGTCGGCGGCAGAGGCTGGTTCGCAGGAACGGCGCGGCCGTTGATGATGCGGATGATGCGATCCTTGTTGATCGCCATGTTGACGGCCTGGCGCACCTTGACGTTGTCGAAGGGCTTCATCGTCGTCTTCATGGTGACGTAGCCGGTGTGCAGCTGACCGCCCTCGACAATCAGCTTGGCATAGGTCGGGTCGTTCTTCACCTCGAGGAACTTCGCCGGCGGAATGCCGTCGCCGGCGACGTCGACCTCGCCTTTCTGCAGGCGCAGAAGTGCCACAACCGGCTCCTGGCCAACCTCAAAAGTGATCTGGTCGAGCTTCGGAAGGCCAGCGTTCCAGTAATCCTTGTTACGCTCGAACACGAGCTTCTGGCCGAGCGTCCACTCGCCCAGCTTGAACGCGCCTGTACCGACCGGATGCTTGCCGAAATCGGCGCCCCATTTTTCGACTTCTTCCTTCGGGACGACAAAGGAGAAGTTGATCGCCATGACATGCAGGAAGGTGGCGTCCGGACGGGTCAGTTCGAACTTGATCGTGTAGGGATCAACGACAGTGACGCCCTCCAGCGACTTGGCCGAACCGTCGGCCATCTTGTCGAAGCCCTTGATCGAGCCAAAGAAGCCGGCGCCAGGGCTCTGGGTCGCCGGGTTTGTGACGCGGTCCAGCGAGTATTTCACGTCCTCGGCAGTCATTTCGCGGCCGTTGTGGAACTTCACGCCCTTGCGCAGCTTGAAGGTGAAGGTCTTACCGTCGTCGGAGATGGTGTAGTCCTCGGCGAGATCTTTCCGAAGTGTGGAAGTGCCGGGTTCGTAGTCCATGAGACCGTCGAACAGGCTCTTGATCATCGACCAGTTCTGCCAGTCATAGCCGATGGCCGGATCGAGCGTCGACACGTCGTCCTTGTAGGTCACGACCATCTGGCCGCCCTGTTTGATGTCATCGGCGTGTACCGCCGTCATGCCCGCTGCGGCAATGGCAAAGAACGCCACGCCTGCAAGAAGTGTCTTACGCATTTGCAATTCTCCTCTGGTTTTTTTGTACCTGTTCACGTTATCCGCCGACGATCGTCAGCGAAGCTTGATGCGCGGATCGATCATCGGAGCGATGAGGTCCGCCATGAGATTGCCGACGACGATGGCCAGGGCCGAGACCAGCGTGACTCCCATGATGATCGGAATGTCCACCCGCTGGATCGCCTGCCAGGCAAGCTGGCCAATACCGGGCCACCCGAATACGCTTTCGACGACGACGATGCCCGACATGAACATCCCGATGTCGATGCCGATCATCGCAATTACCGGCAGAATCGCGTTGGGCAGCGCGTGGCGGAAAATCACCGTGGCGCGGCCAAGCCCCTTGGAATGAGCCGTGCGGATGAAATCCTGGCGCAGCACGTCGATCATCGAGGAACGCATCATGCGCGCATACCACCCCGCTCCCAGCACTCCGAGAGTGAGCGACGGGAGCACCAGATGCGAAAAGGTGCCGTAGCCGCCGATCGGAAACCAGCCGAGCTGCACGGAAAAAACGTAGAGCATCAGGATGCCGATAACGAATTGCGGCGCCGAAACGCCGACGAAGGAAAGGAGCATCAGCCCGTTGTCGAGCCCCGAGCCACGGCGCAGCGCCGAGACGAGACCCATGGCGATGCCGAGAATGAGTTCGCAGGTGATCGCCCCTGCCATCAGAAGCAGGCTTGCCGGCAGGCGCGAGGCGATCAGCTCTACCACCTCGGTTTTCTGCAGGTAGGAGCGGCCGAAATCGCCGTGCAGCAGTCCGGTCGCATAGCGCAGATACTGCTGGTAGAATGGCAGGTTGAGCCCGAGTTGCTGACGGATGCTTTCCACTGTCTCGGCCGTTGCGCTGCGCCCGGCGATCTGGCGGGCCGGATCGGCCGGCAAAAGGTAAAGCAGCACGAAGGTGACCAGACTGATGCCGACCAGAATGAGCGCCGATTGCAGCAGGCGGCGGGCGATATAGGAGATCATCAGTGGTGCCCCTGCTGAGTCGGGTCGAGGATGTCGCGCAGGGCATCGCCGACGAGATTGAACGCGAGCGCGAGCAAGATGATCGCAAAACCCGGAATGAAGACGAGCCAGGGCGCGCTGGTGAAATAGGTCTGGTTCTCGAAGATGATGTTGCCCCAGGAGGCCGTCGGCGGCTGGACGCCGATGCCGAGGTAGCTGAGCGTCGCCTCGAGCAGCACCGTCGTTGCAATGCCGAGCGTCGCATAGACGACGATGGTCGATACCAGATGCGGGAAAATGTGGCGGGTGAGGATGCGGAAAGTCCCTGCTCCGAGCGCCCGTTCAGCCTCTACGAAATCCCGCTCGGCAAGCGAACGCGTTTCCGTGTAGAGCACGCGGGCGATCTGCACCCAGTTGACCATGGCGATCACCATGGCAACGATCAGGAGGCTCGGGCGGAAGATCGCCGCAAGCACGATGGCAAGCAACAGCGCCGGAAATGCCATCATCAGATCGGTAAAACGCATCAGCACAGTACTCACCCAGCCCTTGAAATAGCCGGCAGTGATACCGACCGCCGAGCCGATGAGGACGGAAACGCCGTTGGCGATGACGCCAATGATCAGCGAGGTTCGCGCGCCGTAGATGATGCGGCTCAGGAGATCGCGGCCGACCAGATCGGTGCCGAACCAGAACTGCGCGGTCGGCGCGAGCGGCGCGCCCTCGAGCGTCAGTCCTTCGAAGAACTGTTCATCCGGATTGTAAGGAACGATCCATGGCGCAAACACTGCAGCGAAAACGATCAGTGCAATGACGATCAGCCCGAAAACGGCAAGTTTGCGCTTCAGGAGGCGGCGAAAGACGCCGGGTGTCGGGGCAACAGGGACGGAGATGGCGACGTCAGCCACGGCGCTTGCCCTCGTTCAACCCGGTTTTCTCCAGAATGATTTGAGCGACCTCGTCGATCGTTCGGCGTTCGTCCATCGCGCGGCGGCGAAGCAGCGCATAGGCGGCGTCGGCCGGCAGCCGCTCCCGCACCATCAGGATCGCGGTGGCCTCGGCAAGGTTTTCCCGGTTCGCCAAACGTTCGGAGAGCGTTGCGACCTCGCTTGAGAGCGACTTGCGGCGTTTAAACGCATGTGTGGCAATGACCAGCGCGCTATAGACGCCCGAGCTGCCGATCGGCTTCAGCAGCTGCGCGTCGGCGCCGTGGCTGACGGCCCAGGTGATCCGTCCCGGCGCTTCGCTGCCGATCAGGGCGATCGTCGGAATGGGCGCCTCGCCGGCGCTCCAGGGAAACTGCTCATCATAGCCCATGTCTGCGTCGAACATCAGCACGTCGAAATCCTGAAACGACTGTTCGGCCGCAAGCTCCGGCCAGACGGTCACGGCGCTGACGCCGATGCGCGCGAACTGGCGTTCCAGCGCCTCGGTATTGGCGTGTTGGCGGTGCAGGATCAGCGCTCTTAGGCCTTCGAAGGAAGGCGTCATGAAGCCATTGTTCATTAGACGAGTCTCAGCTGTGGTCGGGACGGCGTCGTCGCGGTTTCGATTGCGGGAACGGCAAGCGCCGAGCGGATGAGGAAAGGATCCGGTGCGATCGCGTCGCGTCCTTGCCGGACGATATCATAACGGCCGCCGGCAGTCGCCCGAGCGACATGCGCGACCACGTGAATGTGGTTGTTGGCCGGGTCGATCCGCAACGGGCCGAAGGGCGTTTCGACCGCGCGTGCCTTGACCGCTTCGAGCACATCGAGTGCCGCCGCTTCGCCTGCGACCTCGATCCCGGCAGCGATCAGCAGAACCGCCGAATAGGCCTGCGCGAAGAAGGCCGATATGCCGGCTGCGCGAGCGTCTTCGGGAAGTCCCGCGAGAAAGCGCGCGTTCTCCTGCGTCTCCAGCGTTTCGAAATAGGTGGCTGTGGTGTAGTGCCCTTCGGCCGCGGGCATGATCTTGACGATCTCGTTCTCACCGAGATTGCAGCTCAGCACCGGGCGACGGCCCGGCGCGAAATCGCCGTCGCGCTCGCCAAGCGCGCGATAGGCGCGCAGGAAAGCATAGGATGAGGGTCCGATCAGGGAATTAAGGATGAAATCCGGCTTTTTGCGGTGAATTTCATCGATGATACGGTCGATATCGGCGTCGCCGAGCGGAACGTGCCGTTCGCCGAGGACCTCGCCACCGGAACGCAGGATCACGTCACGAGCAATACGGCAGGTCTCCCAGCCCCAAATGTAGTTTGAGCCGAGGAGGAAACCCCGACGGCCGAAGGCAGGAAGGGCGAATTCCAGAAGCGGTAGAATGTGCTGGTTGGCGCAGGCACCGACATAGACAACATTCTCGTTCGCCTCGAACCCCTCGTAGACGCAGGGGTACCAGAGGAGTGCCTGCGTCTTTTCCAGGACCGGGATGACCTCTTTGCGGCTCCAGGATGTCGTGCAGCCGACAATATGTCGGACCTCGCCACCGCTCACCAGCTCGGCGGCAAGCGCAGCATAGCGATCGGTATTTCCCTTCGGATCGGCAACACTGGCCTCAAGCCGGAACGGCAGGCCTGTGCGTGCATTGACTGCGGCGATCCCAGCCATTGTGCCAGCGTAGCCCTGCTCGCCCAGATCCGCGTAGGGACCGGAGCGGGAAAACAATACGCCGACCTGAACAACCGTCCGAGTGTCCAAAAAGCACCTATGAACGAAAAAACCCCACGCGGGATGTCATCCCGGTGAGGCCGAACCGCCTGATTTTTTTCGATGTTCGGAATTGATAGCGCCCTTTGCATAGGGCCGTCAAGTATAGGCGAAGCAAGGATTGAAGTGACGACAACCATTCTGAGGGCCAGAAACTGTGCTTCTGGTCCTATATGCCGCGGATAGCCTCGGCGCATTTCGGCGTTATCTCTTGACCCGCCGCCCAAACGACGAAAATCAATCATGAAACGGGGCTGGAAAAGAGCCGCCCCGGCGCGTTTCCAAGCGACCGACGATCCGATATCGTTGGAACCGAGGTCCTGCGGGAGCCCCACAGTTTGATCGATGTCTTGGGTCACGTTTACCCTGCGGCCAAGGCACATAGTCGCTCACGGCGCGAACGCCATGGTGGAGGAGAACGATCGTCATGAATTGCCATGCCTCACTTGTCGATCGACCGATTTGCAGCCCCGGAAGATATCCACTCCGGCAAAGCCGCGTTCGAGCAAGATCTTCACGCGGTGTCAGACGGATGCCGGCTTCATGAACCAGAAAGCGCCCCAACCGGGATCTCATGTTCCCGTCCTACCCAGCCTTGCCGATTTTCATCCGCTGAGCGCCGCTGAAACGAAGGTCGTGGCACACCTGCAGTTGGGAGACTTCGACCGATTGGGCGACGGTCTGCGGCCGGAACAGGAAGATCCCGAGCGGACGGTGCGGGCGGATCTGTTGCGCTATCTCATTCTTGGCGACGGTGCCTATCGTTTGCATGAGAAAGGGTTGAGGCTGAGCGGAGCCTGGATCATTGGCATTCTCGACCTGGAGGGGTGCCGGATACCGCGCGACATCGGCCTCAAGGATTGTCACTTCGACGCCTCGCCGGTGCTGCGCTCGGCGGTTATCGACAATCTGTTCCTGGACGGTTCGGCCCTGCCCGGATTGCAGGCCGACAGGTTGGAAGCACGGGGAGTCCTTTCGCTTCGCGGCGCGATTGTAACCGGTGAAATCCGCCTTCCCGGCGCGCGGATTGGCGGTAGCATTGAGGCTGATGGTGTTTCGATCGCTTCGCCCGGCGATATGGCGTTCGACGCCGAGGCATTGGAAACACGCGGTGGCATCCTGTTGCGTGGCGCCAATGTGCGTGGCGGCATCAATCTTTCGGCGGCGCGCCTGGGGGGTGACGTCAATGCGGTCGGCGCACAGATTGAACGCCCGGGCGAAGTCGCATTGAACGCAGACGCGATCGTGGCAGGGGGCGACCTTGCCTTGCGTGGGGCGACCATCGTCGGCGAAACGCGCCTGCTCGGTGCCCGCTTCGGAGGTGACGTCAATTGCACCTCCGCATCACTTTCGCAGCCCGACGGCAATGCGCTGCGGCTCAATCGCGCCATCATCGACGGCGCATTCTTCCTGCGACAAGGTGCATCCGTCGAGGGTGCGCTCGACCTCACTGCGACGACGATCGGCGCGATCGATGACGATCAGAGCAGCTGGCCCAAGACTGGCGACCTGCTTTTGAACCGCTGCCGGTACGGTGCTTTCATTGGAGGGCCAGCCGATGCGGCAAGCCGGCTCGACTGGCTATCGCGTCAGACGCCAGAACGGTGGAACGCGGACTTCTGGCCGCAGCCCTACGAGCATCTGTCAATGGTATTGCGGGAAATGGGCCATGACGAGGATGCCCGTGCGGTCTTGATCGCCAAGGAGCGACTGCAGCGACGTGCGCGCCGAGCGCGTGCCAAAAATCCAATCTTGCGGGCAAGCCTGGCGATTGTCGACGGTGTGCTTGCCGTCACCCTTCGTTACGGGCGGCAGCCTCTGCTGGTGCTGGTCTGGCTGATGCTCTTCTGGGCGATCGGCACGGGTGTCTTCGCATTCGCCTATCGCAACGGTGCAATGAAACCGAACAATCCCATCGTTCTGCGTTCCCCCGAGTGGACGATGTGTGATCTCCCGCGAACCGAAATCCGCTATATGCCATCAACCGGACAGGACCTGGCTGGACGTGCCGCGGTCGGGGAAGACCAGCTCACTTGCTTCCGCAATCAGCCGGAAGCGGCCAGCTACCCGGAGTTCAATGCGCCAATGTACTCGCTGGATGTCCTCCTGCCGGTAGCGTCCATCGGTCAAAGGGAATACTGGCGACCGGATTCGATGAAACCAAATGGCACGTTCTCCTTGAGATATTTTTTCTTCCAGTCGGTCATCGGCTGGGCCCTCAGCCTTCTGGCTGTCGCTGGTTTCTCCGGTCTGGTGAAATCACACTAAAATAGCGGACGCGCTCGCTATCAAAGCTGAAGATGCGTGAGTTCCTCACCGAGCTGTCGCAACGGCAGCACCTCGATTTCGTTGTTGAGAGGATAGGCCTCGGACCCTGGGTAAACGACGATGCGGCGATCGGGCTTCAGTTCCAGACAGGCGTTATGAAAGCCGCGTTCCACTTTCGGAGTGAGACTTCGCTTGATCTCGATTGCCCAACGGCGCCCGCCGGGCAGAGTGACAATGAGGTCGACCTCGGCGCCGGCAGCGGTACGATAGAAGTTCGCATGTGCGCCCACTGGTATAGCGGCATGAAGCGTTTCGATCACGAATCCTTCCCAACTGGCGCCGGCGATCGGGTGCCCGAGAATATCCTCGAGCGTTGTCAATCCAAGTAGACTGTGGAGCAGCCCGGAGTCGCGAACGTACACACGCGGCGACTTTACCAGGCGTTTGCCCGCATTGTTGTGCCAGGGTTCGAGCCGACGCACCAGAAGCAGATCCACCATGAGATCGAGATAGGAAGCAACGGTCTTTCCGTCGACGCCGAGTGCGCGCGCGATGTCTGCCGCATTGAGAAGGCTGGATTGATGGTGCGCGAGCATTGTCCAGAATCGGCGTAGCGTCTCGGCAGGGATCCTTGGTCCAAGAAGCGGAATGTCCCGTTCTAGGTACGTTCGAATGAAATCAAGGCGCCACCGCTGGCTAACAGCATCTGTCCTGGCCAGAAGACTGTCAGGAAACCCACCCCGGTTCCACAGCGTGTTGAGCTCAGTCGTGTGGACCTCGAGGCCGTCAATTGGGGCAAGCTCCAAATATGCTATCCGTCCAGCTAGGCTCTCGCCGGACTGTTTCAGGAGATCGATTGAGGCCGAGCCGAGCAAAAGGAAACGGCCGCTGCGCAATCCCTTTCGCCGCCCCTTGTCGATTAGTCCACGAAGAGCCTGGAAGAGGTCCGGAAGGCGGTGGACCTCGTCGAGAATAACCAGTTTATCCTCGTGACCGGAAAGGTAGAGCTCCGGCTCGGAGAGCYTGGCTCGATCGGCGTCCGACTCCAGATCGAGATAGATCGACGGCCGCTGTTCGCCTATTTCCAATGCGAGCGTTGTCTTTCCTACCTGTCGAGGTCCCAGCAAAGCGACGGCCGGATTGGAATCGATGAGCTCAATGAGTTCTAATGTTTTTCGCCTGCGGATCATCCTTGCAATTATGGAGTTCAGATCCAGAAATGCAAGGTTAAATATCGAGATGGGAAGGGAGACATGCGATTCAAATCCTTAGGCAAGCGACAGCACGCTAACGATCTCAAGTCGTGAAGTGGCGCCAGAGCGAGCCATATCCGCGGGGAGCGCGTCCGCTGCGCCGGGTTGCAAGGTTGTAGCACCTCGACGCCTGCTGCACCGACCGATGGCGTGATTGCTCCTCCGCCTCAATGAGAGGACGCGATCTTCCAGATCGTCCGCTTGCAAGAATCATAGTGCGCTTTGCATCGCTCGGCAGAGAATCCCAAAGTTCAGCTTTCCTACAGAGTTGGCATTTTCAATCCGCCTCAAAGCCATTCTGCACAAGGCTTCCGGAGCTTCATGCCGCATCCTTGTCGCGCTCAGCCGCCGAGAAGGAAACGCTCGGCAGCTGCCAATTCATCTGCGTCGTCACCGCGCGGAAAGAGATGACCATACACGTCCATGGTCATCACGATAGTAGAGTGCCAAGCCTCTCCTGCACGACCTTCGGCGGTAATCCCAGGTCGCCATCCGCCGGGCGATTGATACACCGGGACGCGTAGAAATGCCGCAGCGCATGCATGCCTGTATAGCGCGCCCGAAAAAGCGGCTTTCCATCATCATCCACTTCCCCCGTCGCGCTCACGACATCAGTGGTTCCAACTATCTAAAGGTTATCCCAAACGATTGCTTTGATGTCTGCGCTAGCTAAATCCAGCCAATCACTCCCGTGTTTGTCCGTCCTCAGGTGTCCGGTCGATACTGGGAGCAGCTAAGCGAATTCGACAGGGCCAGTCTGTGAGCTCACCAGCAAAAGCTTACGTCCTCCGTATTTACTCGACAATGTAGCCAGGGGTAGAACGGATGATGGATTGGTTCGAAAAGCTCACCGGGTTCCAAGAGACCAGCTATGAGGAAACCCGTTCACGGCTCAAGGTCGTTGACGGGAGACTACACTCCCAGGTCAACGGTGAGAGCTATGTGACTGGCGACCTTGAACTGATTTCCCTTGAGAACCTTCGTGAGAAGGCAAAATCCGGGGGCGGGTTGCCCGGTCGGATCCGCACAAATGTCGTGACTGGCGATGTACGGAGCATGCACCGGTCCTTCAAAAATGCCGGCGCACTATTCCAAGTGGCATCACAGTTCAATTTGCTTGAGATGCTTTCGCCAGAGGTGACTCCGGAACAGGGCGTGACACGATATCAACACGACCATACTCAAGGGCCGGCTTGCGCCATTGCGGCAGGCGCAGCGACCATTTATCGGAATTACTTCGTTCCCGTCGACGGCAGCGAGGGCCAGACCGCCAGGAGACAACTCGATGGGCTTGCTGACCTTGGCGCGGCGTTGAGCAGCAGGACTAAACTGCCTGTAAGCGATCTTTGGACGATGAAGAACGGCTACGCCTTGTGCAAAGAGGAGGGACTTGGTGCGATCACGCGGCATCTCCGAACGCTTGCTCCAGACGATATAGACATCCTGCGAGGGAAGCTTCGGATTGGGTTACACAGCGACGTGGAAGCTACCGAAGTAGAGGCTCCGAAACGGTATCAAATATCACAGGCGCTTTGTTCGGCGCTCCCGATTGCTTACAGCGACGTGCCATCTCCTCGTTGGGAGACGTTCGCATCACTGGTGCTGGAAGCTGCATACGAGGCCACCATGTGGGCAGCGGTTCTGAATTCGCAACGCGGCGCATCAAATGTCGTCTTCCTGACACTTCTCGGCGGTGGCGCCTTCGGCAATCTCGACAGCTGGATTCACGCCGCCATACGGCGAGCCCTTGAATTGATGCGGACCTTCGATCTTGACGTGAGGCTTGTAAGTTACGGGACTCCATCGAGAGAGATTCTGGCTATTTCCGAGGAATTCCGCTGACTTTCACCGGAGGTCGCCCAACCGCCGGAGACTGAACAAGGGCAAAACTGTGAAAAACCGCTAGGTCCAGGGCTTTACAGCAGCTATGGAACGGTAGGATTTTGCCGGTTCCGAACGCCTTTGCGAATGAGGAGCAGTACGGAAAGCTGGCGGCATGGGGAGGATGCATGATGGCGGGCACAACGTTCAAGACAAATCCATTTTCGTTGCATGAGCTGCTCGGCAACTGCCAAAAGGGCGCCCTTCAGCTGCCGGATTTTCAGCGCAGCTGGGTGTGGGACGAGGATCGTATCAAGAGCTTGGTCGCCTCTGTGTCCCGCGCCTTTCCTGTCGGCGCATTAATGACGCTGGAGACGGGCGGAGACGTCAGCTTCAAACCTCGCCCGGTTGAAGGTGCGCCAGATTCAGCGAAGGGTGTTTTGCCTTCGTCGCTCTTGCTCGATGGCCAGCAGCGGATGACATCCCTGTATCAGGTCACCCTACGCAACAAGGTTGTCGAGACAGTCACGCCCAAAAACAAGCGGGTGAAGCGTTGGTTTTATATCGATATTAATGATGCACTCGACGCCGACGCCAATAGGGAAGATGCGATTGCCGGTGTGCCGGAAGACAGGATCGTACGGACCGATTTCGGACGAGAGGTAAAACTCGATCTCTCGTCTCGAGAACATGAATACGCGTCAATGATGTTCCCGTTGACCGAAGTGTTCGATTGGGACGATTGGCAGGATGGTTTCAACGACCATTGGCAAGGGGAAGACGGGAAGGCTGCCAAGGACAAGTGGAAGACGTTCAAGAAGGAAGTCCTCGAGAATTTCAAGTCCTATCAAGTACCGGTCATCACCCTGGACAAGGGGACTACCAAGGAAGCCGTCTGCACTGTTTTCGAAAAGGTCAATACCGGCGGTAAGCCGCTCGACGCGTTTGAGCTTGTAACTGCTATGTACGCAGCGGACGGGTTCGAGTTGCGTAAGGACTGGTACGGTGCCGATGGTCAGAAAGGTCGTCACCAGAGGCTTGCGCAAACCCTCCGTCCGGCCGGACGGGATACCGGTATCTTGGCTAACGTAGCGAACACCGACCTCCTGCAGGTCATTTCGCTGTTCCATACATTTGATAGGCGACGCACAGCCGAATCCGAAGGAAAACAAGGCAAGGACCTGCCACAGGTAACAGGCAATAGACAGGCACTCCTCAATCTGCCGCTCACTGCCTACAAGGCATATTGCGATAAGGCAGAAAAAGGCTTCGAGCGTGCCGCCAAATTCCTGTTCGAGCTGAATATCTACAAGGTCGAGGACCTGCCCTACCAGTCGCAAATAGTGCCGCTGGCTGCGATTCTCGCGCTCAACGAAACGGCACTGCACCACGCGACACTAAAGCAGAAACTGCAGCAGTGGTATTGGAACGGCGTTTTCGGGGAGCTCTATGGTTCAGCGGTCGATACAAGGATCGCCAAGGACTTTATGGAGGTACCCGTCTGGCTGGAGGGTGGCGCGGTACCTTCAACGGTTAGTGACACGACATTCCGTGCGGATCGTCTTAAAACCATGCGGATGCGCCTTTCGGCAGCCTACAAGGGCATGAACGCGCTGCTGATGAAGGAAGGCGCTCTCGACTTCCGATCTGGTCTAAAATTCGACCACACTTCCTTTTTCGGCGAGAGTGTCGACATCCATCACATCTTTCCGAAGAAGTGGTGCGAGGACAACAAAATCAAGTCGGACGTCTATGATTCAATCATCAACAAGACGCCGCTGACCTATCGCACCAATCGCATCATCGGTGGCGTCGCTCCTTCGGAGTATCTAGCCACCCTGGAAAAAGGCACAGGTTCCACGCCGCCGATCGAAATCGCCAAACTGGACGGCTATCTCGCATCACATCTGATTGAGCCGTCGCTCTTGAGAGCCGACAGGTTCGCGGAATTCATGACCGAGCGGCAGAAGCGGCTTCTCGCACTCATCGAGAGAGCAACGGGCAAGCAGGCGTATCGTGGTGACCAGGCGGAAGAAGGTGTTGACGCCGAGAGCGAGGGCGACGAGGCCGAGGCGCAACTCATAATCACGGTGGAGCAATGGAACGACAGGTGAGGAACTAAAGCGCGTCGCCCGTTTTTTGATTCAGGTTCTCGAATCGGCCGATTTGTGATTCCTTCGTAGCTGGAAGGAGACCGGTCATGGGCAAATCACATCCGATCGAGTTGCGTTCCCGTGTTGTTGCGTTCGTTGAAGAGGGTAACACCC